>NZ_JBEXXQ010000007.1:151327-244410 GCF_040630525.1 Streptomyces sp. NPDC005799
CGCTGGACGACACCGCGCTCAACGACATCGTGGTGGAGAAGCTGGCCCGGGACCGCCAGGTGAGCGTTGGAGCGAACTCCGCGGGCGCCGCCCGTCGTTGGTGGATGATGGTCAGAAGGTGCGGTCGAGGAGGTCGAGCAGCGCCGCCCAGTGCCGCTCGTCGCCCTCCTTGTTGTAGGCGGCCGTGTCCGCCTGGGTGTAGCCGTGGGGCGCACCCGCGTAGACCTCGCAGCGGTGCCGTACGCCCGCCGCCGTCAGCGTCTCCTCCAGCAGCTGCTGCTGCTCGGGCGGCATGGAGGGATCCTCGTCGGCGTGGCCGAAGTACAGTTCCGCCGTGACGCGCTCTGCCACCAGGTGCGGGCTGTCCGGGTCGTCCGTCGCCAGCCGCGCGCCGTGGAAGCCGGCCGTGGCGGCCACCCGGTCCGGGTAGGTGCCGGCGGTGTAGAGGGCCAGCCGGGCGCCCATGCAGTAGCCGGTCACCGCGACCGGGCCGTCCGCCACCAGCGGGGAGTCCGCCAGCCACTGGAGGTAGGCACCCGCGTCACGCTTGGCGCGCTCGGAGGTGTGGGTCTGCATGACCGGCATGATCTGTTCCCACATCTGCGGCCGGGCCGACGGGTCGATGAACTCCGGCAGGTCGAAGACCGGCGAACGTCCGCTCCGGTAGAAGACGTTGGGCACCAGGACCGTATAACCGGCCTCGGCGAGCCGGTCGGCCATCGACTTCAGGTGGGGGCGGAGCCCGAAGGCGTCCATGTACATCAGGACACCGGGCCGGGCGCTGCCGTCGGCGGCGTGCGCCACATAGGCGTCGGCGACGCCGTCCTCGGTGGTGATGTCAAGGGCTGTTCCCTGTACGGAGGTCATGGGGGCTGCCTCTCTGCGCGCTCGGCGGCGACCGGATGCACGGCCCGACGGGCCGGGTGCGGTCATCGTTGCACGGGCCACTCGCCGGGCCGAAAGGGCCCCCTGCCTCGGGTGATGCTGGAGCTCACTCGAAGCGCGAGACGTCCCCGGCTCCCCGCCGCACGATCTGCGCCTCGCCGTCGGAGAAGTCGATGACCGTCGTGGGCTCGGTGCCGCAGTCGCCGGAGTCGACCACCGCGTCCAGCACATGGTCCAGGCGGTCCTTGATCTCCCAGCCCTGCGTCATCGGTTCCTCCTCGTCGGGCAGCAGCAGGGTGCTCGACAGCAGCGGCTCGCCCAGCTCGGCGAGGAGGGCCTGGGTGACGACGTGGTCGGGGATGCGGACACCGACCGTCTTCTTCTTCGGGTGTTGCAGCATCCGCGGCACCTCGCGCGTCGCCGGCAGGATGAACGTGTAGCTGCCGGGCGTGGACGCCTTGATCGCGCGGAAGACGTCGTTGTCGACGCGCACGAACTGGCCCAGCTGCGCGAAGTCCTGGCACACCAGGGTGAAGTGATGCCGGTCGTTGAGGTGGCGGATGGTGCGGATCCGCTCGATTCCGTCACGGCTGCCGAGCCGGCAGCCCAGCGCGTAGCAGGAGTCGGTCGGGTACGCGATCAGCGCGTCCGACCGGATGCTGTCCGCGATCTGGGCGATGGTGCGCGGCTGGGGGTTGTCGGGGTGCACGTCGAAGTACTTCGCCATCCGCAGAGCTTATGCCTGCCGCACCTTGGCCACGAACGCGGCGACGTTGGCGACCGTGCGCCGCACCTTCTCCTCCAGCGTGATCGTCTCGTGCAGCCGGGCGCCGGCGCCCGCGTCCTTCTTGCCCCGCACATACAGCGAACAGGCCAGGTCGCTGCAGATGTAGGCGCCCACCGAGTTGCCCCGCTGCCCGGCCTTTCCCGCACGCGGGGCGACCATCAGCGAGACCCCACCGGAGTGCGTGGTCAGGCACATCGAACACATGCTGCGCCGCGCCTGCCAGGACCCGGCACTCGAACCGCGCAGGACCACGGCCCGCAGCTGCCCCTCCAACTCGGCCACCAGACAGGCGCGGTCGGGTGCCTGCGGGTCGCGCCAGCCCAGGAAGTCCAGGTCCTCCCACGGCTGCTCGGCCAGCTCACGGGGGACGGACAGGCGCTTGGCCTCGCCCTTGCTGCAGTTGACGAAGGCGGCACGGATCTCTTGCTCGGTCAGCGGCTTCATAAACGCGAGGCTAATTTGCCTAAAGCTATTAGGCAAACGCATAATTGCTTCAGGTAGACGGAAGGGAAGCACATGGGACGCGTGGGCCTGACCACCGATCGCCTCGTCCGCGCGGGCGCTGAACTCGCCGACGAGGCCGGCTTCGAACAGGTCACCGTCTCCGCCCTGGCCAGACGCTTCGACGTCAAGGTCGCCAGCCTGTACTCCCACGTGAAGAGCTCCCAGGACCTCAAGACCCGCATCGCCCTGTTCGCCCTGGAGGAACTCGCCGACCTGGCCGCCGACGCCCTGGCCGGACGCTCCGGCAAGGACGCCCTGACCGCCTTCGCCAACGTCTACCGCGACTACGGCCGCGAGCACCCCGGCCGCTCGGCGGCCGCCCGGCTCCGGCTCGACCCCGAGACGGCCGCCGCCAGCGCGGGCGTACGGCACTCCCAGATGACCCGCGCCCTCCTGCGCGGCTACGACCTGCCCGAACCCGAGCAGACACACGCGGTCCGGCTGCTGGGAAGCGTCTTTCACGGGTACGTGAGTCTGGAGCTCGCCGGCGGCTTCAGCCACAGCCTCCCCGACTCCGAGGAGAGCTGGGCCCGCACGCTGGACGCCCTCGACGCGCTGCTACGCAACTGGCCGACCCGACCGACAGGAGTCTGAGCAGATGACGAGCACCGCCGCACCCTTGATCTCCACCCCCGTCACCGCGTCCCTGCTGCGCGGCGCCCTGGAGGTCGAGCACACCGAGGACGGCGTGCTGCCCCACCGGCTGCCCGCCTGGGCCCGCGCCCAGTGCACCGACGGACAGCTCCTCATGGCGGAGTCCCAGCCCTCCGGCGTACGCCTCGTCCTCCGCAGCCGCACCCGGACCGTGGAACTCGACGCGCGCCCCACCAAGCGCGTCTACCCCGGCCTCGCCCACCGTCCCGAGGACGGGATCTACGAGCTGTTCATCGACGGCGCGCCCTACGCGCAGGGCACGGTCACCGGCGGCAACACCCTCACCATCGACATGGCCGCCAGCACCGCCGAACTGCAGCCCGGCCCGGCCGGCACCCTCCGCTTCGCCGAACTGCCCGACGGCGACAAGGACATCGAGATCTGGCTGCCGCACACCGAGACCACCGAACTCATGGCCCTGCGCACCGACGCGCCGGTGGAGCCCGCCCCGTACTCCGGCCGCAGGGTCTGGCTGCACCACGGCAGCTCCATCAGCCACGGCTCCAACGCCACCACCCCCAGCACCATCTGGCCGGCGCTCGCCGCCTCCCTCGCCGGCGTCGAGCTCGTCAACCTCGGCCTGGGCGGCAGCGCCCTGCTCGACCCCTTCACCGCCCGCGCCCTGCGCGACACGCCCGCCGAACTGATCAGCGTCAAGATCGGCATCAACCTCGTCAACACCGACCTGATGCGGCTGCGTGCCTTCACCCCCGCCGTGCACGGCTTCCTCGACACCGTCCGCGAAGGCCACCCCACCACACCGCTGCTGGTCGTCTCGCCCATCCTGTGCCCCATGCACGAGGACACCCCCGGCCCCACCGCGATGGACGTCAACAGCCTCGCCGCCGACCAGGTCCGCTTCCAGGCCATGGGCGACCCGGCCGAGGTCGCCGGCGGCAAACTCACCCTGCACGTCATCCGCGACGAACTGGCCCGCATCGTCGCCCAGCGCTCGGCCGACGACCCCCACCTCCACTACCTCGACGGCCGCGAGCTCTACGGCGAGAAGGACGCCGAGGAACTCCCGCTCCCCGACGCCCTCCACCCCGACGGCCCCACCCACCGCCTCATCGCCGAGCGCTTCACGGAACTGGCCTTCGCCCCGGACGGCCCCTTCAGGGACCGGGCCTGATGTCACGTCAGTCCGATCGTGCTCGTACGACCGCCGGGCACTCGTGGGGTAACGTCCCCGCGATACGCCGAGGCAGCGATGCATGAGGAGAAGGGCGACATGGCAGGCCGAAGGGACGAGAGCCGTCCCGCGCAGACGACGGGTGCCGACGACACGCTGTGGGCGCGACAACTGCTCGAACAGCTACGGCAGACCGGGCGCGACGTCCACCGGGTCGTCTCCTGGCTCGCGGGAGCCGTCCACGGTTCGGCCTGTCTGCAAGGCGCCGACGGCAGCCTCGTCGCCGGAACGCCTGTGGCGCTGGACGCCGATCTGGTCGCCGACATCGCCGGCGGACGCATCTCCTCCGCCGCCTGGGACGACACGGGCCGCCATCTGCGCCTGGTCGGGGTTGAGCAGCCCGGGTCCCCGACGGCCTGCGTCCTCGCGGTCAGCCGTGAAAAGCCCTTCGACCGGCGCGCCTCCGACATCGTCAGCCACACCGCCCAGGTCCTCGAACTGCTTCTGCGGGCCCACGGGTCCACCGAGGCCGCCCACCGCCTCAAACGCGCGACCTCCGATCTGCGCCTGGCGATCCTGCAGTTGCTGATGGTGGAGGACACCGTCGCCGCACGCCGGGTCGCCGCCGGACTGTGGCCCGGCCTGCTGGACACCGACACCGCCTGCGTCTACGTCCTGGAGGGGTGCCCTCAGGACCGTGACCGCATCGCCGAGGACTGCCTGGCCGTGACACGGGAACAGGCGCTGGTCGTGCGCTGCCCGGCGGTCGACGCGCACGTCATCGTCGTGGCGCCGCGCGACACCGCCGCCGTACAACTGCGCGACCTCGCCGGCCGGCGGCCCGGCATCCTGCTCGGCGGCAGCGCCCCGCAGAGCCTCGCCAGCACCGCGACCGCCTACGGACAGGCCGTCAGCGCCCTCGCCGTCGCCCGGTTCCGCCCGGACAAGCAGGCCGTGTACGCCGAACGCACCCATCCCGAGCGCCTGATGGACCCGACCGCACTGCACGCCTGGACCGCCCGGCTGCTGCGCCCGCTCGACACCCTGGCCCATCACACCCGCGGCGAACTCCTCGCCACCACCCGCCTGGGCCTGGAGTTCACCGCCGTCAGCACCGCGAAGATCCTCGGCGTCAGCCGCAACACCGTGCGCGCCCGCATGGAACGCGTGGAGGCCCTGCTCCGCGCCGACTTCTCCGACCTCACCGTCCGCGCCGTCGTCCATCTCGCCCTCAACACCCAGGTCGGCCTGGCACTCGACGCCGGTGAGCCCACCACATCGCACGCCCCGCTCGCCGACCTGCTGACCGGCCCCGCGCTGGGCACCTGGGCCCAGGACCTCGTCGGCCGGCTCGACTCCGACACCCGCGACCTGCGCCGCACCCTGCGCACCTGGATCGCTGCCGGAGGCAACGCCGAACGCGCCGCGCAGACCCTGGGCATGCACCCGCAGACCGTCCGTGAACACGTCCGCAGCGCCGAACCGGTCCTCGAACGCCAACTCCTGGCCGCCGGCAGCGACCTCTACGAGGTCGTCCTCGCGCACCTCGCCCTCGGTGACCTGCGGACACCCGTCTTCCACGGGGCGAAACCGGACCATCCGGACTCACCTGTGCACGGGTGAGTCTTTCGGCCACGACAGCGGGCATCGACACGGTACCGAACCCGTCGGCGGGCACGTAAGTTCGACCCCCCTGGGGGCGCGACCGGAGCGGGGGACCGGTCGGGCCCCTTTTGGCTTTTCACGGTGCGAGGGGTCTTCACGGTCCGAGCCGCACAGCGCACGCTTGGATCGATCGTCGGGACGAGATCGACCGGGCCATCCTGCGCGCACTGCAGGCCGACGGCCGGATCGCCTACGCCGACCTCGGCCCCAAGGTCGGCCTGTCCGCCTCGGCGGCCCGCCAGCGTCTGCAGCGGCTGCCGGACTCCAGGGCCGTCCAGGCCATGGCCCTGCTCGGCATCACCGTCGACGGTGACGTGCGCGCGGTCGCCGACGAACTGGCCCCGCACCCGGAGGTCGCCTACCTTTGATCTTGGCCAGTGCTCCGGCGTTTACGCCGGGGGTGAAGGCCATCGCAAAGTGGGTGTGACCCGTGCCGAAGCACGGGTCTGTACTGTTCAGCTCATCCCACGGGGCGTTTTTGCCGCTCGATGTACTGCTGGATGACGGTCAGAGGCGCCCCGCCGCAGCTTCCGGCGAAGTAGGAGCCGGACCAGAAGTGCCCGCCCCACAGGTACCGGCGTACGTGGCTGTCGTACTCCTTGCGCAGCAGGCGGGCGGAGACGCCCTTGAGGGAGTTGACCAGCTTGGAGAGCTGGACTTTCGGCGGGTAGTGCACGAGCAGGTGCACGTGGTCCTCTTCTCCGTTGAATTGCTTGAGGTCGGCTTCGAAGTCCGTGCAGACCTCTCGCATGATCTCTTCACAGCGCCTCAGCATCTCGTCCGTGAATGCCTTGCGCCGGTACTTGATGACGAACACCAAATGGACATGCAGGTTGTAGACGACGTGACGGCCGGTGCGTACGTCAGGTTTGTGTTCCGTCGTGGTGATATAAGGCGAGAGTGTAGGGTGATCGTTCATGGGCGAACTCGGGCTGGTGAAGCGGCAGTTCGGGCACCGTGCCCGGCTGGCGCTGTCCCCTGCCGAGATCCGGCTCATCGATGACCAGGCGCACGCGGCCCGCACCCTGTGGAACTGCCTGCACTCCTGGTGGCAGATGACACCCAAGAGCGACACGAAGCTGTCTCTCGCCGATGCGGCGATCCGGCAGGCCCGCACGGACCTCGACTACCTCGCCGTCCTGCCCGCTCAGGCCGCGCAGGCCGTCTTGAAGACATACCTGCGCGCCTGGGTGAACTGCTGGGAAGGCCGGGCCGGCGAGCCCGCCTACAAGGCCCGCTTCGGTACCACCATGTCGGTGGACATCCCGCAGGGCCGGGACCTGAACATCACGCGGGTGCACCGCCGGTGGGGCATGGTCAACCTTCCCAAGGTCGGCCGGGTCCGCTTCCGCTGGACCAAGGATCTCCCGGTCGGCAAGAGGGCGGACACGGAGAACCGGATCACCGGAGCCCGCCTCGTCAAGGACGCGCTGGGCTGGCACATCGCCTTCCGCGTCCAGAGCCTCCAGGCCGCCCCCGAACCCCACCAGGGGCCGGCAGTCGGTATCGACGCCGGGGTGAACATCCCCCTCGCCCTCTCGAACAAGGACCACCAGGACCACGGCCGCCCGCCGCGCCTCACCGACGGCACCGCCGACCGGGACAAGTGGCTGACCTCGAAGGAAAAGGCCACGCTCCTCAAGCTGGAGCGGCAGGCCGCACACCGCAAGACGTTCCGCAAACGCGGGGAGAAGACCTCCCGCCGCTTGCGGCACACCTACGACCAGATCAAGCAGCTCCGAGCAAAAGCCACGCGACGAGCCGTGAACTGGCAGCACCAGACCACCACCTACCTCGCCCGCACGTACGGCGTGCTGGTGGTCGAACAGCTCAACATCCCCGGCATGACCAAAGCCCCCCAGCCGAAGCCCGACCCCGAGCAGCCGGGCGTGTTCCTGCCCAACGGGGCCAGGACGAAGGCCGGACTCAACCGCTCCATCGCCCAGGAGGCCTGGGGGCGGACCGTGACGATGCTGACGTACAAGAGCGCCCGCTACGGCGGCCGGCTCGTGAAGGTTCCCGCCCCGCACACCTCCCGGCGGTGCTCAGCCTGCGGATGGACCACCCCCGGCAGCCGAGAGAGCCAGGAAGTGTTCGCCTGCAAGAACCCCGGCTGTGGCTGGACGGCGAACGCCGACTGGAACGCGGCGAGGAACATCGTGCACCTGTACCGGATCGGCCACGTCATCGTGGAGGTCCCGGCCGCCGGAAGGCGCGGTCGCAGGGCGGGTAAAACCGTCAAACCTGCCGCAGCAATGCAGGCGGGAATCCCCTTCCTGAGCGCAAGCGAAGGGAGGGGAGAACTTCAATCGGTGGTGACCTCCGGCGGCTTCGACCTCTTCGCCGAGGTCGTCGCACCCGGCCCGCGCGAACTCCTCGACTTCGTCAACGACGTCGTACGGCCGATCGACGGGGCGAGCGGATCCAGTCGTTCCCCTACTTCGGCATCCACACCCACCGCTTCGGCTGATTGCCCAGCGTGAGACGGGTACTCGTACGACTCCGGAACGACAACCGCTGGAGGAGGCCCGCATGACCAGCAGCACGGAGACCGGCGGCGTGACCGGTACGCCGGACAAGGACTACAACCTCATCTGGTACGTCGAGGCGTGTCTGAACAACGCCCTGCGCCTGGAGTCCTACATCCAGGACGCGGAGCGCGAGAAGGACTCCGAGGTCGCGGACCTGTTCCGCAAGGCCCAGGCGGACAGCCGCAAGGGCGCGGAACTGGGCAAGGACCTCCTGCGGGCACGTCTCAACGGCGGCTGAGTACCGCTCACGCCGGGCCTGGCGCCGTGCATGACACGGTGCCGGGCCTTTCGACGTCCGCGGACCCGGTGACGGCAGGCTCGCCTCCCGCTACCCTACTCGCCAGTAATCGGAGTGCATCCAGGAGGCGACCATGCCGCAGCTTGACGTCGACGGCGCGACCCTGACCTACGACGACGAGGGCCCCCGCGACGGCGAGCCCACGCCCCTGGTCTTCGTGCACGGCTGGACGGCGAACCGGCACCGCTGGGACCACCAGATGACCCACTTCGCCGACGCGCGCCGGGTGATCCGTCTCGACCTGCGCGGCCACGGCGACAGCACCGGGGGAGGCGTACGGACGATCGCGGAGCTGGCCCGGGACGTCCTGGCGCTGCTGGACCACCTCAAGGTCGAGCGGGCCGTCCTCGTCGGCCATTCGATGGGCGGCATGATCGCCCAGACCATCGCCCTGGACCACCCCGAGCGGGTCGAACGCCTGGTGCTGGTCAACTCCATCGGACGCATGGCCTACAGCCGGGGCCGGGGACTGCTGATGGCGGCCTCCACCCTGGTGCCCTTCAAGCTGTTCGTCGCCGCCAACATCCAGCGCGCCTTCGCCCCGGGACACCCCCGCGAGGAGATCCGCGCCCACGTCAAGGCCTCGGCGGACACCCCGCGCGAGGTCGTCATGACCCTCTACGACGCCATGCGGGTCTTCGACGTCCTGGACCGGGCCGGCGAGATCCAGGCGCCGACCCTGATGATCCACGGCTTCCACGACATCCAGCTGCCCGTGCGCCAGATGCTGCGCATGGCCAAGGCCTATCCGGACGCGGTGGTCCGCATCATCGACGCCGGCCACGAACTCCCCGTCGAGAGGCCCGCCGAAGTCACCACCGCCCTCGACCGCTTCCTGACGGCCGCCTGAGGTGATCAGCGCCCCAGCTTGGCCCTGACCCCGCCCGCAGCCACCGCCGGGCGAGCAGTCGCGCGCACCGAGCGCCGCACCAGATGTGCATCGCGCCGCAGGTCGTGGGCGGCGTGCCGGCCACGCCACACCAGCGACGGAGACCCGGCGGTGTCGTCAGCCGCGATGAGCAGTCCGCCCAGCATCGAGAGGTTCTTCAGGAAGTGGATGCGCTGCTGGGCCCGCTCGTCGGGGTCATCCGCCTCCCAGAAGCGGTGCCCCGCCAGCGTGGTGGGCACCAGCGTGCCCGCGATGGCGAGCGCGCCCAGGCGCGGCAGCCGCCCGGTGGCCAGCAGCAGGCCCGCGGCCACCTGTACGGCACCGCTCAGTCGCACGGCCTGTTCGGTGCGGTCGGGCAGGGCGTCGACGCGTTCCGTGATCGGCTGGACGACGGGTTCGGCCGCGGGCGCGACCTTCTCCGGAGAGCGCAGGGAGTTCAGGCCGCCGGCCAGGAACATCGAGGCGAGCATGGGGCGGCCGACCAGTCGCAGGACACTCATGACTGTCTCCAAAGAGGTGAGGACATGGGTACGGAGGCCGAACGGGTTCCCGCGCTCATGTGGTCGATGCCACGCCCTGCGACCGGTCGAAGGCATGTTCCCGGCCACGACCGCCAGCTACCGTTTTTCGCATTCCCTGTCACACCCCGCTCTACGGACGGCCCCGCAGTGCTCACAGATCTCTCCCCGCTCATCGCGGCGACCGCCCAGTGGCTGACCCGCGCCTATCCCTCCGGCGGTGGCGCGCTGGCCTCGGTCCTGTGCGAGGTGCAGGCACGCCAGGCCGTGACGGTCGCGGCCTGGCTGCGCTACCCGACCCCGATGGACGCCGCGCTCGTCGGCATGGCGGGCCCCGGCGGATCGGCCCGGCTGGACTGGATCACCGGCGCGGAGCCCGTCGATGAGCCGGACGACGAGGACGCCCACGCCTGGCGCACCTGGGTCGACGAGGTGGTGGCGAGCTGGGCGGCCGCCCTGCTGAGCGACCCCGGCCTGGCCGCGACGGCGGTGGCCGCCCTCGCCACGGGCAGCCACACGACCGGTACACCCGTCGAGTTTCGCCGCCTGCTCGCCCCCGACGACGCCGACCGCCGCGCCGCCGCCCTCCTTCGCCACCCCGACCTGCTCGCCCCCGTGGCGACACTCCACCAGTCCCAGCTCCTGGACCGCCTCGACCCGGGCCAGGCCCTGATCGCCTGAGCGACCGCCCACGCCGAGGCCGACAGGCCGCCGGTTCGCCGGTAGGTCTGCTGCGTCTGCTCGCTGCTGTGGCAGCTCTGGCCGGGCCAGTCGTGATTGCTTCAGCGGTGACGGGGAGGAAGTCAGCCGGGTCGCCGGTTCGCCGCAGGGCCTGCTGAGCATGGTGGCCTTTGCGGCAGCGCTCGGGACGTGCGCTCAGGCTGCCGTGCCCAGTGCGTCCCGGTCGGTGACGTCGCCCTCTTCCTCGCGCACCATGACCGGCTGCTGAACCCGGCGTGTGCGCAGGAGGAGGCCGGAAGCGATGGTGCCGGTGATGAGCAGGCCTCCGGCGATCAGGGCGCCGCGGACACCGGCCAGTTCCATCAGCAGGCCCAGCGCGGGCGGTCCGCCCAGGCTCCACACCGTGCCGATGCTGCCCCACACGCCCAGCACCCGGCCGCGCAGATGGGCGGGCGGGTCGGTCTGCAGTACGGCGGTGCCCGCGGTGTCGGAGACGGACTCCACCACGGCCATCGGCAGCACCAGCACCACCAGCACCCCCAGCGACGGCGACAGACCTGCGGCCGCTTGCAGCAGCCCCCCGGCGGCGGCCAGCACGCCCACCAGCCGTACCGACGGCCGGCGCAGCCGCCCACCGAGTACGGCCCCCATGATGCCGCCCACGGCGAGCACCGTGGACACCGTGCCGAACGCCCCGGCCCCGCCCGCGAGCGGCCCGGTGACCAGGACGGCCAGCGTCAGCCCGTAGTTGCGGCCGAAGACCGAGCTGGCGGCCGTGACACCGGCCAGCGCGACCAGCCGCGGGCGCCGGGCGAAGTAGCCCAGTCCCTCCCGGACCGTCATCGCGGCAGGTTCACCCGCATCCACCTCGACGTCACGGTCGGCCCCGCGCACGGGACGCAAGAAGGGGATCACCGAGGCGACGAACAGGAACGACAGCCCGTTGGCCGCGTAGGCGGAGGCCGTACCGAGGAAGCCGACGGCGACCCCCGCCAGGGCGGCGCCCACCAGCCGGCCGGCGCTGTGCACGAGGGCGCCCACCCCGATGGCGGAGGGAACGTCCTCGGCCGGCACGAGATCGTTGCCCAGCAGGGCACAGGCGGGCCCGTCGACCGTGGCGACGACGCCGGTCACGGCGGCCAGCGCCATGAGCACCGTCATGTCCAGCCGGTCCAGCGCCACCAGTACGGCCATCACGAAGGCGACGGCACCGAGCAGCGCCTGGCTGACGGCGGCCGTCAGCTTCCGAGGCCAGCGGTCCACGGCGGCCCCGCCCAGCAGGCTCATCAGCAGGGCGGGCGCGGCTTGCACGGACATGGACAGACCGGTCGCGGCGGCGGACCCGGTGATCTGCAGCACCAGCAGGTTCTGCACGGTCAGCTGCATCCACGTACCGGCGTTGGACACGAAGTTGGCGACGGACCACCAGCGCATGCTCCGGTAGCGGAGCGAGCGCCAGGGCGAGCGCGAAGGAGCGAGGGAGGAAGACACAGTGCGGTACTCGAAGACGAGTCGGACGACTCAGCGAACGGACGACGAGGGAGTACCTTGCTGCGCTGCACGGGTCTCCATGGAGCCGGGATACGGCGCGGCCCATGGTGGCAGAAGAGATGAGCGGGTCGGTGCGGCAGGCGTCGCCCCGGGCGGACGGTGTCGATCAAGTCCGAGGGGGTGAAGGGGACTTGATGCCCGGAGTGCCGTTGCTCACAGAAGCGCTGGTGGGGACGTGCGGGAGCCCGCCGCCAGAGGGCGACGGGCTCCTGTGTACGAGGCTGCCGGCTCGGCTCAGTCGTCCATCTTGCCGCGGCCGCTGAGCGCGTCCCGCAGCCGGTCGACCAGCCCGGCTCCGGGCGCCAGCATCTTGTTGGCCGGAGGCTTGTCCGGCGCGGACGGGTGCGGCCGGGTCGGCGCCATCTTCTTCGCCTGACGCACCTTGTCGCCCAGCTTGTCCAGCGCCTCCGGGGGACACGCCGCTTGCAGCCGGGGGAAGAGGTTCTCCTCCTCGTCCGCGATGTGCGAGCGGATCTCCGTCATCAGCAGACCGATGAGCCGGTCGAACTCCATGTGGTCCGCCTCGCAGCTCTCCAGATCCTTCATGATCTGCTCTGCCTTGGCGTGGTCCTCGAGTTCCCTGTCCGCGATGGCGTCCCCGCCGGGGACGTGCTCACGCACCGCCGGGTAGAGATAGGCCTCCTCGGCGACCGAGTGCCGTACCAGTTCCATCGTGGCCTGGTCCGCGTACACCTTGCGGTTCTTGTCGCCGGGCGGCAGTGCCTCGATCCGGCCGAAGATCTCCTCGACCTCTCGGTGATCGGTCATCAGCTCGTTGATGACGTTCCCACCGTGTCCCATGCTCCTCACCTCCAGCCAGGAAGCGGCGTATCCCCGTCCGGATCCGCCACGCACTCCGAGTGCCCTGGCCTTCGACTCGCTAACGCCCCGCCCCTCCCTCGGCCCACGGGGTGTACGACGCGTGCTCATTGGAACTCGCCTCCGTGAACACCGACAGGACTGACCGGGGAGGCCGAGGTGTCCGATGCCGTCGACGAAGTGCTCGGGAGGGTGGGCGGCGAGGTGGCCGTCCGGGCGGAGCGACTGTGGCAGACGGCGATGGCGCTGCACGCCGATCCGGAATACTCGTTCGCGGAACACCACGCGGCCGAGTTGCTGAGCGGGGAGCTGGAACGCGAGGGCTTCATGGTCGAACGCGGCCTCGCCGGGCTGCCCACCGCCTTCGCCGCCAGGGCGGGCACGGGCACGCGGCCCGCGGTGGCCCTGCTGCTCGAGTACGACGCCCTGCCTGGCCTGGGTCACGCCTGCGGGCACAACCTGATCGCGGCGGCGGGACTCGGCGCCGCGCTCGCCGCGCGGGCCGCGCTGGGCGACGCGCCCGGGACCGTGTGGGCCGTGGGGACGCCCGCGGAGGAGGGTGGTGGCGGGAAGGTCATCGAGACCGACGCCGGGGTTTTCGACGACCTCGACGCCGCGCTCATGTTCCACCCCGGGGTCCACGACTGGCAGTGGGCACCGCTGACCGCGCAGACCCAGTACCGCGTCGGCTTCCACGGCCGGGCCGCGCACCCCACCGGGAACCCCACCGAGGGCATCGACGCGCTGGCCGCCCTCATCCAGCTGTTCAACACACTCGCCGTCGTCGAGCGGCGGCTGCCGGCCGGCTCGCACATCCAGGGCATCGTCACCGACGGGGGGCGGGCGACGAACATCGTCCCCGAGTACGCCGAAGGCCTCTTCGGCCTGCGCGCGGCGAGCGCCGTCGGCCTCGAGAACCTCGCCGGCGAGCTGCTGACCTGCGCCCACGGCGTCGCCCGGGCGACGGACACGACCGTGACGGTCGAACGCGCCACACCCCGCTACGAGCACTTCCGCGACAGCCGTGTGCTCTCCGCCCGCTTCGCGCACCATCTGGCCCGCGCGGGCATCGAGCTCACCCCGCCCGAACCGGGGGTGTTCCTGGGCTCCTCCGACATCGGCAACGTCAGCGGCCGCGTGCCCGCCATCCATCCCTTCGTGGCGATCATGACGTCGGAGGGATCCGATCACACCCCTGAGTTCGCCACCGCGGCCTCCTCCGAGCGTGGTCGCCGGGTGATGCTCGCGGCGACGGAGGCCCTGGCCCGTACGACGGTGGAGACACTGCTGTCCGCCGACCTCAGGGACCGGGCGTGGAGCGAACACGAACTCAACGTCAGTGTGCGGGTGTGAGCCAGGGCAGGGGATCGGTGTACTGCCCGTCGAGCAGCACCTCGAAGTGCAGATGCGGCCCGGTCGACAGCCCGGTGGAGCCCACCAGTCCGATCGGGGTGCCCGTCGTGACACTCTGCCCGACGGTGACCTGCAGCGCGGAGAGATGACTGTACGTCGTCTCCAGCCGCTTGCCCCCGATCGTGCCGTGGTCGATCACGATCCGGTTGCCGTACGCCGTGGTCATGCCGGCGAACTCCACCCGCCCGTCCCGTGCGGCGGACACCTGCGCTCCCTGCGGCGCACCGAAGTCGACCCCGGTGTGCAGCTTGGTCACCCCGGTCAGCGGATGCTTGCGGGAGCCGAAGGGGGAGGTGACCGTGAGCGTGGTGACCGGTGGGGCCAGGACGGTGGTCGGTGCCTGGTTCGCGTTCTGCTCGGGGTTCTGCCGTACGAGCGCCTCGTACTGCGGCAGCCGGGCCTTGACCTGTTGCACGAAGTCCTGGGCCGCGGCGGGCACCCGGCCCGCCTTCTCCACCGCGCCGGTCCCCGCCCGGTAGGCGGCGAGGGTGAGATCGACCAGGTCCCCGTTGACGGTTCCCTTGGTCCTCAGGGTGGTGACCTGACGGACGAGGGAGCAGTCCTGCCGCCCCAGCGCCATGATCGCGTCCACCGCGTCGTGCGGGGAGGAGCGCCCGTTGCCGTCCTCGTCACGCCCCCAGGTGCGCCACTGCGCGTCGGTGAAGCGGGCGATGCCCTGCTGGGACAGGCTCGCGGTGTCGTCACTCCATCCGGACAGCTGATCGATCTGCGCGGCGAGCACCGACGGTGTGACCACCGTGCAGGACTTGGTCGCCTTGCGCAGCCACGGTACATAGGAGCCGTCGACCTTGCTCGTGGCGGAGTCGGCCGCGTTCGACCCCCGGGGCAGTACGGAGGACAGACCGCCGGTGGAGGCCAGGAACACCGACACCCCGGTCATCGCGACCAGCCCGGGCATGACGATGAGCAGGAAAGGACCGGGCCCCTTCCGCCGTCGACGGCTCTTCGCGCTTGTGCTGTCCTGGACGACCGGAGTGTCCTCCGTCTGCTGGGGCACGCGACTCACGCTCGCAGACTAGCCATCCCCTGACATGACGTCACCGGACGCCGGGTCAAAGGGAGTTGCCCGAAAGGGCAGGGCTGTCGCCGGACCTGCGCGGATCAGGGTTTCTTGGTCTCCGACTCCAGCGAGGCTCGGGTCGCCCTGCCGTACACGCCTGATTCGTCCTGCAGGATGAGACGGGTGAACTGATAACTGCGGACCGCGCTCTGCACGTCGCTGTCGTAGACGCCGTCGGCGTCCTGGCTGTACAGGCCCACCTGGCGCAGCCGCAGCTGGAGTTCGACCACTTCCGGGCCGGTGTCGCCCAGCCGCAGGACGGGGGGCTGTCCGCTGGAGGCGCTGGGGGAGGGGGTCGCCGAGGCGCCGGCGGACGGGGTGCCGTCGGGGGGCGCCGAGTCCGTCGAGGTCGCCGACCGGCTGGGCGTCGCGCCGGCCGACTCCGATGTCGTCGGTGACGGCGAGGCGGACGACGCGCTCGCGGACGGCCGCACGGCTGCCGCGCTCGTGGAGGTGCCGGGATCCGGCAGCGGTGCCCGGATGCCGTCCGACCGCGAGGTGTCGTGCGAGGGACCTTCGTACAACAGCCCGCCCACCGTGCCTCCCACGGCCAGGACGGCGACGGCGGCTCCCGCGAACAGGAGCCCGACCCGGCGACGGGGCGCGACCGGCTCGTCGACGGACGGGAGGGGCGTCGTCGGGGTGTCGTCCTCGGCCGGCGTCGAGCTGTCCGGGGCGTGCCCGGGTGACGCGTGCACGCCGTCAACTGCCGTGGCGGCATCGGGAGTTGCCGAGTCGTCGGGGTCGCCGGAGCCGCCCTCGTCCTCCAGTTCCACGAAGGGCCGGATCCGCACCGGGTCGAAATCCTCGGCGGCTGCCGCCGCCGCCGTACGGCTGTGGCGGTGGGCGTCGGAGACACGTCGTCCGCAGGCGCAGGACGGAGTGCCGTCCGCTGCCCTGGGCGCGCCGCATAACGGGCAGACATGGGGGGTGTGTTCAGTCACGCCGGATCCCTCTCCGTGAAGAATCCAGAGTTTATTCATATGTTCAACACGCAATCTCCGGGGGTGAGGATGGTGTGTGTCGTTCCTTTTGTCGGGGTGGCTTCATCGGCGGGGTCGGGTGGACCAGCGTTCAGTCCGTAGATGTCCCGGAGGGTCCAACCGGATTGGCTACGCTCAGCCGGCGGGCTGGACGACGGCCTTGGGGGAGGGGCCGTACTGGTTGGCGGCCGGGATGCTGTCCACCGTCATGCCCACGAGGTAGAGGATCGGCCCGACCGCGGGAATCAGGGCGATCAGCATCCTCCATCCCGGCTTGCCGGTGTCGTGCAGCCGGCGGACGGAGACGCTGAGCATGGGCACGATGAACGGCAGGAGGAGGATGCCGGGCAGCAGGGTCCCGGCCGCGAAGCAGATCCCGGCGATCACGCCGGTAGCGATCACGTACAGCAGCGAGAACCACCAGTACTCCGCACGCCGGGCGCGACCGGAGAACGTGGCGTACTTGGCGGTGAGGCACATGCGTGCCGCGTCGGCAAACGACATGGTGGTCATGGGAATCCTTACGTACGACCGGAGCGCAAGTGGAACGGGCTATCCAATTTCTGATCCGGATAGGCCATTCCGGTTGACGGCTTCACGCTACCACCGAGAAGCGGAAAGGGCTATCCGCTGGGTTCGCGCCGTCGGCTGCGAACCGGTTCCCTTCGTCGCTCGCGCCGCGCCGCCGCCGTGGCGGCCCGGCTCGCCGTTCGCGTGCTGGGCCGCCAAATGGATCGCGTTCAGCCCGCCGTGATGCGGGAGTTGACCCCTCGCATCCAGTCCCGGTCGGTGTGCCACATGGGGTGGTGCGGGGCCGCGTTGGAGGTCAGGACGGTGCCGTGGAAGCCGGCGGCCAGGCAGCGGTCGACGACGAACTCCGCGATGTCCTTGCCGACGGCGTCCTCCTCGAAGCGGGTCAGCAGGGGGGTGTAGCCCACGACGCCTTCGCCGAGGACGGCGGGGATGCCCCGGCGGCGGGCGAAATCGGCGACCGAGTCGACCCAACCGGTCAGTGTGTCCCGCATGCTCTGCCGGTGCGCCGCGTAGTTCTCGTAGAGCCACAGGTCCCAGCGGTCGGGGTCGACCCAGTCGTGCGCGTAGAACAGTTCGCGCGGGATGCCGGTCGCGGCCAGTCGCCAGGGCTCGTCCGGCTGGTAGTCGGCGAAGGCGGGAGCGTCGGGGAGCAGCATGGCGGCCAGCTCCGGGGTGGGCCAGGTGGCGGTCTCGGGTGCCGCCTCGGTGCCGTGGCCGAGGCCCACCGCCTCGTACAGCGCGCCCAGCACGCCGTAGACGTAGAAGTGGAAGTGTGCGATCTGTGCTCCATCCGGCAGATCGCCGAGTTCGTCGGGCCACGGCTCGCCCAGCGAGTAGGTCACGGGGACGGCGGGGTGGCGGGCCCGCAGCAGCTTCACGGCGCGTTCCAGGGGGCCGCGCAGCCGGGCGTAGTGACCGGTGGTGCCGTCGGCCGGCACCAGGTCGCAGTTGTCGACCTCGTTGTGGACCTCGACGTAGGCGACGGGGCCGTCCAGACCGCGCTCGGTGAGGAAGTCCAGCAGGTCGGCGAGCGCTTCGGCCACCGCTTCGGCACGGTCCGGGCCGGGCATCTCCGCCAGGGCGCGGTGCCAGGCGTCGGTGTCGGCGAAGCTCGGGGACTGCTGGTACTCCCAGGAGGACACGATCACCTTGCAGTCGTGTCGTGCCGCCGCCTCGAACAGCTCGACCAGCCGGCGGCGGCCGTCCAGCGGATAGCCGCCGCGCACGTCGTACCAGCGGGTGCGCTGTCCGAACTCCTCGCCCAGGCCGCGGACCTGGAGGGAATCGGTGTCCTGGACGCGGCCTGAGAACAGCAGGAAGGGCATGGCGCAGATCCGTACGGTGTTGAAGCCCCGGTCCACCGTCTCGGCGAAGGCGCGGTCGAGATCGGCGAAGGGTTCACCGGGTCCTGCCTGCGTGTACCAGCTGAAGTCCCAGAGTGTGATGGCGAGTCGCTCGGTGGTCTCGCGCGGGGTGGCTTGCTGCTGTGCGGTCATGAGGTCACCCGTCGTTCGTGTGCTGGGGGCCGTCGGCGGCTCGGCGGCCTCACCCTAGCTCAATTCATTATTTATGAATAATCCTTGACCGGGGATGACCGCGTTGTCCACGCTGTGGGGCGAACGCATACGCATGTGTCTCGAGGAGCCGCCTGACATGACCGAATCCCTCCGCCCCTCCCGGCGTGCCGTCGTCACGGCACTCGGTGCGATGGCCGCTGTCGCCCTGCCCGCCTGGCCCGAGGAGGCACGGGCGGCGGACGGCGCGGGCGTCGCCGTCGCGAACGGGCCGGTGCTCGACCCCCACCCGGCCACCGAGCCCTCGGGCACCCATGTGCGCGACATCGGCGGCACCAACGTCGTCTTCCACTACGGCGCGGTCCTTCCCGCCTTCGACGGCTGGCGCACCCAGGAGCCAACCCGCGACTACCTGTTCCTGGACAAGCGGTGGCGCTTCCGCTTCGACCCCGCCGACCAGGGACTCGACGAGGGCTGGCAGTCCCCCCACCACGACGACCGAGCCTGGGGCCTCATCGACGTTCCGGCCGCCTGGGATCTGCTGAACACCCCCGGATTCGGCTCGCAGAGCGCCGCGTTCGGTACGGGAACGGCGTTCGCCGACGGGTACGCCTGGTACCGCACCACCGTCGAGGTCCCTGCGTCCTGGCGCGCCCGGCATGTGCGCATCGCCTTCCTCGCCGTCGGCTACAGCGCCGAGGTCTGGGTCGACGGCACCCACGTCGGCAAGCACGAGGGAGCCAACTCGCCCTTCGCCCTTCCGGTGGCGGGAGCGCTCCGGCCGGGAAGACGTCAGACGATCGTGGTGCGGGTCTTTAGGCGGGCGAGCTACACCGACTACACGGCCCCGGACGCCCAGCCAGTCACCGACGACCGCGAACTGCCGTACAAGCCCGTCGACTACTGGCCCTACGCGGGGCTGACCCGGTCGGCCTGGATCGAGGCGGTCCCGCAGGTCACCGTCACCAAACTGCTCGTGACCGCCGCGGACGGGCGGCTGGAGGCGCGTGCGGTCGTCGAGAATCACGGTGACTCCGATTTCGACGGCCGGCTCACCGTGGACCCCGGCCGGGGGAGCGGCGGCCGGCCCACGGGGGTCGCGGTCGGGATCGCGGCCCGATCAGCGGGCGTCGTGCGGGTCATGGTCCCCATACCCGATGCCCCGCGCTGGAGCCCGGCCTCACCGCGCACCCTCACCGCCCGCGCCACCCTGACCGCCGGCAGGTCGGCGGGACCACGGGTGGACACCCTGTCGACCAGCTACGGGGTACGCGAACTGACCGTCTCCCACGCTCAGTTGCTGCTGAACGGCGAGCCTCTCTTCCTCAAGGGCCTCAACTGGCACGAGGAGACGGCCGCGCACGGCAGGGCGATGACACCGGCCGAGTACGACCGGGAACTGGGCCATGTCACTGCCCTGGGCGCCAACTTCGTCCGCAACTGCGTCTACAACCGCCACCCCTACGTCTACGACTGGGCCGACGCGCACGGCGTGCTGGTGATGGACGACATCGACACCATGTGGCTCAACACCGCCCAGGAGAAGCTTCAGACCGAGCGTTACGGCCTCGCCCGCGCGCTGGCGCTGACCATGGCCTGGAACCAGCACAACCACCCCTCGGTCATCCTCTGGGGCCTGCAGAACGAGTCGGAGATCGACGCCGGCGGCGCCCCCGTCTACCGGGCCTGGCTCGCCGACCTCAAGGCGGCGGTGAAGACGGCCGACCTCACCGCCCGCCCGGTGACCTGGGCATCCAACACCAGCAACGACCCCGCGTTCGACCTCGCCGACGTGATCGGGTTCAACGAGTACTTCGGCTACTTCTACGGCAAGGACACCGACCTCGGCCGGACGCTGGACGCGGTGCACGCGAAGTACCCCGACAAGCCGATCCTGATCACGGAGAACGGCACCTGGGCGATCGCCGGCACGCACGGCTCCAGCAGCACACAGGGCACCGAGGAGTGGCAGGCGGCGAGCTTCACCGCCCACTGGGCGCAGGTGAGCGCGCGCAGCGAGTTCGTCGCCGGGTTCACCTACTGGGTCCTGAAGGACTACAAGGAGCGGGCCGGATACAACCAGGCCTACAACGGCATCTCCGTGATGGGCCTGCTGACGTTCGCGGAGGAACGGCCCAAGCTGGTCTACGACGCCTTCCGGAAGGCGGTGCTGCCGGGCGCCGAGTGAGCGTCGAACGGCTGGAGGGGGAGGGGCGGACCGCCCCTCCCCCTCCAGCCGTCGAACCGAGTGCGGCGGCGTCAGCCCTTGACGCTGCCCTCGGTCAGACCGCTGCGCCAGAAGCGCTGCAGGGCCACCATGGCGATCATCAGAGGGACGACGGAGACGAAGGCGCCTCCGACGGTCAGCTGGTAGAGCTGCGGTTGGCGGTCGGCGAAGGACTGCCACGACGTCAGACCCAGGGTGATGGGGTACAGCTTGGAGTCGGACAGCATGACCAGCGGCAGGAAGTAGTTGTTCCAGATGCCGACGAACTGGAAGAGGAAGATCGTCACCAGGGCGGGGGTCATGATGCGCAGAGCGACGACCCTGAAGATACGGAACTCGCCCGCGCCGTCGATGCGGGCCGCCTCCAACAGCTCGTCCGGTATGGATGCCGCGGCGTGGATCCGGCACAGGTACACGCCGAAGGGGCTGACGAAGCTCGGCAGCAGTACGGCCCAGTAGGTGTTGGCCAGGCCTGCCTTGCTGAACAGCAGGTACATGGGCAGGGCCAGCGCCGTGGCGGGGATCAGGACGCCACCCAGCACGATGTTGAAGATGGTGTCGCGGCCGGCGAAGGAGAACTTGGCCAGCGCGTAGCCGGACATCGCGGCCAGCAGCGTCGCCACGGCCGCGCCGACGCCCGCGTACAGCAGGCTGTTGGCGGCCCAGCGCAGGTAGATCGCATGGTCGAAGGTGACCACGTGGCGCAGGTTGCTCAGGAACTGGGGATGGGAGAACCACAGGCCGAAGCTGCCGAAGAGGCCGCCGGTGGACTTGGTGGACGCCACGATCAGCCAGTACACCGGGAGCAGGAAGTACCCGGCGGCCGCCACGAGCACGCCGGTGACCAGGATGCGACTGCGCGTGGTGACCCCGGTGATGCGGCCGCGCGGCGTCGCGCCGTCGTCGAAGGGCGGCGTCTCGTCCCTCGGCGGGTGTGTGCGGGCCGGTGTCTGGAGACTCACGCGTCCCCACCTCTCTTGTTGATCAGCCGCAGGAAGCCGAAGGAGAGCACGAACGCGGCGAGGGCGAGCAGCACTGCCTCGGCGGCGGCGAGGTGGTAGTTGTCGTTGGTGAACGCCTCGTTGTAGGCGCTGAGGTTGGGGGTGTAGGCGCTGTCGATGCTCGACGAGACGGGCTTGAGCACCAGCGGTTCCGCGAACAGCTGCAGCGTGCCGATGATGGTGAAGACCGTGGTGAGGATCAGCGCCGGGCGCAGCAGCGGCAGTTTGACGTGCCGGACCGTCACCCACGCACTGGCGCCGTCGATGCGGGCGGCCTCGTACAGCTCCGTGGGAATGGTCCGCAACTGGGCGACGAGAACGAGGACGTTGTATCCGGCGAACTCCCACGTGACGATGTTCGCGATGGACCACAGGACTGTGTTTCCGCCCAACAGGTCGACGGAGACCCCCAGGTGGCGCATGCCGTCCACGAGAGGGCTGACTCCCGGGACGTACAGGAAGCCCCACAGGATGGACGCGATGACCCCAGGGACGCCGTAGGGCAGGAAGAAGGCGGCGCGGAAGAACCGCACGCCTGTGGCCGAGGCGGTGTCCAGCAGCAGCGCGAGCCCGGCGGACAGGAGGACCATCACCGGCACCTGGACGACCGCGAACAGAAGTACGCGACCGATGCTGTGCAGGAAGGCGGAATCGGACAACGCGTCGGAGTAGTTGCGCAGCGCGACGAAGACGGTACGGGTGCCGCCGAGCCCCAGGGCTCCGGTGTGCTCGTCGTCCATGACGCTCTGGTAGACGGCGTAGCCGATGGGGACGGCGAAGGTCAGGAGGAACAGCAGGAGGAACGGCGCGACGAAGGCGACGGGCGCCAGGTTTCTGCGGCGGCGGGGCGCTCGGGTGGACATCAGGGTTCTTTCTTGAGTCCGGAGGGCAGAACGGCGCTGGCCGTGTCACACCCTCCGAAGGCGGTCACTGGCCGGTGGAAACCTTCAGACCCTTCCTCTTCAGGTCCTCGACGGTCTGCTTCTGTGCCTGCTGGACCGCGGAGACGAACGTGCCCTTGCCGGCCACGGCGGCCTGGAAGCCGTCGTTGAGGTGCTGGTAGGTGGCGTCGATCGTCGGTATCCACTTCCACGAGTTGTCGATGCTCTTGTCCGACTTCGCGAAGACCTCGTTGTACTTCTGGCCGCCGAAGAACGGTGACGGCTTGTCCAGCGAGGAGCCCTTGTATCCGTCGGCCGCCGCGGGCCAGCCGTATCCGCCCTGCAGCAGCAGGTCGACGCTCGAGGGATCGGTGTTGAGCCATTCGGCGAACTTCAGGGCCTCGGGGATGTGCTTGGCGCCCTTGAGGACGGCCGTGGAGGAACCTCCCCAGTTGGCGGACACGTTCGAGCCCTCGGTCCACTGCGGCATGGGTGCGACCGCCCATTTGCCCGACGTCTGGGGCGCGTTGCCGCTGATGATGGCGTCGCCCCACTGGGCACTGACCCACGAGGTGATGGCACCGGTCTGCAGGTCCTTGTACCAGCCGTTGGCGAAGTCGGGTTCGGTCTTGATCACTCCCTTGCCGCGCAGCTTGTCCCAGAAGGCCGCGACCTTCAGCGTCTGCGGGGAGGCGATGTTCACCGACCAGGTGTCGCCGTTCACGCCGAACCACTTGGCGCCGGCCTGCCACGCGAGTGCCGTGAACCAGGCGGAGTTTCCGGCCGGGAAGGTGCTGATGTAGGCCTTCGGATCGGCGTCGTGGATCTTCTGCGCCGCCTGGGCGAACTCGTCCCAGGTGGCGGGCGGTTCGATGCCCCACTTCTTGAACAGGTCGGAGCGGTAGAACAGGCCCATCGGACCGGAGGCCTGGGGGATCGCGTAGACCTTCGAGTCGAAGACTCCTTGCTGCCACTGCCAGTCCACGAACTTCGACTTGTCCTTGTCCGCGCCGTACTGGGACAGGTTCACCAGGCCGTTCTCCAGCAGGAAGGAGGGGATCTCCTGGTACTCCACCTGTGCCAGGTCGGGCGCGTTGCCGCTCTTGAGCGCGGCGCGCATCTTGGCGTAGCCGCCGCTGCTGCCCGCCGGGATCTTCTCCAGTTTGACGTGGATGTCCGGGTGGGTGGCGTTCCATTTGTCGACCGCCTTGTCGACGCCGGGAACCCACGACCAGAAGCGCAGGTCGACCTTCTGGCCGGGCTTGACGGGTGCCTGGACCGCGGGGTCCTGGGAACCGTTCGAACCCCCGCAGGCGGACAGTGCCAGCAAGGCGGCGGCAGAGGTCACTGCGAGGGCGCCCCGGCTTCTGCGGCGGGGTGTGGTGCGGCTCATGGGTGGAGGTCCTTCCTGGTTCGGCACGTGAGGTGCCCGTTGCATGCCGGTCAGTTTCGGAGCGGCATCGTCATGCCGTCAAGATATATTCATAATTAATTGAAACAGCTATGGTGGGTGCGTAGACAGTCACGAGGGGAGACACAGGCGATGACGGAATGCCGCAGGATGAGCGGACGCGTGGCGGTGATCACCGGCGCCGCCCACGGGATCGGCGCGGCCACGGCTCACAGACTCGCGGCCGAGGGAGCCCTGGTGGTGGTCACGGACGTGGACGACACCGCGGGCAAGGAGGTCGCGGCCGCCATCACCGGCCAGGGAGGTCGAGCCGAGTACGTACGCTGCGACGTCACCTCGGCCGCCGACTGGGAGCACCTGGCCCGCCACGTCCAGGAACACCACGGCCGCCTGGACGTGCTGCACAGCAACGCCTTCGCCCAGCTCAACAAGCCGGCCCACGAACTGAGCGAGGCCGAGTGGGACGGCCAGATGGCCATACTGCTCAAGCCGGCCTGGCGCGGGATGAAGACCTTCGCGGCCATGCTCCGCGAGGCCTCGGGATCCGTCGTCCTCACCTCCTCGGTGCACGCGCTCGTCGGCCTGCCCGGGCGCGCCGCCTACGCCGCCGCCAAGGGCGCCCTGTGCTCACTGGGCCGCCAGCTGGCCGCCGAGTACGGGCCGGACATCCGGGTCAACACCGTGCTGCCCGGCCCCATCCTCACCGCCGCCTGGGAGGGAATCCCGGAGCCCGACCGGGCCCGCAGCGTGGCGGCAACCGCGGCGAAACGGTTCGGGCAGCCGGAGGAGGTGGCTGCCGCCGTAGCCTTCCTGGCATCGGCGGACGCCTCCTATGTCACCGGCGCGAGCCTGGTGGTGGATGGAGGATGGAGCGTCATGAAGGAGTCCTCGTGAGCGGCGTGCCACGCGCGGTGAGCCGTGCGCGGCACTCGCGGACCGGACCGACACGGAAACGGAGAACGTGGTGACCCATCCCGGCAGGGGGCTGCACGGCCAGGCGGTGGAGGAACTGGGCCGTCGCATCATCCGCGGCGACTACCCCCCGGGCTCCGTCGTGGACCCGGCCAACTTCGAGGTGGAGCTCGGCGTCAGCAAGACCGTGGTGCGCGAGGCACTGCGCGTGCTGGCCTCGAAAGGCCTGCTCGAGTCGAAACAGAAACGCGGTACGACCATCCGGCCCCGCGCCGACTGGAACCTCCTCGACAGCGACCTGCTGCGCTGGCAGGGCAGCAGCGCGCCCACCGACGGCTTCCTCGGGGACCTCGCCGAGGTCCGCGCGATAGTCGAGCCGGCCGGCGCCCGGCTCGCCGCCGCCCGCCGCACCGCGGCCGACCTGGACGCGATGCGGCAGGCGCTGGAGGCGATGGCCGCGGCGGACAAGGACGCGGAAGCGATGGTCGAGGCGGACCTGGCTTTCCACCGTGCCCTGCTGGACGCCGCGCACAACGAACTGCTCAGCCGCATGGAAGTCGTCATCGAGGCCGGCCTGCGCGTCCGCGACCGGATCGTGCACGGCGCCCGGCACTTCTCCGACTCCATCCCCGTGCACCAGGAGCTGCTGGACGCGGTCGAGGCGGGCGATCCGGACGTCGCCGTGGCCGCCGTCGTATCCCTCCTGGCCCAGGCCTCCGACGACCTCGCGGCCGTACGCGCGAACCAGGACGCGGCCGGCACCGATCCGCTTCCGAAGGAAGTGCCTTGAAGATAACCGCACTTGAGACGTTCCTCGTGGCTCCGCGCTGGCTGTTCCTGCGCGTCGCCACCGACGAGGGCATCACCGGCTGGGGCGAGCCCGTGATCGAGGGCCGCGCCGAAACCGTGCGTGCCGCCGTCCACGAACTCGCCGACCATCTCATCGGCCGGGACCCACTGCGCATCGAGGACCACTGGCAGGTACTCACCAAGGGCGGCTTCTACCGGGGCGGCCCCATCCTCTCCAGCGCCGTCGCCGGCATCGACCAGGCGCTGTGGGACATCGCAGGCAAGACCTACGGCGTCCCCGTCCACCGCCTCCTCGGCGGCCCCGTGCGCGACCGCGTCCGCATGTACGCCTGGATCGGCGGCGACCGCCCCAGCGACGTGGCCGAACTCGCCGAGGAACAGATCAAGGCGGGCTTCACCGCCGTCAAGATGAACGCCTCCGCCGAACTCGCCCCGATCGACACCCCGGCCCGCACCGCCGAGGTCGTCGAACGCGTCGCGGCCGTCCGTGAAGTGCTGGGCGACGAACGGGACATCGCCGTCGACTTCCACGGCCGGGCCTCCACCGCCATGTCCCGTCGCCTGCTCCCCCAACTGGAGCCGCTGCACCCGTTGTTCGTCGAGGAACCCGTCCGGCCGGAGCACTCGGGCAACCTGCGCAGCCTGGTGGAGTCCACGAGCATCCCGCTCGCCACCGGCGAACGCCTGTACTCCCGCTGGGACTTCCGCGAGGTCATGGCCAGTGGCATCGCCGTCGCCCAGCCCGACCTCTCGCACGCCGGCGGCATCTCCGAGGTCCGCCGCATCGCCGCCCTGGCCGAGACGTACGACGTCACCCTGGCCCCGCACTGCCCGCTCGGCCCGATCGCCCTCGCCGCGAGCCTGCAGATCGCCTTCTCTGTGCCGAACTTCCTGATCCAGGAACAGAGCATCGGCATCCACTACAACCAGGAGTGCGACCTGCTGGAGTACGTGATGGACCCCGAACCCTTCCGCTTCCAGGACGGACACGCCGTCGCGAGCCCCCGGCCGGGGCTGGGCGTCGACATCGACGAGAAGGCCGTTCGCCGGGCCGCCGAGACCGGACACCGCTGGCGCAACCCCGTCTGGCGCGGCCCCGACGGCGCGTTCACCGAGTGGTGACGGCCGCGCAGCCGCCGCCCCTGAACCGAACCCGCACAGAGAGCCCCGCTTTCATGAACCTGGTGGAAACCCTCCGACACCACCGCCTGCTGGCGATCGTCCGGGGCAAGGACCCCGTCGCCGTCCTGCGCACCGTACGCACCCTCGTCGAAGAGGGCATCGCCGCCGTCGAGATATCACTGACCACCGCCGACGCCCTCACCGTGATCGAGCAGGCCCGCGCCGCGCTCGGCCCCGACGCCCTCCTCGGCGCCGGCACGGTGCGCTCCGCCGCGGACGCGGGCCGCGCGGTCGACGCCGGGGCGTCCTACCTCGTCACCCCGGCACTGGTCGACGGGCTGGTGACGTACGGCGTGCCCGTGCTGATGGGCGCCCTGACACCGAGCGAGATCGAAGCCGCCCTCGCACGCGGCGCCGACGCGATCAAACTCTTCCCCGGCTCCCTGGGTGGCCCCGGCTATCTGCGGGCCCTGCGCGACCCGTTCCCCGAGGTGCCCTTCGTGCCCGTCGGGGGAGTGGACGCAGAGGCCGCCCGCGACTACCTGGCCCGGGGCGCCCTCGCCGTCGGCGTCGGCTCACCGCTCGTCGGTGACGCGGCCGACGGCGGCGACCTGGACCAACTGCGCGTCCGCGCCGCCGAGTTCCGCACGGTGGCCGCCGGGGACACGCCGTGAGCGCGGACCGCCAGGGGCCGCCGGAGGTGGTGACCTTCGGCGAGACGATGGCGGCGCTGCGTGCCCACGGCCCCCTGCGGATGGGCGGCAGCCTCGGGCTCTCCGTGGCGGGAGCCGAGTCCAACGTCGCCATCGGCCTCGCCCGGCTCGGACACCGGGTGCGCTGGGCGGGCCGGGTCGGCGCGGACGAACTCGGTGCCCTGGTCCTGCGCACCCTGCGCGCCGAGGGAATCGACACCAGCCACGCGCCCACCGACGACGCCGGACGGCCCACGGGTCTGCTGCTGACCGAACCCCGCCTGGGCACACTGACCCGCGTCAGCTACTACCGCGCCGGTTCGGCGGGTTCGGCCCTCACACCGGACGACGTACTGCCCGCACTGGACCCCGGATCCCGCGTCCTTCACCTGACCGGCATCACCCCGGCTCTCAGTCCGTCCGCGGCCGAGGCCGTCCTGGCCGCCGCCACGGCCGCCCGCGACGCCGGCATCACCGTATGCCTCGACGTCAACCACCGCTCCAGGCTGTGGACAGCCGACCGCGCCCGCGCCGCCCTCCGGCCGTTGCTCGCCCAAACCGACCTGCTCGTCGCCTCCGAGGACGAGCTGCCGCTGGTGCTGGAGCGGCCCGAGACAGATGAACCGGCCGCCGTGAAGAGCCTGTTGGACGCAGGCATCCAAGAGGTGATCGTCAAACGCGGCGCGCAGGGGGCGACGGTCGTCGCCACCGACGCGACAGTCGAGCGCGCAGCGCGGCAGGTCGACGCCGTCGACCTGGTCGGCGCGGGCGACGCCTTCGTGGCCGGATACCTGTCCGGACTCCTCGACGGCGCGGACATCCCGGCCCGTCTGCACCGGGCCGTCACCACCGCGGCCTTCGCCGTCGCCACCCGGGGCGACTGGGAAGGCCTCCCCACGCGCGACGAACTCGGACTGTTCGACGAACCCGACGGCACGACCGTCCGCTGACCGCCGACCGCCGACCGCCGACCGCCGACCGCCGACCGCCGACCGAAAAGAGGTGACCCATGACCTTCACGACAGCGCCCGTCACGGTCGTCGTGGACGGAGGGTACGAACTCGCCGAGGGTGGCCGCTGGGCCGACGGCAGGTATGTGTACGTCGACATCATCAGCGGGCGGCTCTTCGAGCTACGTGACGACGGACGACCTACTCCGCGCCAACTCGCCCGGCTCGACGTCCCGTTGGGCGCCGTCGCCCCGGTGAGTGACGCGCCGGACGTATGGATCGCCGCCGCGGGCACCGGCATCGCGCTGCTTACCGTTGACGGTGCGCTGGAGTGGCTGGACCGCCCCGAGGAGCGCACCGCGGTCCCCAGCCGGATGAACGACGGCGTCGCGGACCCGGCCGGCCGCTTCTGGGCGGGCAGCATGGCCTACGACGGCACCCGGGGCGCGGGCTGCCTCTACCGAACCGACCTCGACGGCACGGTCGTTCGCGTCCTCGACGGGCTGACGATCGCCAACGGGCCCGCCTTCAGCGCCGATGGCACGACCCTGTACCTCGCCGACTCGGCCGCCGGCACCATCCTGCGCTGCCGTGTCGATGCCCTCTCCGGCGACCTGTCCGGCGGCCCGGAGACCTTTGCCCGCCTGGGCGGAGAGGAAGGACGCCCCGACGGGATGACCGTCGACGAGGAAGGCTGCCTGTGGGTGGCGATGTGGGGTGCCGGTGAGGTCCGCCGCTACCACCCCGACGGTCACCTGCTGCACACCCTGAGCGTCCCCGCCCCGCACCCCACATCGGTGTGCCTCCACCCCACCGACCACCGCCTCTACGTCACCACGGCCCGCCACGGGGTCACCGACCCGACCCCTGCCTCCGGCGCCGTGCTCACCGTCCCCGTACCGGTCGGAGGGACGGCCGCCTGCATCTGGCGGGGCCGGTACTGATGAGCTCAGCCGCCCCTGGGAGCGACGCCGGCGTAGGCGATGTCCTCATCGTCCTCATCGCGGAACGCGTCGTACCGTCGCGCTGGGGGAAGGCAGACCGTCGCGGACGGCTTTCAGAGGCTGAAGACGAGTTCGGCCTGGTCGCGCTTGGTGGTGTGCAGGTCCCAGTAGACGGGGGAGATCTCCTCGGGCTGGGCCGTCGGGAAACCGGGGACGGCCGGCGTGCCGATCGAGACGTCGATGCCGACGTGGGCGGCCTGGACGCCGGTGCCGTCCAGCTCCTTGTGCAGGTTGACGGCCCAGTTGCGGAGCGCCGCGGCGGCGGCGTTGACGTTGCCGACCTGCGGCACGGGGTCGATGGAGCCGGCGCCGGTGGTGTAGAGCAGGGTGCCGGCCCCGGCCTCCCGCATCGCGGGCAGCACTGCCCGGGTGGCGGTGATGGCGCCGTAGAGCTGGAACTCGATCTCGTGCTGGACATGAGCCGGTCCGGTCTCGGCGGGAGTGGTCATGACGGTGCTGAGCCCGGCGACGGGGGAGTACTCCAGGACGTCGATGCCGCCGAACTTCGCGGCGGCGTCCTGGAGTGCCTTGCTGAGGGCGTCACGGTCGAGGACGTCCGCGGGGAAGGCGGCGGCGTCGATGCCCTCCGCCGCGAGCTTGCCCACGAGAGTGTCGAGCTTCTCGCGGTTGCGGGAGATCAGGGCGACGTCGAAGCCCTGGGAGCCGAAGGTGCGAGCGATGGCCAGGCCGAGCTGGGGGCCGGCCCCGATGATGGCGATGCTGGTCACAGTGATCCTTTTCGTGAGATGGACAGGGAGCGGAAGCATCTGGATAGGGCTATCCGATTCAAGATTCGGATAGGGCCTTCCGCTTCACCGCGTCCCACCGTACCACTTAAAATGGATAGGGCAATCCAGTTGCTAGACTGACCGGTATGACGCCTGCCGACCAGCACCCCGACGCCCCTGCAGCGCAGCCCTTGCGCAGTGACGCCGAGCGCAACCGGGAACGGATCATCGCCGCCGCGCGCACGGTCTTCGCCCGGGACGGACTCAATGCCTCCATGGCGTCCGTGGCCCGTGAGGCAGGGGTCGGCATCGCCACCATGTTCCGGCGCTTCCCCACCAAGGCGGAGCTGGTCGACGCCGTCTTCATCGACCGCATGACCGCCTACGCCGACGCGGTCACCACTGCCCTCGACGACCCCGACCCCTGGCACGGCTTCGTCGGCTACGTCGAGACCGCCTGCGCGATGCAGGCCGCCGACTACGGCTTCGCCGACGTGCTGACCACGACGTTCCCCGCCGCCAAGGCCCTGGAGCACCGTCGCAACGAGGCGTACGAAGGCATGCTCGAACTCATCGGCCGCGCCAAGGCGACCGGCCGCCTGCGCGCGGACTTCGACCCTTCGGACCTGGTGCTGGTGCACATGGCCAACGCCGGTGTGGTCAACGCCACCGGCGGCGCAGCACCCGAAGCCTGGCGACGCGTCGTCGCCCTGCTGATCCAGTCCTTCGAGACCCCGGCCCGCGGCCGGTTGCCCGCATCCCCCGAGCATGAGGCCCTCTACAAGGCCATGCTCCGTCCTGGTCCGACGGGCGCCGCAGCGCCCGAGTCGGACGGCTGACCGCACGATGACGTGACGCCCGCCGACCGCCGGTGGTCGGAACCTGTCCGCTGTGCCGGTACCGATAGGCCGGGCCCATGTGGCGATGGCCAGCCTGCCCGCCCACCTCACGCCGGGCGCGCGGGCGTTCCTGTCGCATGGTCGAGCCCGTGCCCGGCTTCGCCCCGGACATCGCGGGTCAAAGACTGACCGGGAGGAACTCGCCCGGCTGGCCGAAAGGGCCGGTGAACTCGGCACACTGCGGGCGGTGGCACACGCCGAGACCGTCGCCCCCGGAGGAAGCCGACTGGCGCAGAATCCTCGAGGTCGACTTCGTCGGAACCGCGTTCCTCGCCGAGGCGCTCCGCCCGCAGGCCACCGAGGGCACCGCGTTCGTGTACTGCGCCTCGGTGTCCCCGCTGATCGCTCACATCGACCCGGACCCGGCGGTCGCGGCCGTCCTGGACGGCCCGCTGGAGGAGGGATTCCTCGACCGGATCCGCGAGGCGATCGGCCCGGCCGTCGAAGATCCGGCGTGGGCGTACCCGTGGGCCATGTACGGCGTGCACCGCTTCGTCCGCGCCGAGGCGGTGGGGCTCGGGCCGGTGGGCGCGCGGGTGTGCTCGGTGCCGCCCGGAGCCATCGACACCCGCAGACCAGACTGGAGATGGGGCGCAACGAGTCGGTACGGCGACTCATCGAGCGCACGCCACTGGGCCGCGTCGGTCGGTACCAGGAGGTCGCCGCCGTCGCCGCGTTCCTGCTCTCGGACGAGGCGAGCTTCGTGAACGGCACCGACATTGTCGTCGACGGCGGCCTGTGCGCTGCTGTCCAGGACGAGTGACGGAGTGACCCCGCCGGTAGGGCAATGACGCGGCCAAGTCGGTATGGGTCAGGTCAGAAGCGTCGAGAAATATCTGATGAGTCAGCTATCGTCCGGCGATGTGAACCCGTCGTCGACGGGGAGAAACGCGACGCGACGACCGGCCGAGCACCTCGACCGAACCACTGCACGCAGGAGATTCCGCATGTCCGCAGCAGACAACAAGGCATTGGTCATCGCCTTCTATGAGCAGGCCTTCAACGACTATCAGCCCGAGCAGGCCGCTGCCGCGCACCTCGGCGAGACCTATACCCAGCACAACCCCGAGGCGCAGGACGGCCCGCAGGCCTTCGTCGGCTACGTCCACTGGCTGCGCGGGCAGTTCCCCGACCTGCGCCTGGACATCAAGCGCGCGATCGCCGAAGGGGACCTCGTGGTCACCCATAGCAACCTGCACCTCAAGCCCGGTGACCGTGGCATGGCCGTCGCCGACTTCTGGCGCGTCGCCGACGGAAAGATCGTCGAGCACTGGGACGTCATCCAGGAAGTGCCCGAGAAGAGCGCCAACGACAACACCATGTTCTGAGTCAGGCGTTCGCATGCGTGCCGGGACGGGTGGGCGTTTCCGTTCGTGCTCTCCGCCCGCGGCTGCACCACCCCGCCGCGTGCCGCGGTACATGCCACGGCACGCGGCTTCCGCGCTGCTCCCGCCGGGCCTCCATTTTCTGGGGCTAGGCGGAGCTCGGGCCGGTTCGAGCGAGGCGGACCATGGCGCGGAAGAGGGCTCTGGGTGCCGGGGCTTCGGGTACCGCGGGAATCGGAGCGCCGGGGGCGGCGTAGGAGCGGATCATGTGACCGACGAGCCGGCGCCAGGTGTCGGGAGCGCTGTCGCCGGCGGCGGCTATGACGCCGGCGTTGGCCATCTGCAGGATCACGAGGTCCTCCGGGACGAAGTCCTCGCGGAGGTGTCCGGTGCTCCGGGCGCGGGCGATGAGGTCGAGGAACGCGTTGTACGACTCCATGCGGCGGGCCTCCAGGGTCCTGGCGGCCGGGAACGACATGGTCAGGACGTCGGCAAAGCCGCGGTCGGCGGCTTGCATGGCACAGACGGCCTGGATGAAGCCGGTGAAGCCGTCCCAGGGATCGGGGTCGGCGAGCGCCTCGGCGACGGCGCCGGCGTAGGCGTCCATGCGGTCGGCGAAGACGGCGTTGATGAGCTCCTCCCGCGTGGCGAAGCGGCGGCTGAGCGTTGCCTTGCCGACGCCCGCCTCGCGGGCGACTGAGGCCATGGACACGCCGAGTCCTTCGGTGGCGAAGAGACGGCGGGCGGCGGCCAGGATGAGATCGCGGTTGCGTTCGGCGTCGGCGCGCAGTCTGGCTTCGGGCTGCCGGTCCGGGGTCCGGTCGGTAGGTGCGGAGGTCATGTACCTACTCTAATCAAATGGAACGGGCGGCCCACTTCTGCTGTTACGCTCGGCGGTAATGGAACCGGGAAGGCCGGTCCACTTATGAGGAGGTGCTGTCATGCGCGCTGTGACCCTGGAGGCGGTTCCTGCCGCCCCCGCCGTGACCGAGGTGGACACTCCCCGTCCCGAGGCCGGAGAGCTGCTGGTGAAGGTGGCCGCCTCCTCGGTGAACGGCTTCGACCTCGTCGTGGCTGCGGGCTACCTGCAGGGAATGATGGAGCACCGCTTCCCGCTGGTGCTCGGCAAGGACTTCGCGGGCACCGTCGAGGCGCTCGGCGCGGGCGTGGAGGGCTTCGCGGTCGGTGACGCGGTCTTCGGTGTCGTGATGAAGCCGTTCCTGGGCACCGGGTCGCTCGCGGAGTACGTCACCGTGTCCGCCGGTTACGCCGTCGCCCCGCTCCCTCAGGGTCTGGCGGTGACGGACGCGGGCGCGCTGGGCGTGGCCGGGGCGACCGCGGTGGACTGCCTGGACGCGGTGGCCCTGGCCGATGGCGAAACGGTGCTGATCTCCGGTGCCGGCGGTGGGGTGGGGTCGCTGGCCGTGCAACTCGCCGTCGCCGGTGGCGCGAAGGTGATCGCCACCGCCCGCCCCGGCGCGCAGACCGACTTCGTCACCGGCCTGACCGACACCGAGATCCACGTGGTCGACTTCACCGGTGACCTTCAGGCCCAGGTCCGCGCGATCGCCCCGGACGGCGTGGACGCGGTGCTGCACCTGGCGGGAGACGGGGCCGAGCTCGCCGGCCTGCTGCGCCCGGGCGGTCGGATCGCCTCACCCGCCGGTCTGACCCAGGACGCCGTGAAGGACCCGGACGTCACCGTCCATCCGATCATGGCCGACCCGAACGCCTCGACCCTGACCGCCCTGGCCGAACAGGCCGCCTCCGGCTCGCTGCGCGTGCCGGTCACCGCGACCTACCCCCTGGAGCGGGCCACGGAGGCGTTCACCGCCTTCAGCTCCGGCACCCCGGGCAAGATCGCCGTCGCCTGCTCCTGAGAACCACCCCACTGACGAAGAGAGTTCAGCATGCCCACCATCGCCATCATCGGCGCCGGCCCCGGCATGGGCCTGGCCATCGCCCGCACCTTCGGCAGCCGCGGCTTCGACGTGGCCCTGATCGCCCGTACCAAGGACAAGCTCCAGGCGCTCGTCGACGAGCTGGGCCAGAAAGGGATCACGGCCGAGGCGTTCCCGGCCGACGTCCTTGACCGGCCCTCGCTGACCGCCGCCCTGGACGCCGTGAAGGACCGCTTCGGCGGCATCGACGTACTGGAGTACTCGCCGGCCCCGCACTCCCCGGTGCCCGGTCACTCCCTGGCCATCCCTTCCGAGGTCACGCCGGACAATCTTCAGCCGCAGATCGAGTACAACCTCTACGGCGCCATCACGGCGGCTCGGGCGGTCCTGCCCGCGATGCGGGAGGCCGGCGCCGGGACCCTGCTGTTCACCACCGGCGGCGGTTCGGTGGACCCGGTGCCGATGATGGGCAACGTCAACGCGGCAGCGGCTGCCTTGCGCAACTGGGTGATCAACCTGAACAAGGAACTGGCCGGCAGCGGGGTGCACGCCGCCCACGTGGCGATCAGCGTCTGGATCGGCGGGGGCGGCCCGGAAGGCTTCCCGACGGCCACGGCCGACGAGATCGCCCCGCTGTACTGGGACCTGCACGCAAACCGTGACCGCTCCGAGGCCGTTTTCACCGCCTGATCGGCCCGCCCATCCCGCGCCCGGGAGGGGAAACCGCTCACTCCCACCCCGTCCCCGTCTGCCAAGGAACCCGTACGTGAACGTCTTCTTGTGGATAGTCCAGGCCGTTTTGGCCGCCATGTTCGCCCTGGCCGGTGTCATGAAGTCCACCCAGCCCAAGGAGAAGCTGGCCGGTCAGCTGCCCTGGACGGCCGACTTCTCCCAGGGCACCGTCCGCCTCATCGGCATCGTGGAGTTCGCCGCCGCGCTCGGCTTGATCCTGCCCGCGGCCACCGATATCGCGCCCGTGCTGACCCCGCTGGCCGCGACCGGTCTTGCCGTGGTGATGGTGCTCGCCGCGCTCACCCACGCCCGCCGCAAGGAGCCCGGTGCGATCGCTTTCAACGCCGTTCTGCTGATCCTGGCCGCCCTGGTGGCCTGGGGTCGCTTCGGCCCGTACAGCTTCTGATCACAGCGAGGAACCACCCCTGGTGCGTGTCTCCGCCGGTGCCACCGGCGCGATCGGCCGGCTCGTCGTCCAGCGGCTCCTGGACGACGGCCACGGGGTCACCGCCGGCCGCATCCGGTCCGGCTTCCTCGGCCACGATCACCGACACCCGTCTCGGTGTCTACTCCTTCGGCAACACACCCCGTCTCCCCGACGGCAGCCGCGGATCCACCGCCCAGGCGCTCCGTGTCGTACTGGAGGCCGTCAAGCTCGCCGACGAGGCGGGTCTGGCACTTCTTCGGAGTGGGCGAGCACCACATGCGGGCCATGCCACTGTCCTCGCCCACCTCCGTGGTCAACGCCGCCGCGGCCACCACCCGTCGGATCAAGCTCGGCACAACGGTCACCGTGCTGTCGACCGACGACCCGATCCGGGTGTTCCCGCAACTCGCGACCGCCGCCTCTCTGGCTCCCGGACGTATCGAACTGGTCGCCGGCCGGGGGTCGTCGACGACCACGCTCCCGCTGTTCGATCACGACGAGCATGACTACGACATGGTCTACGCCTCCAAACTCGACCTGCTGATGGTCGTCAACGCCGGGGAGCACGTCACCTGACACGGTCCGCACCGCAGGAGGCCGCTGCGGGATGTCACCGTCTTCCCTCGCCCCGAACAGCCGCTGAAGATCTGGCTGGGGACGGGCGGCAGCCCGAACTCGGTCGGGCGGGCCGTGGAGTTGGGACTGCCGATGTTCCTCGGCGTCCGGGCCCGGTCGACGTACCTGGAGTACGAGCACCGCATGATGGTCGAGGGCATGGCCGAACTGGGGCGCCCCGCCCCGTCACGCGGCGACCGTGCCGCGAACCACGGCCCCGAGGGGATGGTGTCCGTCGGCGACCCCGACGCGATCGCCGACCGCATCCTCCACCTGCACGGGCTGCTCGGCCACACCCGCCAGATCCTTCAGATGGACGTCGGCGGCGTGCCCCAGCGCGACTTCCTGCGCGGGATCGAACTCCTCGGTACGAACGTCCTTCCGCAGGTCCGAGCCGAACTGGCGAAACCGTGAGCCGGAGCCGTTTGCGCTGTTGCACGCAGGCACGGGGCACTGATCGATGGCGCGGGCTCCGGGCAGGACCCTGGACGGTGACCGTTTGTTCGGGGCATGTCCTCCGTCCGCGATGCCGGCCCCCGCGACTCAGCTCGCGGCCGGCGCGGTGCCCGGGCGGGACGGGGCCAGGACCCAGCGCACCGCCGAGGTCATCGCGGACCCCAGGGGCCGTACACACCACTCGTCGACCACCGGCAGCCGGGGCAGGCGCAGTTCGCGGGCGGCCCAGGAGGGCAGGAGGGAGACCGCGTTGGCGGCGAGCACACCGTAGGGGAGCCGGGCGGCCAGCGGTACGGGGGGATTGAGCAGCAGGAAGCGTGCGGCCTCGCGTGCCTGCGCCGAGGCGCGCAGCTCGGGACGGTAGGCATCGAGGACCCCCGCGAGCTCCTCACGGTTGGTGGGCGGGTCGACGACGCCGAGTTCGGCGGCGATCCGCGCGGCGTCGGCGACGTACGCGTCACACCCGTCCTCCGGCAGGGGCCGCGCGCCGTAGCGCTGGTGCGCGCGCAGGAAGCTGTCGACCTCGGCGGCGTGCACCCAGGCGAGCAGGTGCGGGTCGGCAGCGTGGTAGCTCTCGCCCTCGGGGGTCCTGCCGCGCACCCGTTCGTGCACCGCCCGGACCTGGGCGCACGCCTCCTGGGCGTGGGCGGCGGTGCCGAACGTGGTGGTGGCCAGGAAGGTGCTCGTCCGCTGCAGCCGGCCCCAGGGGTCCCCGCGGTAACCGGAGTGTGCCGCCACGGCCGCCATGGCCAGCGGGTGCAGGGACTGCAGGAGCAGTGCCGACAGACCGCCGATGAACATCGAGGCGTCCGAGTGCACCCGGCGTATCGGGCGTTCGGGGCCGAACCAGCGCGGGCCGGGAGTGTCGTGGATCCGCGCCCGGTTGCGCGGGCCGTCCGGGCCGGCGACACGGGCGAAGAGGCCCTTGCCCAGTTGCTCACGCAGACCGAGTGCGCCGGGTCCGGCGAATTTCGTCAGCACCTGGTCCTCCTCCAGTTCACCTTGATCACGGCTGTGACCCCGTGTACGCGAACAGGTCCCGTCGGCTTCCTGCCCACGGGACCCGCTCACCACCCTGGTGTCCTACCAGCGATACCAGCGGCCCCTGCGGCCACCATGCCCGGCGGGCCGGGCCACGAATCCCAGCAGCCACAGCACCAGAACCGCGATGGCGACCCACCACAGCGCCTTCAGGGCGAATCCGGCACCGAAAAGAACAACAGCCAGCAGCAGTACGAGAAGCAAGGGAACCATGTTTGTCTACCTCCGCAGTTTCTGGTGCCCCGGGAAAAGCGCGTCACGCACGTCAATTTCCCTTTGTTTGTTTTCGTCGAGGCCGGGAATTCGGTCCGTTTCGTGTTTCCGGACCGGGTCGTGCGAAACGCCTGGTTCAGCCCTTGGCGGCCTTCGCCGCGTCCGCCTCCGTGTCGGCGCGGGACGTGGAAAGGGCGCCGCCCGCGTTCTCCAGATGGGCGCGGACGAACCACTGGAACTGCTCGAGGTCCCGCAGCTGCTCGATGAGCAGGTCCTCCGTCGCCGGGTCGATCTCTCCGACTGTCTTGACGGCGGCGCGTACGTCCTCGATGAGGCCGGTGTAGACGACGTCGAGCGCTCCCAGGTGTGCGATGGCGTCCTCGCGGCCGATGGAGTAGTCGTCCCAGGTGCGCTCCTTGACCAGCGAGCCGGGCGTGCCCTGGGCGACTCCGCCGAGGGCCGCGATGCGCTCGGCGACGTCGTCGGCCATGTCGCGTACGCGGTCGACCTGGGGGTCGATCATCTGGTGCACGGCGATGAAGTGCGGTCCCACGACGTTCCAGTGCACGTGCTTGAGGGTGAGGTGGAGGTCGTTGAGGGCGTGCAACCGCAGCCGCAGGACGTCGATGAGGCGGCCGGCCGCCTCGCGCTCGATGCCCGGGACCGTGTACTTGGGGGTGAACGCCTTCGCCATCTCGAAACTCCTTGTCCGTGGGGTGACGGTAGAAGTCCGGATGCCCCGCCTTCGTGTTCCCAGACCGGCGATTTCATTGTGACGGGCGCAGTTTCACCAGACGCGTGAGGCCGGAGATGGTCAGCACCGGGTGCAGCAATGGCGGGGCGACCAGTTCGATACGGTCGACATGCGCGAACAGCACGTTCAGGCCCGCGCTGTCGAGATATTCCACACCTGTCAGATCGACGAGGAGGGGACCGGATTCGGCTTCCAGCGCCTCGGCGAGCAGCTCGCTGTTGCTCATGTCTATCTCGCCCTCGATGCCCAGGACGGCTCTGCCGTCGGCGGCGCGGCGGTGGGTGAGAGTCAGCTCAGTGGACATCACGGGATCCTCGTGTGCATTTCAACGGTGGTGCCGTCCGGGCCCGGCGTGATGGTGAGGTCGCCGGCCAGGGCCCGCATCATGGCGATTCCGCGGCCGCGGTGGGGAGTGGAGGCAGGATCCCCCGGCTTCCAGCGTCCGGTGTCGGCGACGGTGACCCGCACGGTGTCCGTGGACGCCTCGGCGGCCAGCCGGACGTCTCCGCCGGGCGTGTCGCGGTGGCCGTGCTCGATGGCGTTGGCGCAGGCCTCGCCGGCGGCGATGAGTACGTCCTGGGCGACGCGCCGGGGCATGTCGCAGCGTGTGAGCCAGTCGCGCAGCGCGTGGCGCGCGAGGGCGAGCCGGCCGGACTCGGCGGGGAAGTCCACCCGCAGCGGGGCGGGATGGCGGTAGAGCAGCAGGGCGACGTCGTCCTCGTAGCCGCCCTCGGGGGCCAGTTCGGCCATGACGTGGTCGGCCAGCCCACGGACCTCCAGCCGGCGGCCGGCGTGCAGCGCCTCGGCGGCACGCTGGATGCCCGTGTCGAGCGGCTGGCGCCGGCGTTCGACGAGGCCGTCGGTGTACAGCAGGAGAGAGGAGCGGCCCGGCAGTCGGCAGACGTCCTCGGGGCGCTGGAGACCGGGACGGATGGCCAGCGGCAGGGCGTGCCCGCGGTCGAGGAGGCGGGTGCCGCCGTCCGGCAGGGCGAGCACGCTCGGCGGGTGGCCGGCGCTCGAATAGGTCAGGCTGCCGGTCAGCGGGTCCAGAACGGCGCAGAAGACGGTCGTGCACAGGGCACCGGGGATGCCCTTGGCGAAGTGGTCGAGCGCCATGAGGGTGCGTGCCGGGCTGGGGTCCTGCAGGAACAGCGCCCGGCAGGCGCTGCGCAACTGTCCCATGACGGTGGCCGCCCGCAGCCCGCGCCCGACGCAGTCGCCGACCACGATGCCGATCCGGTCGTCCGGCAGCGCGATGACGTCGTACCAGTCGCCGCCGATCTCCAGGGGAGGAGTCGCGGGCTCGTAACGCACGGCGAAGCCCTCGGGCAATTGGGCCGGGCCGAGGATGGCGCGCTGCAGGGCGAGTGCCGTCTCGCGCTGCTGGTCGATCTGGTGGGCGCGGGTCAGGGCCTGGGCCAGGTGACCGGCGAGCAGTGCCAGCAGCAGCTCGTCCTCGCTGCCGAAACGGCGGGCGGGACCCAGCTCGATCCACAGGGCCAGGGGCCCATCGGGGTGTTCGAGGAGGATGCCGGCGCCGGTGTCCTCACGCAGCGGGGCGAGGGGCGGTTGCCGGCGGAGCCCGGAGATGGCCTGTTGCCGTTCGGGCGGGATGTCGGACCAGGTACCTGGGGCGGTGGCCGTGACGCGTGGGGCGGCGCCCGCGGTGAAGACGGCCGACAGGACGCTCTCGGCGCGCCACACGCGCCGGAACAGGTCCAACGCCGTGATGAGCGCCTCGTGCACACCGGTCGTCCCGGCCAGCCGGGTGCTGAGCGCGGCCAGCGCGCTCTCCCGTTGGGCGGCCCGGCGTTCGGCCGTGATGTCGCGCAGCGTGCCCACGATCATCCGGCGTCCGCTGTCGGGGTCGTGGGCGTCGTTGAAGGAGGCCCTGACCCACAGCCGGTGCCCGTCGGCGTGGGTGAGGGGAAGGGTGTGGTTGCCGCTTCCACGCCGGAGGAGGTCGGCGAAGGCGTCGGCGACCGTGCGGTGGGCCTCGGGGTCGGTGGCGGTGTCGGGCCACCAGAGGTGTGGCAGGGCGGAGGGAAGGCTGTCGGTGCCGTGGCCGAGCATGCCGGTGAAGGCGGTGTTGATCTCCAGTACGCACCCGTCCTCGTCCATGACGAGCAGCGCTTCCTGCAGTGAGTTCACCAGCGCGGTGCGCCAGCGCACGTGATGGGTGCGCAGACGGGCCAGCTCCACGTTCGCTCGTACCCGGGCGAGGAGTTCGGCCGCGGCGAAGGGCTTGACGAGGTAGTCGTCCGCGCCCGCCGCCAGTCCCTCGATGGAGGCCTCCTGGCCGGCGCGGGCGGACAGCAGCAGCACGGGTACCGAGGCCGTACGGGTGTCCGCGCGCAGGGCGCCCAGCAGCGCGAGCCCGTCCAACAGCGGCATCATCACATCGCTGATGATCAGGTCCGGGGTGTGCGTGCGGGCCGACGACAGCGCCTCCAGGCCGTTGCTGACGGCTTCCGCCTCGTACCCCGCGCCGGTGAGGATGCGGACCAGGTACTCGCGCATGTCGGCGTTGTCGTCGGCCACCAGCACCCGGGCGCGCAGCGGCGGAGCCGGTACGGCGGACGGCGAGGCGGCGTCGGTGGCGGCTCTGTCCCGTACGGCGGTGCCGCTGTCGGCGGGCAACCAGCGCAGCGCCTCCTGCACGTACGGCACGGCGGTGTCCGAGGCGGCGCCTGCCGCGGTGGACTCCCGGACGGAGTCGGCGGGCAGATGCGCGGTTCCGAACGGCAGCCGGATGGTGAAGCGGGTGCCCCGGTCGGGGACGCTGTCGGCGGTGATGACACCTCCGTGCTGCGCGACGAGTTCCCGCACGAGGGCCAGGCCGATGCCGCTGCCCTCGTGGGAGCGGGCGCGGACGCCGTTGATGCGGTGGAAACGTTCGAACAGGTGCGGTATCTCGTGTGCGGGGATGCCGACGCCGGTGTCGCGGACGGTGACGACCGCCTCGTTCTCCTCCTCGCGGACGGTGACCGCGATCGAGCCGTAGAAGGTGAACTTCAGCGCGTTGCTCAGCAGGTTCAGGATCACCTTTTCCCACATGTCCCGGTCGACGTGGACCGGCCGGTCCAGGGCGGGGCAGTCGACGACGAGTCCGAGTCCGGCCCGGTCGACGGCGGAGCGGAAGACGCTGGCCAGTTCGGCCGTCACCGCAGACAGATCCACCGGCTCGTAACCGGCCTGCACCCGGCCGGCCTCGATGCGGGAGAAGTCCAGCAGGGTGTTGACCAGCTTTCCCAGCCGCTGGGCGTTGCGGTGGATGGCCTCAAGTTCCTGCCGCACGCGCGGGTCGCAGTCGTCGAGCCGCTCGCGCAGTTCCTCGACCGGCCCGGAGATCAGCGCCAGCGGGGTGCGGAACTCGTGGCTGATGTTGGAGAAGAAGGCGGTCTTGGCGCGGTCGAGCTCGGCCAGTTCCTCCGCCCGCCGCTGCTGCGCACGGTAGCTGCGGGCCGAGCCGATCCCCGCGGCGATGTGTCCGGCGACGAGTTCGACGAATCCGCGGTAGCCCTCGTCGAGGGTGCGGTAGCGGTTCAGCCCGGCGACGAAGAAGCCGTACGGCTCGCCGCCCTGCTGCACCAGCGGCACCACCAGGGCCTGCAGGGGCGGCTGCCGCCAGACGCCGGTGGGCAGATCGGGCACGGTCTCGAGCGGGACGCACACGGAGGCGGTGTCCGTCAGGGCCGCGAGCGGCCAAGGGCCGGAGGCGTCCTTCGGTGACAGAAGTTCCGGGGCGGCGGGATGGCCGGCCGGTGTGCCCGTGGCGGCGGCCAGACGTGCGCCGTCCTCCGCCAGGAGGCAGGTCAGGGTGAAGGGCAGATCCTCCTGGTCGCCGTCGAGTTGCCGGCACAGGAACCCGAGCGTCTCGGCCTCGGTGCGCACGACGTCGGGAGCGGAGCCGAGATCGCGCAGGGTGGCCATCCGGCGGGCCCCGACGACGCGTTCGGTGTCCTCACTGACCACGCACAGCATGCCCACCACGGTGCCGGTGTCGTCGCGCAGCGGACTGTAGGAGAACGTGTGGTACGTCTCCTCGCGATAGCCCGCCCGTTCCAGGAACAGTTGCAGTGCCTCGTCCCAGGTGGCCTCCCCCGTGGTGAGGACCTGGTCGATGCGGGGCCCCACGTCGGGCCAGATCTCCGACCAGACCTCACTGGCAGGACGGCCCAGCGCCCAGGGGTACTTGCGCCCCAGCGTGTCGCGTCGGTAGGCGGCATTGCAGAAGAAGGTGAGGTCCGGGCCCCAGGCCATCCACATGGAGAACCGCGACGACAACAGGATGTCCACCGCCGTCAGCAGGCTCTGCGGCCACCGGGACGGCGGCCCGAGCGGCGTGGCCGGCCAGTCCACGGCGGCCAGGTCCGCGCCCATGCCGGTGTCGGCGGCGAAGGCCTCGGGCCAGGCCGCGTGCTGGGGGTCGTCTGCACTGTTGTCCGCGTGGGCCACCGGATTCCCGCTTCTCGTTCCCGTCGACTCGGAGTGCCGCCTTCTGTTCCGCCGCGACCCTTTCGGCGGATGCACTGCCCTCGAAACGAGGCTAGGCCACCCGGACACCCACGATGCAGGTGTCGTCGTCGGTGTCGGACCGGCTGTAGGTCAGCAGCCGGTCCAACTGCTGGTCGAGCGTGGGCGGGACCGTGCGGGCCGCCGTCAGCAACTGCGCCAGGGACTCCTCCACGGAGCGGTCCCGGCGCTCGATCAGGCCGTCGGTGTACATCAGCAGGGTGTCGTCCACCGCCAGCTGGACCTCGTGCTCCTCATACCCCGCTTCCGGCACGGCACCCAGCAGCATCCCCTTGACCAGGGGCAGCGGGGCGGCCTCGCCGACGCGCACCAGGACGGGCGGCAGATGGCCCGCCCGGGCCCAGCGCAGGGTGCGCCGCTCGGGATCGTAGAGACCGCAGACCGCGGTGGCGGTGACGGCGCCGTTGAGATGGTGGGCCACCATGTTCAGCCAGGACAGCAGCTGTCCCGGCCCGGCGCCCGTCACGGCCAGTCCGCGCAGCGCGTTGCGCAGGACGACCATGCTGGTGGCCGCCTCGATGCCGTGTCCGGCGACGTCGCCCACGCACAGCAGCACCAGCCCGGAGGGCAGCATGACCGCGTCGTACCAGTCGCCGCCGACGAGGTTCTGCGTCTCGGCGGGGCGATAGCGCACGGCCACCCGCAGGCCGGGGGCCTCCAGCGGCGCCTGTGCGGGAGGCATGATCGCGTGCTGCAGCTGGAGGGTGAGCCGGGCGCGTTCGCTGGCCTGCTGCTCGGTGTGGGCGAGCTGGTCGCGGGTGGCGGCCAGGGCGACCTCCGTCCAGTGCTGGGCGGAGATGTCCTGGTAGGCGCCCCGGACGACGAACAGGCGGCCGTCGGAGTCCAGCACCGGCTCGGCCACCACGCGGATGTGCCGGGTGACGCCGTCGGGCCGCTGCAGCCGGAACGCGGTGGACGCCGGCCGGCGATGGTGCAGCAGGGTGCGCAGGAACCGGCCGATGGCGACGGCGTCGTCGGGGTGGGCGTGGGCGGGCAGGTCCTCCAGGGGGACCGGGCCGCTGGAGTCGGGTTTGCCGTAGAGGCTGTAGAGCTGGCCGTTCCAGGTGATCTCGCCGGTGAGGAGGTTCTCCTCGAAGCCGCCGATGCGGCCCAGCCGCTGGGCGTGCTGGAGCAGGCTCGCCAGCCGGGCCGTCTCGTCCTCTATGCGCCAGATCAGCAGGACGCTGCCGCCGTGCCGGGTGATGTTGATGTCGGCGACGGCGGCCAGCGGGACGTCGTCGACCAGCGCGGTCAGCCGCATGCGATGGGTGCGGTACGGCTCACCGGTGGCGTAGACCCGTTCCACCTGCTCGAACAGCTCGCTCTGGCCGGCGGCCATGGGGTAGGCCTCCAGCAGCAGCGCGCCGCTGACGACGCCCCGCGGCCGCCCTGCGGGGTCGAGGAAACGGCTGTTGACGTGCTGGATGCGGAAGTCGACGAGGTCGCCGCCGGCGTCCAGGTACGGCACGAGCACCAGGGCCGGGTCGTGCAGTCCGTCCGCCAGGTCCATCAGTTCGGCCACGTCCGGCAGGATCCGGGGCTTGTGGTCGTCCTCCGGGTGCTGGTGGGCGTAGGTCCCCAGGGTGTGCGCGCACAGTTCGCCGAGCGCCTCGATCTGCCGGACGATCTGCGGCGGCTGCGGCTCCAGGGGCGTCGGCCAGACGATCTCCAGTACGCCGTGGATCCGGCCGCCGGCTCCGGCGGGTACGGCGACGCGGCCGCCGTCCGGGTACTGGTGCTGGCCGAGGGAGGGCAGGCCGGTCTTGGACAGGGAGCCGATCCACTGGTCCTCGCGGTCGCCGAGCCCGCGCCGCGCCACCGTCGCCACCCCTGGCGGCACGTACCGCCAGCGTTCCGCCTCGGCGGCGGAGAATCCGGCGCTGCCGGCCAGGGTGAGCGCACCGTCGGGGCTCAGCGCCCAGATGGCCACCGCCACCGCGCCCAGCGGCGTGAGGGCGTGGTCCAGCAGGGAGTCGGCCACGGCCTGGGCGTCGCGGGCGGCCAGCGCACCGCTTTCGGCGGCCCGCAGGCGTACGGCGGAGGAGCCGTCGCCCTCCGCGCGGCCGGTCGCCGCGGCCAGGAAGGCCGTGGTGACCTCGGAGAGCCGGTCGCGCGAGGCCTGGTTGATGACGTCCACGGCGAACTCCAGCGGGGTCACGCCCGCCTGTTCGGCCAGCTCCTCCAGCTGCCGCGCCGCCTGTGTGGGCCCGCAGCCCAGCCGTTCCACCAGGATGCCCTTGGCCAGTTCGATCAGGGCGCGGCCGTCCGCCTCGGCCTGGGCGGCCCGCACTTCCTGCCGCAGCCGTTCCACGGTCGCGGCCAGCCGGCCGACGGGGGAGGTGCGCCCGTCCTCTGCGGTCGTCGTCGTGCCGGGCGCCTCCGCGCCGGTTCGGGCGGCGGGCGCCACGGCCCCCGGATCGGCGCGGGCGAGGTCGATGCCCGGTGCGGAGGGTGCCGGCTGGCCGCACGAGCCGGTGGCGCTGCCGTCCGGCTCGGGCGGCTGGTGGAGATTGCTCACGGTTGACCTGTTCCTCGGCTATGACGTCCACGGACGCCGCACGATCGGCGGATGGGCCTGCTGGCGGGGTACCCCTCACTCCGCCAGCCAGTGTCGGACGCGGCCGATGAGGTCGTTGGTGTCGACGGGCTTGGTGACGTAGTCGTTGGCGCCCGAGGCGAGGCTCTTCTCCTGGTCGCCCGGCATCGCCTTGGCGGTGACGGCGATGATGGGCAGCTCCGCGTACTGGGGCATGGCGCGGATCTCGGCGGTGGCGGCGTAGCCGTCCATCTCCGGCATCATCACGTCCATCAGGACCAGCGCGATGTCGGGGTGGGCGAGCAGCATCTCGATGCCCTTGCGGCCGTTGTCGGCGTGCAGGACCTGGAAGCCGTGCAGCTCCAGCACCCCGCTGAGGGCGAAGAGGTTGCGCGCGTCGTCGTCGACGACCAGCAGCGTACGGCCGACGAAGGCGTCGTCCACGACATGGGCGGCCGGACGGTGCGGTTCCTCGGCGCGCACCAGCGACAGCACGTCCCCCGGCTCCTCGGCGGACAGGTGCAGCGTGATCCGTTCGCGCAGCTCGTCGAGGCTGGAGAGGAAGTCCAGCGGCCGGCCGTCCGCGCCGGCGCGCAGCCGCTGCTCGTGGGCCAGGTCGACCCGGTGACCGGTGTGCACCAGCACCGGCACGCTGGCCAGCGCCGAGTCGCCCCGCATGGCCTCCAGCAGGTGGGCGCCCTCGTCGTCGGGCATGCCGAGTTCCAGGACGACGCAGTGGCAGGGCTCGGCGGCCAGCGTGCTCGCCGCCTCCTGCGCCCCGACCGCCGTGATGATGTCGATCGGCCCGTGGGGGTCGTCGGGATCGGGCGCGAGGTCGGCGACCGCCCGCTCGGCGACGAGGGTCAGCAGCCCGCGGGGACGCTCCTCGACCACCAGCAGACGCCGGCGGCGCTGCTCGGGTCCCTGGGCAACGGGGGTTTGCGCCCCCTGCGCCGGCGGAAGCTCCGCGGTGGTCGTGGCGCGGGGCTGCTCCAGCGGCCTGCCGCCGTCCAGCAGATCCTCGAAGTCGGCACGGGCGACGGGCAGATACAGCGTGAAGGTGCTGCCCTGACCGGGCGTGCTGTCGACGGTGACGGCACCGCCGAGCAGATGGGCGATCTCGCGGGTGATGGACAGGCCCAGGCCGGTGCCGCCGTACTTGCGGCTGGTGGTGCCGTCCGCCTGCTGGAACGCGCCGAAGATCGTCTCCAGTTGCTGCTGGGGGATGCCGATGCCGGTGTCCTTCACACGGAAGGCCACCACCGGGCCGCCGCGGTGGACGCCCGCGGGCACCTCCCGGTCCGCGGCGGGCTCGATGTGCAGCTCCACGCCGCCCTGTTCGGTGAACTTCACCGCGTTCGACAGCAGGTTGCGCAGGATCTGCCGCAGCCGGGAGTCGTCGGTGAGCAGGTCGGCGGGGGTGCCCGGCGCGGTGGCCACCGTGAACTCCAGGCTCTTCTGCGTCGTCATCGGACGGAACGTCGCCTCGACGTACTCCAGCAGCTGGCGGAGCGGGACTCGTTCGGGAGCGACGTCCATCTTGCCGGCCTCGACCTTCGACAGGTCCAGGATGTCGTTGATCAGCTGGAGCAGGTCCGAGCCGGCGGAGTGGATGATGCCCGCGTACTCGACCTGCTTGGGGGTGAGGTTGCGGGAGGGGTTCTGCGCCAGCAACTGGGCGAGGATCAGCAGGCTGTTGAGCGGGGTGCGCAGCTCGTGGCTCATGTTGGCCAGGAACTCCGACTTGTACTTGGAGGCCAGCGCCAGCTCCTGGGCGCGGGTCTCCAGTTCCTGGCGCGCCTGCTCGATCTGCAGGTTCTTCGCCTCGATGTCGCGGTTCTGCGAGGCCAGCAGGGACGCCTTCTCCTCCAGCTCGGCGTTGGAGCGCTGCAGTTCGTCCTGCTGGACCTGCAACTCCTCCGAGCGGGCCTGGAGTTCGGCGGTCAGCCGCTGGGACTCGTCCAGCAGCTCGTCGGTGCGGGCGTTGGCGACGATGGTGTTGAGGTTGACGCCGATGGTCGGCATCAGCTGGCTGAGGAAGTCCTGGTGGATCTTTGTGAAGCGGGTGACGGAGGCCAGTTCGAGGACGCCGAGGACCTGGTCCTCCACGACGATCGGGAGCACGACCAGGGCGCTGGGTACGGCGTGCCCGAGTCCGGAGGAGATGGTGACGTAGCCCGGCGGCAGGTCCTCCACGCTGATGGGCTTGTGGTTGCGCGCGGCCTGTCCGACCAGCGAGCGTCCGACGGGGATGCGCTCGGGCCGGTCGCTGTCGTCGGGGTAGCCGTAGGAGCCCACCAGCCGCAGTTCGTGGCCGCGTGCGCTCTCCTCCGCCAGGTAGAAGGCGCCGTACTGGGCGCTGACCAACGGCGCGAGCTCGTCCATGATGAGCTCGGCGACCACGGGCAGTTCGCGGTGCCCCTGCATCAGGCCGGAGATGCGGGCGAGATTGGTCTTGAGCCAGTCCTGTTCCTGGTTGGCCCGGGTGGTCTGGCGCAGGGACTCCACCATGGAGTTGATGTTGTCCTTGAGCTCGGCGACCTCGCCGGAGGCCTCCACCGTGATCGAGCGGGTCAGGTCGCCCTCGGCGACGGCGCTGGCGACCTCGGCGATCGCCCGGACCTGCCGGGTGAGGTTGCCGGCCAGTTCGTTGACGTTCTCCGTCAGCCGCTTCCAGGTGCCCTCGACGCCCTCGACCTCGGCCTGTCCGCCGAGCCGGCCCTCGCTGCCGACCTCGCGGGCGACGCGGGTGACCTCGGCGGCGAACGACGACAGCTGGTCGACCATCGTGTTGATGGTCGTCTTCAGCTCCAGGATCTCGCCGCGTGCGTCGACGTCGATCTTCTTCGACAGGTCACCGTTGGCCACCGCGGTCGTCACCAGGGCGATGTTGCGCACCTGCCCGGTGAGGTTGTTGGCCATGGAGTTGACGTTGTCGGTGAGGTCCTTCCAGGTGCCGGCCACGTTCGGCACGTGCGCCTGTCCGCCGAGGCGGCCCTCGGTGCCGACCTCGCGGGCGACGCGGGTGACCTCGTCGGCGAACGCGGACAGCGTGTCGACCATCGTGTTGATGACGTCGGCCAGGGCGGCGACCTCGCCCTTGGCCTCCACGGTGATCTTCTGCGAGAGGTCACCGCGGGCGACGGCCGTGGCGACCTGGGCGATGGAGCGGACCTGCCCGGTCAGGTTCGACGCCATCACGTTGACGTTGTCGGTGAGGTCCTTCCAGGTGCCGGACACGCCCCGCACGATGGCCTGTCCGCCCAGGTTGCCCTCGGTGCCGACCTCGCGGGCGACGCGGGTGACCTCGTCGGCGAAGGCGGAGAGCTGGTCGACCATCGTGTTGATGGTCTCCTTCAGTTCCAGGATCTCGCCCCGGGCGTCCACGGTGATCTTCTGGGAGAGGTCACCGTTGGCCACGGCTGTGGCGACCTGGGCGATGGAGCGGACCTGCCCGGTCAGGTTGCCCGCCATGAAGTTCACGGAGTCCGTCAGGTCGCGCCAGGTGCCCTTGACGCCCTTGACGTCCGCCTGACCGCCGAGCCGCCCCTCGGTGCCGACCTCGCGGGCGACGCGGGTGACCTCGTCGCCGAAGGCGGAGAGCTGGTCGACCATCGTGTTGATGGTGTTCTTCAGTTCCAGGATCTCGCCGCGGGCGTCCACGGTGATCTTCTGGGACAGGTCGCCCTGTGCCACGGCGGTCGTCACCTGGGCGATGTTGCGGACCTGGGAGGTGAGGTTGCCCGCCATGAAATTGACCGAGTCGGTCAGGTCGCGCCAGACGCCGCCGACCCCCGGCACCTGGGCCTGTCCGCCGAGGCGGCCCTCGCTGCCGACCTCGCGGGCGACACGGGTGACCTCGGCGGCGAACGAGGACAGCTGGTCGACCATCGTGTTGACGGTCTCCTTCAGCTGCAGGATCTCGCCGCGCGCGGGCACGTCGATCTTCTGCGACAGATCGCCCTTGGCGACCGCCGTGGCGACCTGGGCGATGTCGCGCACCTGTGTGGTGAGGTTGCCCGCCATGGCGTTGACCGAGTCGGTCAGATCGGCCCAGGTCCCCGAGACGCCCGGTACCTCCGCCTGACCGCCCAGCGTGCCCTCGGTGCCCACCTCGCGTGCCACCCGCGTCACTTCGGACGTGAACACCGACAGCTGGTCCACCATGCCGTTGAAGACCGTGGCGATGTCGCCCAGCAGGCCCTCGCCGTCCGCCGGCAGCCGGGTTCCGAAGTCACCGTCCCGTACGGCGGTCAGCCCGGCCAGCAGCTGCCGCAGCTCCTGCTCACCCGGGGCCCGCTCGACGGCCTCGGTAGTCCTGCTCGCCATGCGTACCCCTTGTTCCGCTCCCCAAGAGCCCTCACCCCGAGGACTCGGAACCGCGCCGGGACCGCGTACGACCCCGCCTCACCGTCCGCGTTTACGCAGTTCACGGAGCGGCCCGATGAGAAAATCCGGTGAAGATTAACGCAGTTGTCGTTCGACAACCAAAGCCTCAGAAGAACATCGCGGCCGGCTCGAAATTCCGCGACCCGAGCTGCATGAAGGGTGTCTTCCCGGGTACACGAGCTGATTTGCCAACCGGGTCGCACCGGGCCGGGCGAGGGATGAAAATCGGCCACTTGTCCGTCCGGCGCGCAAGAATGTGGTGAGAAGCAGAATCCGGGGTATCCGCCAGCCCGAGCGGCTGGCAGGCCGCGAGTCGATACGAGGGAGAGGCATCCATCATGACGGCGGCGTTGACGACCGAAGCCGGGGCGGACCAGCTGTCGGAGGTAGCCGACCCCATCAACGTCACCCCTCGCGACGCCCGCGAGCTGACCCGGCACTTCCTGGCCCGGCTGGCGGAGCTGGAAGAGGGCACTCAGGAGTACCAGTACGCGCGCAACACGCTGATCGAGATGAACATCTCGTTGGTGCGCTACGCCGCCGCCCGGTTCCGCAGCCGCGGCCCGGCGGAGATGGAGGACATCGTCCAGGTCGGCGTGATCGGCCTGATCAAGGCGATCGACCGGTTCGAGGTCTCGCGCGAGGTGGAGTTCACCTCCTTCTCCATCCCCTACATCGTCGGCGAGATCAAGCGGTTCTTCCGCGACACCTCCTGGGCCGTCCACGTGCCCCGCCGACTGCAGGAGGCCCGGGTCCAGCTGGCCCACGCCACCGAGGAGCTCAGCAGCCGCCTGGGCCGTACGCCCACGGTGGCGGAGCTGTCGCAGCTGATGAGCCTGTCGGAGGAGGAGGTCATCGAGGCCCGCGTCGCCTCCAACGGCTACAACTCCTCCTCGCTCGACGCCGCCGTCTCCACCAGTGAGGACGGCGAGGGCGTTCTCGCGGACTTCATCGGCACCGAGGACGCCGCTCTGGAGCTGGTGGAGGACTTCCACTCCCTGGCGCCCCTGATCGCCGAACTCGACGAGCGGGAGCGGCTGATCCTGCACATGCGCTTCGTGGAGGAGTGCACCCAGGCGGAGATCGGCAAGCGTCTGGGCATCTCGCAGATGCATGTCTCCCGCCTGCTCAACCGTCTTCTGGCCCGGCTGCGCGCGGCCCTGCTCACCACGGGCTGAGTCTCAGGAGGCCAGCGCGTCCCGGCGGTCCGAGGGCGGCCACACATAGGGCAGATCGTCGGGCACGCCGGGAAACAGCTCGCCGTAGACGGCGGGGTCCTTGCGGACGAGCGCCGAGCGGTGACTGCGGTGGAACTGCTCGTCGCCCAGCCAGGGCGGCAGTTCCCGCTCGGCGGCCAGCCGCCCCTGCTCACGCACGGCATGACCCGGGCGGGCGGCCGCGAAACCGGCGACGAGCGAGGCGGCGCAGCTGTCCTGGTGCCCCTGTTCGCGCCACACCCGGCAGATCTCCAGTCCGTAGCGGACGAGAGCCTCCTCGTACCCGGCCCACATCCGCACCGCCGGGTGCCGACGCCAGCCGTAGCCCGGCACGGTCAGGCCGCGCAGCACCTGAAGCGCCTCGACGCGTTGTTTGCCCAGGCGGCGGCGGTCCAGGAGCTGGGCCGTCGTCCTGAAGTCAGGGTCGGGGAGGAAGGTCTGCATGGGTCGGCTCCAACCGCACCTGGAAGCGGATCGCCGCGTTCTTCGCGGGCCATCGGCCGCGGACCGGGCGGGAGGCGGACGTTCCCACCACCCACTCCGCATACCTGATGCCGTCGGCGAGCACCGCCCACGCGGCGCTGGGGCTCACCTTGATCAGACGATGACGAACGGCCACCCACGCCTCCCGTGCTCCCGACCGATATGATCATCAGCCCCCGCCGAGTGCCCCGCACGACGAAGCCCAACCCGAACGACCGTTGACCCGCCGGGCCGCTACTGCACATGCCCTCCCGGGTGTCCCCCGAACTGTGCAAAAGGGCAGCGGTTGACATCTCCCACGTCATGGACGGCTAGGCCTTTGGGGCTACCCGAACCCGCGCCCCACCGTAGGAGGTACGCCCCCATGGCAGGCAGATCCCGTGCGCTCGCCCGCAACGCCGCCCTGGTCGCCCTCGGCCTGACCGCGTTCCACCCGGCCGCGTCGGCCCAGGCGCCGTCCGGCCCCGCCCCCAGTGCCGCCCAGACCCTCGGCGCCGACAAGCCGTCCGCCCAAGTCCTGCGCGCGCTCGAGCGAGATCTGCGTCTGACGCCGACTCAGGCGTCCGCCCGCCTGGTCAACGAGGCGGAGGCCGGTACCCGGGCCGGCACCCTGCACAACGCCCTGGGCACCCGCTTCGCCGGCGCCTGGGTCAAGGGCGCGGCCTCCACCCAGCTGAGCGTCGCCACCACCTCCCGCGCCGACTTCCCGGCCATCCGGGCCCAGGGCGCCAAGCCGGCCCTCGTCCGCTGGACCCTGAACGACCTGCGTACGGCCCAGAGCAAGCTGGACAAGGCGGCCGCCCACCGGATCGCCGCCAACACCCCCGTGTGGTACACGGACGCCCGTACCAACCGGGTGGTCGTGGAGGCCAGAAGCCGTTCGGCGGCGGCCGCGTTCGTCAAGGCCGCCGGCGTCTCTGCCGACCGCATCCGCGTTCGTGTCACGGCCGACCGTCCGCGCCTGCTGAAGGACCTCGTCGGTGGGGACGCCTACTACATCAACGGCACCGCACGCTGCTCCATCGGATTCTCCGTCACCAAGGGCACCACGCAGGGCTTCGCCACCGCCGGCCACTGCGGCAGGCCCGGGGCGAAGACCACCGGCTTCGACCAGACCAACCAGGGTACCTTCCAGGCCTCCACCTTCCCCGGCAAGGACATGGCCTGGGTGGGCGTCAACGCCAACTGGACCGCCACCCCCGACGTCAAGGCGGACAACGGACAGACGGTGCAGGTCGCCGGTTCGGCCGAGGCGCTGATCGGCGCGTCCGTGTGCCGCTCCGGTTCCACCAGCGGCTGGCACTGCGGCACCATCCAGCAGACGGACGCGACCGTCAACTACGCCGAGGGCACCGTCAACGGCCTGACCCAGACGGACGTGTGCGCCGAACCCGGTGACTCCGGCGGCCCCTACATCTCCGGCGCGCAGGCGCAGGGCACCACCTCGGGCGGTTCCGGAGACTGCACCAGGGGCGGCACCACCTTCTTCCAGCCCATCAACGCCACGCTCGGCGACTTCGGTCTCACCCTGAAGACCACCGGCCAGACCGCCGCCTCGCAGACCCCCGGGACGACCGACGCCTGGAGCGCCGGACGCGTCTACCGGGTGGGCACCACGGTGGCACAGGGACAGGCCCGCTACCGGTGCCTGCAGAGCCACCAGGCGCAGAGCGCCTGGGCCCCCGACGCCACGCCGGCGCTTTGGCAGCGTCTGTGACACCCCCTCTCCGCCCGGGCGCGACACCCCGTGGCGCCCGGGCGGAGCCGGTACAGGGCTAAACGCCCGTCAGCAGTCCGTACACGGTCGCCACGAACGGGTCGTCGGCCCGAAACCGCCGCGTGCACACCGCCACCAGCGCGCTGGAGGTGTCCGGTCGAAACCCCCAGGAACGCCTGGAAGTACAGCGGTCCACCAGCGGTCGGATGCCGGAAGCCAGCCCACCGTGTGCACATGCCTGGAAGGCGGAGAGGCCGAGCCGCCGGGTCGGGGTGGTCTCGAAGGCGGTCCAGCTGTGCGGACGATGGTCGAGTACCGCGGCCTCCGCCACCTCTGGCCGGCTGTAGCCCAGTTCGCGGAAGGGCAGGCACACCTCGAAGGCGATCGGCGGGATCGGCTCGGTTGCCCCAGCGCCCCGACGCGCCGCATGTCCAGATGCCCGCACAGCGCGGGGAGTTGCCGGGCCAGCGGACCACCGCCCAGGTCGAGCCGCCGTAGCAGGCGCAGATGAACGTTGAACAGACGCGCCCGGTCCCCGTAGTCACGGTCGGCTCTGGGCGTCGGTCTCCGTGCACGCGTACCAGGAGCCGTGCGACATCACCACCACTGGCAGCCGCCCCCCGCAGCCGGCCCGGATAGTGCACCACCGCGCGTACCTCTATGACCGTGCCGCTCTGCGGATCGGTGAAGGCGCTGTCGCCCAGGTCGTACGAGGTCGTCACCACCCGCGAGCCGGTGTTCGCGTCGACGGACGCCGGCGCCTCCACGGCGTTCCCGGCGGCGCCTCCGTGGCCGAGGACGTGAGCCCGGCCCCCAGCAGCACGGCGGCCCTCAGCGTCCCGCCGGCAGGCCGACGTAATCCGGCGGCCCGACTCGCTCGTCTCGTGATCTTCGTGACTCCTTGTCGTCCAGCCGCACAGGGAGGCGCCGTAGTGCTCGTCCGTGGCGGTTGGTTGCCGCCGCACTCCTGAAGACAAACCAGAAGCCTCACGGGTTGGATCGACTTCCTCGAGTCACACGGGAGTCACGGCAGCGGTGTGCCACCGGTCGCGTTGAGGATCTCCGCGGTGATGTAGCTCGCTTCCTGGGAGGCGAGATAGACGTACGCCGGGGCCAGTTCGGCGGGCTGAGCGGGACGGCCCATGGGCGTCTGTTTGCCGAACTCCGCCGTGTCCGGCATCGTGGCCGGGATCAACGGCGTCCAAACCGGCCCGGGCGCAACGGCGTTGACGCGGATGCCGCGCTCCGCGACCATCTGGGCCAGCCCCTGTGTGAAGGTGACGATCGCGCCCTTGGTCATCGCGTAGTCCAGCAGATGCGGACTGGGCTTGTACGCCTGTACGGACGTGGAGTTGATGACGCTGCCGCCTTCCGGGATGTGCGGCAGGGCGAACTTGGTCAGCCAGAACATGCCGTACAGGTTGGTCCGCATGACGCGGTCGAACTGCTCGGTGGTGATGGCCTCGATGCCGTCGGGCTGCGACATCTGGAAGGCCGCGTTGTTCACCAGGACGTCGATGTGCCCGAACTCCGCGACGGCTCGGTCGATCAGCGCCCGGCAGTTGTCCTCCTCGCGGATGTCGCACGCGACGGCGACCGCCTTGCGGCCCGCGTCCTCCACCAGCCGCGCCGTCTCCCGCGCGTCGTCCGCTTCCTCCTCCAGATGCGTGAACAGCACGTCAGCTCCCTCACGCGCGTAGGCGAGGGCCACGGCCCGTCCGATGCCGGAATCCCCGCCCGTGATCACCGTCTTGCGGCCCGACAGGCGGCCGGTGCCGCGGTAGGAGTCCTCACCGTGGTCGGGCGGCGGGTCCATCGGCCCGGTCCAGCCCGGATGCGGCTGGTCCTGGGAGGGGAACTCGGGCTGGGGATGCTGGGTGGTCGGGTCCTGCTGCACGTCGTGCTCGTGGCTCATGCCGGCCTCCTGTTCGTCCGGGCGGTACGCACGGCCACTGGGTTCCCGGATCCCCGGCCGCGAAAAGCCGTCCGGCCGCCTGCGACCGCCCAGGCCGGCTACCCGCCGCAGTCGCAGATCTCGGCGGTCTTGCCGGACCACACCGAGTTGGCCATGCGCGAGTCGGCAGCCGAACGCGGGCGGTGCCGTCCATCCCTCCCGCCCTGCCCGGAGCGGGAAGCGAGCCGCAGCCGCTGCCGCCGGGTCGTGATCACCGCGGTATGGAGGGTGGTACGGACGGCGTCGGGAAGCTCACCGTCCTCGGCCCACCGCAGGACGTGCTGGGCGATCTCCCTGAGCTTGATGTTGGTGTGCTGAGAGACGAACTGCAGCACCTCCCAGCCCTCCTGGGAACGCAGACGCGCCGCGGCCATCAGCACCCCGATCGCCTGGTCGACGGCGGCATGCGAGACCAGCGCCTGCCGCAGCTGGTCGACCTCCTCCTGGAGCGCGGCGATCTTGTCGGCCGCATCATCTGCTGGGGCCATGTGAGGCTGCCTTCCCGTTCCCTGCTCACAGAGCCGCACCGGCGGCGAACGTCAGCACTGAGTCACTCCTCTCCACCCTCTGTCGCACTGATCACGGGTGCCAGCCGTATAACGAAGACTCCCGGGGGCAGTAGCCAGAAAACGAAACCTGCCTGTTCCTGACGGCGCACAGACGGCGCAGGCGCCCACGAAACCGCCCTGACCTGCGGTGACGGGTCGTTTCACCAGTGAGGGGAGAAGGCCGACGTGCAAACGATCACCTTCGACAGCGACGACCTCGGCCGGACCGAGGAGTTCCTCAGCCGCGCCTACGCGAAGATGCACATCGGCAACGGCAGCCAGGACAGCAGCCGCGCCCGGATCAGCCGCAGCACCCTCGGCCCTGTCACGGTCGACGAGCTCGACCTCGACTTCGACATGAGCTACGCGGTCACCCCGCTGGGGCGGATCTGCCTCTGCCTGGTCCACGAGGGCACCATCCAGGACCACCGCTACCAGGGCGTCGAGGACGCCTTCGGCCCCGGTGACGTGGTGTCCTTCGCACCGCCCGAACTGCCGTACGCCGGACGCATCTGCAGCGCCCGCTACAACATCACGATGCTCGACCCGGACGTGTTGTCGCAGGTGGCCGCCGACGGCGGGTTCGGTGGCGCGCCGGTACGGCTGATCGGTCACCGGCCGTACTCCCCGGCCGCCGCACAGCGGCTCGCGCACACGATCACCTACCTGCGCGACCACGTCCTGGCGGACCCATGGGGCGTCGAGCATCCGCTGATCGTCTCCACGGCCGCACAACACCTGGCAGCGACCGTGCTGGCCACCTTCCCCAACACCGCCGTCACCGACCCGACCTCCTCCGACCGCCGGGACTCCCATCCGGCGGCCCTGCGCCGGGCGCTGTCCTACATGGGCGACCACGCGGACGAGCCCCTCACGGTCGCCGACATCGCCGCCGCCGCCCATGTCACCGTCCGCGCGCTCCAGTACGCCTTCCGTCGCCACCTGGACACCACCCCCCTGGCCCACCTGCGCCGGATCCGTCTCGCCCACGCCCACCAGGACCTCACCGACGCCGACCCCACCCGGGGAGCCACGGTCACCGACGTCGCGGCCCGCTGGGGCTTCCACCACGCCGGCCGCTTCGCGGCCCTGTACCGCGAGGCCTACGGCCGCTCGCCGCAGCGGACGTTGCGGGACGGGTGACGCCTGGAGGCTGGGGTCGGCCGGCCGGCGGGGTCAGGATCCGGGCCCCGGGTCGGGGTGCACGGCCGACTTGATCCCGGCGCGCGCCGCTTCCAGCTGGGCGGCGAAGGCGATTCCGAGAAACAGGGCGATCCCGGTGACGTTCGCCCACAGCAGCAGGGCTATGAACGCGGTCAACGGGCCGTACACGGCGCCGAACGCCGCGCTCTTGCCGATGTACAGGGACAGCAGCAGGGTGGCCGCGATCCACAGCACGAGATGGACGGCGCTGCCGAAGGCGAGCCACGTGTAGCCCGGCTGCCTGCGGCGCGGCGACCATCTGAAGATCACCGCCGACGCGATCCACGCGAGCGCCAGCCCCACCGGTATCTCCAGTACGTCCCACCACCGGCCGTTCGCACCCGGTGTGCCCAGGACCTCGGCGACGGCCTCTCCGACCGCCCTGCCTGCCACGAGCACCACGAACCCGAGTACCAACGGCAGCCCGGCAGCCACGGAAAGCAGCAGGGCACGGCCGTACTTGTGCGGGAAGGGGCGATCGCGTTCGATGCCGTAGATGCGATTGGCGCCCCGCTCGATCTGCCCCATCGCCGAGGCGAGGTTCAGCAGAGCGAAGGCCAGTCCCAGCCACAGCGCGAGGGTGCTCCAGACACCGCCGTGCGCGGTGCGCCGCGTTCCGGCGAACGCCTCGTGCAGCACCTTCGCGCCGGTGCCGGGCACGATGTCACCGAGGGCGCGTTCGACGACCCGGCCCACCGCGTCGGTGTGCACGAACGTGGCCAGACCTACGAGGGCCAGCGTGAAGGGGACCAGTCCGAGCACGATCTGGAAGGCCAGGGCCCGCGCGTTGGTGAAACCGTCGGCGTAGCGGAACCGGGCGAAGGAGTCCAGCAGCAGGCGAAGACTGCCGTAGTGCCGCAGCGCGCTCAGCGCCTCGTCGCCGGAGAGCTCCTCCCCGATCATGTCCTTCGTCTGGGGGACATGGACGGCGGTTCCCATCGCGCACAGACTCCCTCCACCCGCCCCGAGACTCCCTGCGGCAGGCCGAACGTCTCGGTGGGACCGCGTCAGCGTACGATGCGGTGCCTGCGTCCTCCGCGGCGAAAGCGCATGGCCCCGTACGCGAGGTCGGCGAGCAGCAGGACGGCGCCGATGATCAGCAGGTAGAAGAGGCCATGGGCGGCGAATCCGATGATGCCCAGAACGAGGGCCACGAGGATGAGGAGCAGGAACAGACTCATCGGCGCTCCCGGCGGTGTCGGGGGGTCAGCGGCGGGCGAGACGGCGTGCGCCGCCCGCCCCGGTCGAGTAGTCGAGCTCGTAGTGCGCGAAGATGTCCGGCTCGTCGGTGGCCGGCAGTTCGCCGTCGGTGTCGATGGTGGGGGCCTTCTTCACCACGTCCCGGGGATGGGTGATCTTGAGGTACCCCGGGCCGACGGTCGCGCCGGACAAGGGAACGAACACCAGGCGGCGACGGGTGGGCAGACCCACGGTGACCGTCGCGAAGAAGGGTAGGTCGGTCCCGGTGTCCACGTAGACCGCTTCCAGGGTGCCGATCTTGTGGCCACTGGGGTCGACCACGTCGTGTCCGCGCCATTCGCGGATGTCGCCTGCCTCGAACATCATCAGCCTCCGATGCTGGGGGTACCCCCGATCGTGGCATTGATGTCTGCGCGGGACCGCCCCGAACAAGGCCGTGCGAGGAATTGTTCACGCCCTCCGTGCGCTGTTGTATGCGCAAAGACGGGACGCCGACGGCATGGGCGATCAGCGCGAGTGACCGAGGCGACAGACAATGGGAGGAGCCGACATGGCGGCACAGACGCAGCGGGCCGTGCTGGCGGGCGGATGCTTCTGGGGAATGCAGGACCTGATCCGCCGGCTCCCGGGCGTGACCGCGACCCGGGTCGGATACACCGGGGGAGACGTGCCGAACGCGACGTACCGCAACCACGGCACCCACGCGGAGGCCATCGAGATCCTCTACGACCCCGAGGCGACCGACTACCGCGCCCTGCTGGAGTTCTTCTTCCAGATCCACGATCCGAGCACCAAGAACCGCCAGGGCAACGACATCGGCCTCAGCTACCGCTCCGCGATCTACTACGTCGACGACGAGCAGAAGCGCATCGCCGAGGACACCATCGCCGACGTGGACGCCTCCGGCCTGTGGCCGGGCAAGGTCGTCACCGAGGTCGAGCCGGTCGGCCCCTTCTGGGAGGCCGAGCCCGAGCACCAGGACTACCTGGAGCGCTACCCCGACGGCTACACCTGCCACTTCCCCCGCCCGGGGTGGCGCCTGCCCGCCCGGACCGAAGGCTGAGCCCCTCCGCCCCGGTCGTCGGGGAGGCCCCGTAAGACGGACTGGCCATCAGCGGTATACGCACCCGCTGTGGCCAGTCCGCGCAGGTTCACCGACCGTCGGCGAGATCAATGGCTGTGCGGCGTAGTAGTAGTACGACGCCCGAGGCGTACCGTCCGTACAGTTCCCATGCCGCGGAGTGGCCGCCCACAGGCTCCTCGATCCAGGAGCGGGCGTCGAAGAAGCGGGCCGCGAACTCGCGTGGGGCGCGGACGAGGTCCCGCGGGAAGATCGTGAAGGCGGTCCGTCCAGGAGCGCAGCTTCTCGGGATCCAGGCGGCCAGGCCGGACGGGGAGTCGCCCAGGGCGACGGCCGGGGTGTGGGGCTTGGTGGTCTGCGCGTGCGTATAGCCCGCCCGGGCGCCCGGCGCCTGCCGCCACGCGTGCCCGCGGGCGACGTGGGCCCGCTCGATGGCGGACAGATCCTGCGGAGGACCGTCCCGGTACTGGGCGGCGGCCCAGTGGGCTGGCAGGGAGTTGAGGTAGTCGGGATCCACGTGCCGCTGCCATCCGTTGCCCTCGGGCACGTCGACACGCCGGCCGGGCACACAGGCGTGCGCGGAGGTCGTCCAGCCCTTCAGCCACACCTGCGCTCCTGATGGGAACGCCGACAGCGATATGACCGGTCGCGTGGCTCAGACGGTGGTGTCGGTGAGCCCCACCGGATTGCCGGAGGGCAGCACCCCCGACTTCCGTACCGCCGCGGCCAACGGCGTGAGCAACTCGGCGAGACGCGCGGTGTTTTCCTGGCCGAGGGCCTGCCAGGGCTGTTCGGCGAGGGCATCGGTCTGCGCCTCGACGGCGTCATGGGCGGCTGTGCCTTCCGCGGTCAGCGCCCCGTCTTCCGTGAGCCAGCCGCGCTCCCGCAACTCCCCCTCGGCCGCGGCCCAGTCACTCAGATCCCACTTGCGGCTCTCGCGCAGCAGCGCGGCGTCGGAATCCCCCGTCGCCGCCTTGAGGGCCATGGCTGCGACGGGGGAGAGGTGATGGGCGACGAGCGTGGCGACATGTCCGTCACCGCGGTGTTCGCGCAAGGTGGTCAGGGCCTGCCAGAGGCGGGTGTGCGGCTGCCGGGGGCGGTCGAGGGCCTGGTTGGCGGCTGCCAGCGGCCGTCCGGCGGTGTCGGCGGCTGCGGCGGCGTTCCACGCCAGGTCCGCGGCCTCGGCCATGTCCGCCGAGGTGATGACGGCGGGGCCGAACAGGCCCGTCATGGCCGCCTCCATGGCGCGTTCGCGCGCCGCCAGGACGTCCGGTGGGGCGGCGTACTGCCAGGCGTCCGGGAGCGCCCGTGCCACGCGATCGGGGTGGAAGACGTAGAAGCACGCGGTGACGACGGAGGCGGGTACGGCGCCGAGCGGAGCCGCCCGCAGGGCGAAGTAGCCCATCCAGAACCCGCGCATCCCGAGGTCGTCGGCGGCCCGGCGGGCTTCGGGCGCGAAGTAGACGAGATCGTGAACCGGTTCAAGCCGTTCCCACATCGCCCGTGCCGTGCTCGTCCCCATGCCGCATCCTCCTGCCGGTCGATCCGAACACGCGTCCTTCAGTGCGCTGCCGACAGTAAGCATGGGCTATGACCACGGTCATAACAAGCTCCGCGGTCCCTTCGATACATCGGGCCTCTCCCGCTCTGTTGACACCCTCCAGTCGCAACCCTATGTTCCATCGCGAGATAGATCCGATGAATTTCAGAGCCGAGCCGTCTGGAGGCGCCGTGTCCCATCCCTCCGTGCCCGATCCGTCCAGACGCTCCGTCCTCGCCACCGGATCAGCCCTGAGCGGCGCGCTGCTGACGGCGGGTCTGGCCGCCCCGCGGGCGTCGGCCGACGAGAGCGGGTCAGCGGCGTCCGCACCGTATCCCTCGCACACCTCCGACCCCTGGCGCTCCGTTCTCGAGGACGCGGACATGGTGTGGCAGCGGATGCCGACGGCCTGGTACGAAGGCCCCTTCCTCGGCAACGGCTTCCTCGGCTCCGGCATCTACGCCGAGCCGGGCGCCACCGCGACGGCCGTGCGCTTCAACGTCCAGCACTCCGAAGTCCAGGACCACCGCCCCGAGTTCGGTTCCCTCTTCGGCCTGGCCCGGTTGCCGATCGGCCACTTCACCCTTGAGCCGGTGGGAGCGATCACCGGCATCGACTGGCGGCTGTCCCTGCGCGACGCCGAGTTGACCGGCACACTGACGACCGAGAAGGGCACCTTGGCGCTGCGCGCCCTGGTCCACAACGACCGTTCGGTCCTGGCGGTGGAAGTGACGCCCAGCGAGGGCGAGACCGGCTTTCGCTGGGTCTTCCATCCCGCCGACGCGATCAGCCCACGAGCCGCCTTCAAACCGCTCCCGGACGGCTACCGGGGCAACCCTCCCGCCCAGGTCGCCGACCACGACGGAGTCAGCGCCGCCGTCCAGCCGCTGCTGTCGGGCGGGCAGCACGTCACCGCGTGGCGCCAGCGCTCCAGCGGCCGGAGCCGGACGCTGTACGCGCACGTCGCGCACTCCTATCCGCAGACCACGGCCTTGAACAGGGCGCTCAGGACGATCCGCACCACCGCCCCACTTCCCTACGACGCCCTCGCGCTCACCCACCGCGCCTGGTGGCGCTCGTACTACCGCAAGAGCTTCCTGTCCGTGCCCGACGCCCGCATCCAGCGCTTCTACTGGCTCCAGCTGTACAAGGCCGCCTCCGCCGCCCGCCGCGACGCCCCCGTGATGGCCACCAGCGGCCCCTGGCTGGAGCCGACGCCGTGGCCCAACACCTGGTGGAACCTCAACGCCCAACTCGAGTACTGGCTCATCCACGGCTCCAACCATCTCGAACTCGACGCCATCACACGGGCGTTGAGCGAGTACCGGGGCAACCTCGCCGCCGAGGTGGCGCAGCCGTACCGCAGCGACTCGCTCGGCATCCCCCGCACCACCGATCCCCATCTGGTCAACGGGGCGGCCAGCCCGCTCATGGGTTACGGCGTCGGCATCCCGGGCCAGGACCCGCCCACCCCCGAAGTGGGCGATCTGACCTGGGCGTTGCACAACGTATGGCTCAGCTACCGCCACACCATGGACACCTCCGTCCTGCGAGACGTCCTCTTCCCCCTCCTCCGCAAGGCGATCAACTACTACCTGCACTTCCTCGAGCCCGGCCCGGACGGCAGACTCCACCTGCCCGCCACCTTCTCCCCGGAGTACGGCGGCGACTCCCGGGACTGCAACTACGACCTGATGCTGCTGACCTGGGGCTGTCGCACCCTCGTTGAATCGGCCGAACTCCTGGGCGTCGACGACCCCTTGGTGCCCCGCTGGCGGGAGGTGCTGGCCAAACGGGTGCCGTATCCCACGGATGCGAACGGCTTCATGATCGGTGCGGACATCCCGTTCGCCAAGTCGCACCGCCACTACTCGCATCTGCTCGCGGTCTACCCGCTCTACGAGGTGACCGGCCGGAGTCCGGACGAACGCGCTCTGATCGAGAAGTCACTGGCCCACTGGGTCGGCTTCGAAGGCGCCCTGCAGGGCTACACCTTCACGGGAGCGGCTTCGATGTCGGCGCTGCTGGGCAAGGGCGACGACGCCTTGCACTACCTCGACGAACTCATTACCCGCTTCATCCAGCCCAACACCATGTACCAGGAGTCGGGCCCGGTGATCGAGACACCCCTGTCGGCGGCCCAGTCGCTGCACGACATGATCTGCCAGTCCTGGGGCGGCACCATCCGGGTCTTCCCCGCGCTGCCCGCCGCCTGGGCGGACCTGGTCGTGCACGACTTCCGCACCCAGGGCGCTTTCCTGCTCGGCGCCCGCCGCCAGTCCGGCACCACCCGCTGGGTGCGGCTGCACAGCGAGGCCGGCGCCCCCTGCGTCGTACGGCACGGCATCGATGGGCCGGTCGAGGTGCGCGACGAACGGGGTAGCCCGCTCCGGTACGCGCAAGCCGGCGACGGAGCGATCAGGATCGCGCTGCACAGGGGCGAGACCGCGCTCATCACCGCGCGCGGTGACCACCCCGACCTGACCATCACTCCTGTACGACCGAATCAGGACGCACCGCGCTGGGGGCTGCCCGCCTAGGCGCGCGTCCCTCGGCCCTTTCGTCAGCGGCGGCAGCGGCGTCGACAGCAGGGCTGTGGAGACCTCGGACAGGACCTCCGAGCGCGCGCCTGCTGTCCAGGGCGTTCTGAGCCGGCTCGACGACACGGACCGCCGACACCTCGAGGTGACGATCGCCGACGTCGCTGAGCGGAGGAGCCGAGCGCCGGCGTCCGGCCGCCTGTCGGGCAGGCGCTGGTGGGCGTCGGACAGCCACACCGTCACGGTCTCGCGCAGCAGGTGCCCGTGGGCGACCTGGGGCAGCAGCCGTCGTGCGGCATCGTTGAGCCGCACGACACGGGAAGCAGACATAGATCGAGGCACGCCTCGTGAAACGATGCAAGCCACACGACAACCGCCGGTTCCTCATGCTCGCCGCGGCAACCCCACCCGACGCCCCAGCCCGAACTCCTCGGCCTGATCGTCACTGACCACCGCGAAGGTTCCCGAGGGCACGTCGGGCAAGGCGGCGACACGAGACGCCACGTTCAGAAGGGCCTCTTCGTCGGCTCCGGTGACGAAGAAGACGTACACGTCCCCGTATTCCTCCCCGTCATCGAAGACCTCCACCTCGCTCTGCTCTTCGAGGTCCTCCAAGAAGCCCTCTATCTCTTCGATCCAGGGGAACGGGTCGGAGCCGTCGGGCAGATCGGGCGGGGACAGCAGGGGCACGTGGATCTCAACGACCGGGGTGGGCATGGCCACATCCTGGCAGACGGTCACAACAGCCGACGCTCGAGGCGACTTCACCGCACCTTCACATCCCGTCGGCGGGTCTTCCGCCGTGTGCCGGGCACCCGGGGTCCACGGAAGCCGACGGAGGGTGGCGTTGTGATTGTCGTGGCGGTGTTGGTGGTTCCTCTGCTGGGTGGGCTGTTGCTGGTCATGGACCGTGTCGAGGACTGGGTGACCGCGGCGCCCGGCCCCCCGCGGCACGCGCATGCGCGGCGTCATCTGAAGCTGATCCCCGGCGGGTTGCAGAAGTCTCGTGACGTGCCCGCGCCGGAGTCGGCACGGCGTGAGCCGGACGCGGCCTGAGGCCCCGACAGCCGCGTTCACTCGACACGGTGAGCCCGCGGTAATCCGGGCGCGGCGGGGTAATGGGACGTCGATCAGCCCCCGTTGAGAAGGAGCCGACGATGACTGATGACGCCTACCTGTTCCTGATCGGCGACGTCTCCGCGCCGCTCGGGGTGACCCCCGCGGCCGTCGGTGACCTCGCCTGCATGGAGACGCCCGCCGTACGCGCGTGGCTGGACGCACAGAAGAGCACCCCGACCTCTCCGCATCTGCGGCTGCTGCCGCCGGAGGAGACCGGGGCCATTCCGGAGGGGGCCGAGCGGCTGCCCGTCCCGCTCAGCGACGAGGAACTGAACCGCGTCCGCCACCACTTGACACCCGAGCCGCTCGCCCAGGTCGAGCAGGAGCTGCTCGCCTACCGCGACTGCTCCGACGGCCGCGACAACCTCATCGGACGCGCTCTCGCCGCCGGTGTCCCGCCGCACCGCATCGTCGAACTGACCGGAGTGGATCCCGCGACGGTCACGGAGGCGGCGCGCGGCTGACGACACGCCCGCCTTGGCCGCCCTCAGTCTCAGCCGAACCGGGCCGTACCCGGATCAGTGGTGGACCGGCGTCGCCGTGGACGGCTGCTCCCTCTCGGCCTGGGCGGTGCCTCCGGGGTGGCGCAGCGCGCAGAAGTAGCCGATGCCCAGGGCGATGGCCATGCCGTAGAAGACCCACTGGTTGGCCTCGGCGAAGTCCATGCGGATCGTCGACATCGCATCCCGCATCATCGTCGCCGCCGTACCGGAACCGGTGGGCTGTCGCGCGTCAGCGTTGCCCGCGATCACTTCCGCGGCGTCCTGCGCCACGGAATGCGCGGCGGTCGAGGACAGGCCACGGGCGGTGAGGCTGTGCACGACGTTGTCGGTCATGGCGTGGTTCAGCACGGTTCCGAAGACGGCCAGACCGATGCTGGCGGCGTAGTTGCGGACGGTCTGGGTGATGCCGGTGACCTCCCCGTAGGTGGCGTCGATGGAGCGGTTGACGGCGTCCGTCGAGGCGGGGGCGAGGATGAAGCCGATTCCGGCGCCCGCGAGTGCCGCGTAGGGCCACTGGTCGTGCATGGACAGGTCGGTGAGTTTGCCCGCCCACAGGGCGAAGCCGACGGCGCCGACCACGCAACCGATCTTCATGGCCGGTCGTGCGCCCTGCTTGTCGAGGATGCGGCCGCCCCACTGGGAGGCGATCGCGAACCCGGCGAAGAAGTAGAGCAGGAACAGGGCGGCCTGGTTGGGGGAGGCGCTGAGGGAGACCTGGGCGTAGACGGAGGCGAAGAAGAACAGCGGGACGAACGCCAGCATCGCGAAGAACAGCACCAGTGAGTCGACCGTGAAGGCGCGGTCGCGGAAGACCGCCAGGTTGATCAGAGGATGACGGGTCCTCAGCTCGTAGCGGCAGAACACGGCCAGTACGGCCAGACCGCCGATGATGCACCCCCAGGTCGCGGCGCTGTCCCAGCCCCACGCCGACGCCTGCTGGAAGCCGAGCACGCTCAGTCCCATACCGGCTGCGACCAGTACGGCGCCGACGACATCCAGTGTCTCGTCGCGACGGCGGTCCGAGATATGGGCGAGGGCGGTCAGGATCAGGGCGACGACGGCGACGGGCACGTTGACCCAGAAGATCGCGCGCCAGGTCCAGGACGTCAGCCAGCCGCCGAGCAGCGGGCCCAGCGCGGTGAGGGCGCCGGTCAGCCCGAAGAACAGGGCGAGGGCCCGGCCGCGGCGCTGGACGGGGAAGACCGCCACGACCACCGCCAGCGCCGCGGGAAAGAGCAGCGCGGCGCCCAGCCCCTGCGTGGCCCGGAAGACGATCAGCCAGGTCAGCGCGTAGTCGCCCTGGGGGACACAGCCGCACAGCACCGAGGAGACGACGAAGACCAGGGTGCCGATGACCACGACACGGCGTGGGCCGAACAGGTCGGCGAGGCGTCCGCCGAGGGCGAAGAAGGCGGCCAGGGCCAGCAGATAGGCGTTGACCACCCATCGCATACCCGACGCGCTCAGGTGCAGCTCGTAGACGATGTCGGGTGCCGCGATGGACACGATCGTCTGGTCGATGAAGGTCATCGCCACCGCGAACATCATGGCGGCGAGAGCCAGTGACTGGGAGGGCGCGGGAGCGGCGTGAGCAGCTCTGCTCCCGGCGCGTTCGGTGTTTCTACCGATCACCCGACCAGGATGCGCCCACAGTCCCGATGCCGCATCCGATACGTTCTCGACCTGCGGATTTTCACTGTTCCAGGACGACGATCGCCTGTACCGCGCGGCTCAGCACCACCACGCCCGTGACGATCAGCAGGGCGCCCAGCGCGGCCGGCGCCAGCCACCAGCCCGTGCGGATCTCCTCGTCGAACAGCACGACGCCGAGCGCGAGACTCACCGTCGCGTCGCCGATGGTCAGCGCGGGCTGGGACGCGGCCAGCGGGCCGACCTGCAGGGCGTTCTCCAGCAGGAGCACCGCCATGACTCCGGCCAGGGCGAAGCCGTAGGTCTGCCAGGAGGTGAGGAAGGCCGTGAGGCCGTGGTCGGCGAAGGTGCCCGTCGCCGATTTGAGCAGGGCGGCCGTGACGGCGTTGGCGATCGCGGCGGCGGCCCCCAGAAGGGCGGCCCGCGCCGCCGCCGGGCGGCCTTGGCCGGACAGCAGGACGGTGGCGGCCACCGCCCCCAGGCAGGGGCCGAGGCCGACGATCCATCGCGCCGGCGAGGCCTGGTCGGTGGCCCCGTGCGGGGCGGCCGAGGCGAGGACCAGCGCCAGGCCCGCCACCACGGCGCTCACTCCCCACCAGCCCCAGGCGGGCAGCCGTCGGTGCATCAGCGGCGCGGCGATCATGAGGGCGAAGGGCAGCTCCAGGATGAACAGCGGCTGGACCAGGGCCAGGGGGCCGTTGACCAGGGCCAGGCTCTGGAAGAGCGCGGCGCCGATCACGCCGGCCATGCCGATCACCCAGGCGGGCCGACGCACCAGTTCCCCCAGCAGGCGCAGCCCCCGTTTGTCGGCGGTGGAGGCCGCCTTGCGCTGGAAGGCGGTGCCCATGGCATTGCTCGCGGCGCCCGCGACGGCGAAGACAGCGGCGAACTCGATCATGCGGCGCCTCGGCTGGGAGGTACAGGGCCCTGTCCGGTTTCCCCTTCTGGCCTCAAGCAGCCCTCAGCCTACGAGGCGGCCGGTGCTCGGGCATGCGGGATCTTGCCGAAGTCTGCATGGCTTCCCCCAGCGGGGCACCCTGGTGGGTATGGGCAAGAGCGCACTGATCGTCATCGACATGATCAACACCTATGATCACGCCGACGCCGACCTGCTGCTGCCCTCGGTCACGGAGGTCGTCCCACGGGTGGCCGCGCTGTTGGAGCGAGCCCGCGACAACGACGTACCCGTCATCTACGTCAACGACAACTTCGGCGAATGGCGCTCGCACCACGGCGAACTCCTCGACAAGGCCCTGTCCGGTCCGCGCGCGGCACTCGTGGAACCGCTCGTGCCCGACGACCGCTCCCTCTTCGTCGTCAAGGCACGCCACTCGGTCTTCTTCGAGACCCCGTTGAACTATCTGCTCTCCCAACAGGGCATCGACCACCTGGTGTTGTGCGGGCAGGTCACCGAGCAGTGCATTCTCTACTCGGCGCTGGACGCCCACATCCGCCACTTCGACGTGACCGTTCCCCGGGACGCGGTGGCCCACATCCACGCCGACCTCGCCCAGGCCGCACTGCGCATGATGGAACGCAACATGGGCGCCCAGGTGCGTGACGGCGACGATCTGTGGCGCGGCTGAGCACAGCCCGCCCGCTGCGCGTTCCGGAACCGTGGTCGTGTCAGGACCCTCTGTAGTGGTGAACTGCCCTTCCCCGGACCGAGGTTGACGCGAGTTCCCCCTGAGGTGGATCATCCACTTCGCAGAAGCCGACGGACAGCGGCGCAGAGTTCGTGCAGAGGTGCGCGTACTCGTAGTCGGTCGACCACCTGACGCGCCGTCATATGTGCTGTCCGCCCGGCCATTTCGATCTCTCTCAGGTCCGGGGGACCTTCATGACCACAAGCAGTACCAGGCGCGGACACGCGTCCAAGCGACGCCGTGTGAGCCTGTTGGCCGCGGTCGCGCTCGCCGTCGGGGGCGGCATAGCGGTGCCGATGACGGCACTGGCCACCGGTGCGGCCGCGCCCGCGGCGACCGGTCTGCAGCAGGACTTCAAGGACGCCGCAGACGCCTATCACGTCCCGCGCCAGGTGCTGCTCGCGGTGGCGTACCAGGAGTCCGCCTGGGAAACCCACCCCGGGCAGCACAGCACGGACGGCGGCTACGGGCCGATGCACCTGACCGACGTCACCCCCGCCATGATGGCCGGCGGCGACGCGGGCGCGGCCGGCCGCGGCGACCTGACCAAGCTGGCCGCCGACCCGGCCCTGCACACCGTGCAGGCCGCCGCGAAGCTGACCGGCCTGTCGGCGCGGAAGCTGCGCACCGACCCGTCCGCCAACATCCGCGGCGGCGCGGCCCTGCTCGCCTCCTACCAGAAGGCCGCGACCGGCTCCACCTCCGCGGAGCCCGGCAACTGGTACGCGGCCGTGGCCCGTTACAGCCAGTCCACCCGGCGCCAGGGCGCCGAGGCCTTCGCCGACCGCGTCTTCGCCACCATGAAGAAGGGCGCCCACCGCACCACGACCGACGGCACACGCGTCTCCCTGACGGCCGACACCGATGTGCGCCCGGCCACCGGCCAGTTGACGTCGCTGCACCTGAAGGCCGCGGCGGACGCCACCACCGAGTGCCCCACCACCGTCGCCTGCACCTTCGTTCCGGCGTCGCCGTCCAACGGCCAGGTCTCCAACCGCCCCGCCAACGGCATCCGGATCGACACCATCGTCATCCACGACACCGAGAGCTCCTACGACGCCGCCATCACCACCTTCGAGCAGGCGGGCGGCGCCGCGGCGCACTACGTGATGCGCTCCTCCGACGGCGCGGTCACGCAGATGGTCCCCACCAAGGACCTCGCCTTCCACGCGGGCAACTACTCCACCAACATGCACTCGATCGGCATCGAGCACGAGGGCTACGCCGCCCACGGCGCGACCTGGTACACCGAGGCGCAGTACGAGGCCACGGCCGACCTGGTGAAGTACCTCGCCGACCGCTTCGGCATACCGCTGGACCGCGAGCACATCATCGGCCACGACAACGTCGCCGGCCCCAAGTCCTCCCTCGTCTCCGGCATGCACTGGGACCCGGGCCCGGGCTGGGACTGGAACCACTTCATGAACCTGCTCGGGGTGCACACCGGGCGCCACGGCGTCGGTCCCGTCGGCTCGGTCGTCACCATCGCCCCGCGCTTCGACGCCAACCTGCAGACCGTCCAGATCTGCCCCTCCGACGACCCGACGGGCGCCACCACGGCCTGCACCGAGACGCAGCAGAAGGCGAACTTCGTCTACCTGCGCACCGAGCCCAGCGACACCGCCCCGCTCTTCGGCGACCAGGCCATCCACCCCGGCGCGGCCGGCACCGACCGCATCAACGACTGGGGCGGCACGGCCGTGGCCGGTCAGCAGTTCGTCGTCGCCGACCAGGACGGCGACTGGACCGCCATCTGGTACAGCGGCGCGAAGGTGTGGTTCTACAACCCGGACGGCTGCAACACCGCGCCGGCCCAGGGCGTGAAGGTGATCACGGCGGCCGGCAGCTCCCCGGTGGCGGTGTACGGTTCCAGCTACCCCGACGCCTCCGAGTACCCCTCGGGTCTGTCGCCCTCCACGCAGGCTCCGCTGAGCATGTACACCGTGCCCACCGGCCAGGCCTACGTGGCGACCACGGCACCGTCCCTCACGGACGACTACTTCCCCTCCAGCGGGCGGGTCGTCACCGGCGCCAAGGCGATGTACACCATTCAGTACAACCACCGCGTCGCCCTCGTGTACGCGGCGGCCGTCACGGCCACGGACGCCTGACATCCGGCTGAGAGCACACCGACGGACGACCCCGGTACCCAGGAGGATCCCGCCTCCTGGGCACCGGTCGTTCCCGGGCCCCCGGGAGGACCTGCCCCCGTGCGACCGAAAAGGCCGACATCAGCCCGGCAGTGCCACCGGCCGGCCCGTGCGCAGTGACTCGTACGCCGCCAGTACCACCCGCAGGGACCGCAGGCCCGCCTCCCCGTCCGGGGCAGGGCGTCGGCCGGTGCGGGCGGTGTCGAGGAAGGCGTCGAGCATCGCCGTGTCCAGGTCGTCGCCCCCCGGTTCCCAGCGGGCGCGGGCGGTGGTGGTGTCGAAGCCGTCCAACAGCCGGGGGAAGGCGTCGAGTTCGACGATCGCCCGCTCGCCCACGCAGGTCAGCGTCAGACCGCCCCAGGTCGGATGGTCCCGCGGGTGGCTCCAGCTGCAGTCCACGGCGGCCACCGTGCCGCCGGGGTAGCGGATGGTGACCAGTCCCGCGGTCTCCACGTCCAGGCCGAGGTCGGCGTCCAGGACGGCGTTGGCCTGGGCGTAGACCTCCGCGGCCTGTTCGCCCTCCAGGAGCGCGTCCAGCAGGTCGGCGATGTGCACGGTGTGATCCATCAGCGCGCCGCCGCCTGCGAGTTCGCGGCTGCCGAACCACGGGCTCGAACGGGCCGGATTGCGGCCGTTGTTGGTGCCGTGGACGCTGATCACCCGGCCCAGCGAGCCGTCTGCCACGGCCCGGCGCAGCGCGGCGAAGGCGGAGCCGAAACGGACCGGGTAGGCGGTCATCAGGCCGACCCCGGCACGGGCGCAGGCGTCGATGACGGCGCGGGCGTCGGCCTCGGTGGTGGCCAGCGGCTTCTCGCACAGCACATGGGCACCGGCCGCCGCGGCTCGTTCGACGAGGGCGCGGTGGCGGGCGTTCTCGCTGGTGATGACGACCGCGTCGAGCGGCTGGGCGAACACCTCGTCCCAGGTGGCGGCGTACGGCACGCCGAGCCGCTCGGCGAGGGCCGCGCCGCGGTCCGGGGCGCCGGTCGGGGCGTCGGGGTCGGCGGCGACGAGATCGACGTCCTCGCGCTCGCGCAGCAGGGTGAGGTAGGTGGCGGCGTGGACGTGGGCGAAGGACAGAACGGCGACTTTCACGCGGGGCTCCCCTCGAGACGCACGGCCCGCCCGGTGCGCGCGGACACGGCGGCGGCCTCGGCGATGCGGACGGCCGCCACACCGTCCCCTGCGCTCACTCGAGGCTCGGGCCCGCGCCCGGTGAAGGCGGCGGCGAACTCGGCTATCTGCAGGGCGTACGGGGACTGGCCGAAGTCGCCCGACGGGATGCCGTCGGCCCCGGCGGCGTCCCGGTCGCTGCCGGTGACCCGCAGACCGGGGGAGGCCAGTGAGTCGTGGCTGAGGGTGCCACCGGTACCGGCGACGTGGAACGTGGTGCGGAACGGGGTGGCGGGCGGCGCCCACACACCCACCACCTGGCTGATCACCCCGCTCTTGTGGGTGGAGACGGCGGTACCTCAGGCCACGGCTCCCTCGGGGGCGGGGGAGGTGAGATGGCCGGGCTGGACGGCGTGGACCCGGACCACCTCACCGAACAGCCGGCGCGCGATGTCGAGGTCGCGCGGGCACGACAGGACGGTGCCCCGGGGCCCGGCCGTGCCTCCCGGGGTTGCCGACAGCGCGTGGGCGGATATTCGCTCACCGCTCGGGTAGGACAGTGGTCCAGCGGTCCGCTCGAAGGGACGTGACGTGCAGGGACTGGTCCGCGTGTCCGTCAGCGGGGAGATCGTCGTGGCCAAATACGGGGATCTGATCGACGACGTACTGGAGGAGCCGCTGTACTGCCCCCGCTGCGGTCGCACGACGGGGCTGACCCTGGTGGCTCGCGGGCGCGAGGCGTACCTGGAATGCGCAGAGGGCCACGAATGGACCGACCCCGAGGTGGCCGCCTGCGGGGTGCGGCAACTGCTCCACCTGGGGGCGCAGGGCGCGGAGGGCCGATTTCCGGGCGCGGCGGTCAAGATCGACATGTTGCCGCGGATCACCGAGGACCGGACCCTGTACCCGCCCCCGCCCGACGCCCCCGAGCGTCAACTGCGCTGGGAAGGCCGGGTGGTGACCACGACCGGCATCGCGCCGCTCACCGACTGCCTCCACTGGGCACGGCGACTGTGCGTCTGGGCGGTGCCCACCGACGGAGACGTCTACGAGTGGCTGTACCCGCCCGCGGGCGGCAACGCCCTCGACGCGCACATGACCGTCGTCCTCGTCGCCCTGGCCCTCTACGCGGCCTGCGCCGAACAGGAGCTGCCCCGCTGCGACCAGGTGCCGCTGAGCCCGGTGCTGGACCTGCTGTCGGGTGAGGCACTGCGCCGGGTACGGCCCGCTGGTGTGGGCGGTCGGCTGCGGGTGACCGACGTCCACCGGCTCGCGACCGCGTCGCCGGAGACCTTCGAGCGGTGGCGCCGGGCCGCCCACCGAGTTCTCGACGCGAACCTCGACGACCGGGACCCGGTTCTCCTGGCGGACCGCAACAGGTATCTGCCCACCATGGCTGACGACCTGACCTGGTACGCCCAACAGCCCTGACAGTGTCGGTGGTGCGACACCGGCACACGCGCTTCTGCGTTCCGACGAGCCGCCCCAGCGAAGTCGTGCCAGTGAACGGCCCTTTGCAGCAAAAGAGTTCTCGTCTCGTTGCCTGCGGCGCAGGGGCCCACCGCGGTGTGTCGTGGTACGACAGGTTTGCCGAACCAGCAGACAGCAGACGGGGGTTGAGCATGGCGGCGGAGAACATCGACGATGTCGTGAACGGACTTGCCGACATCGTGCGGGACGCCGGCCGCGCCGGTGACCGGATCGGCTACTTCGCGGCGCTGTACCGGCAGGTGACCGTTGAGGTCCGTTCGGCCATCCACGCCGGGCAGTTCGAGGACGGCGCCCGCATGGACCGCTTCGACACGCACTTCGGCAACCGCTACTTCGAGGCGTACGACGCCTGGCGCCGGGACCAGAGTGGGCCGCGTTGCTGGCGCGAGGCGTTCGGGCTGCTCAAGGACGACGACACCATCATCGTCCAGCACCTGATACTCGGCGTGAACGCGCACATCAACCTCGACCTGGCCGTCGCCGCCGCGCGGACCAGCCCCGGCGAGGACATCCACGCTCTGCGGCACGACTTCCTGCTGATCAACGACATCCTCGGGCGGGTGGTGCTGGCCGTGCAGGACTCGGTCGACGCCCTGTCGCCCTTCATGTCGTTGCTGGACAAGGTCGGCGGCCGCACCGACGAGCGGATCCTCGACTTCAGCATCCGCCAGTCGCGCGAGGAGGCGTGGTACAACGCGGTACTGCTGGCCGGTCAGAGCGATCAGGAGCGTGAGGCCACCATCGAGCGCCTTGACATCCGGGCGGCCGTGCTGGCACGGCTGATCGCGCGGCCTGGTGGTCTGGTTCGGCCGGCTCTGGAGCTGATCCGGCGCACCGAAAGCGATGACGTAGCGGCTGTCATCACGCACCTCGACCAGGCCATGGAGCACGCTTCGGCCCGGTGACAGACACTCACGCCGATCCGTGCCCCGCGGCTCCGTCCGTGCGGTCCTCCCCGCCCTTCCGCGCGTCGGTGCCGTACGCGGCCGGCGCGGGGGACCGCCTCGCGGGCGTAGCGACCGGCGTCGCTGCCGGACGCCTCCTCTCCCACGACCGCGCAGAGCACCCGGACCTCGCCGTCTACGATGAACGCGCACCGGTACCGGAGGCCTCGCGCTCCGGAAGCGAAGGGAGCGGTCGTGCGTCAACTGGGTGAGCGGGAGGCGGAGATCAATGACCGTCTCTGGACCAGGGTGTACACGCCCAACCGCACTCGCCGGCAGTACACGGCGTCCCTGATGCACGAGGCGCTGGGCCGCGATCCGGACCCGGCCGGGACCCTGGTCAGTTTCCTGGAAGAGATGACGCCGGACGAGACGCAGGCGCTACGCTCGGCTCTCCGAAGGGCGAACAGGCGGAGTGAGGCATGATCACAGCCGTGGCGCTGGCCGGATACGCGGTGCTGGTGGGCGCCGTGGCGCCACCCCTGCTGACGCGGGCGCAATGGACTCATCATGCGCCGACCGCCGCGGTTCTGGCCTGGCAGGCGCTCATGGCCACGTTCGTCGTCGCCACCGCCCTGGCCGTCTACCACCTGGCGCTCACCGAGCAGCACGTGCACGACGGGCTGGTCGGACTGCTCACTGCCTGCGGCCTGGCCGCTGACGCGCCCGCGAGTGACGGACCGCCCAGCCTCGGTGACGTGCTGGTGCTCGCCGCTCCTGTGGGTGTCCTCCTGCTGCCGGTGGGCTGGCTCGTCCGTTGCGCCTGGCGGGCCCGGTGTGCCCGCTGGCGCCAGTTGGACATGCTCGCTCTTGTCGGCAGGCCGTCCCCGAAGTACGGTGCCACGGTCGTCGAATACGAGGTTCCGGCCGTGTACTGCCTGCCGGGCCGCCGCTCCCGTGTGGTGGTCACCAGCGGTGCGCTGGACACCCTCTCCGAAGTCCAGCTGCGCGCCGTGCTCGAACACGAACGGGCTCATATCGCCGGGCGGCACCATGTGCCGAAGGTCCTGGTCGACGCCTTTTCCCGAGCCTTTCGGGGTCTTCCGCTGGCCCAGCACGCCAAGGAGCAGACGCACCTGCTGTTGGAAATGATCGCCGACGACCGTGCCCTGCGGTACCACTCCAGGGATGCGCTGGCCAGCGCCATGTACGAGGTCGCGGCAGGGCGGGCACCTCATGGGGCCCTGGGGGCCGGCGGATCGGGCGCCCTCATCCGGCTGCGCCGTATTCTCACGCCGCAACCCAGGCCGAACCGTGCGACGTGGCTGGGCATCCTGGCGGCCACGGTCGTGGCTCCCTTGCTGCCCCTGCTGCTGGCATGCGGGCCCTGACTCACCTGAGCAGGGCCCGCACATCCCTCAATTGCGCTCTCGCGCAGCAGGATCACCTCACCGGGAACCCCCGACCGCCTTCCTGAAAGACGCCGGGGAGCCAGCGCAACGAGCGGGGGCTTCCGGAGTTCCATGAGGTGTCGCAGTCACCCTACTCTTTAATTACTAAGCAGACTAGTTTTACGCCGATCGCGTGACACGTCGCGCTCCGTCGGCACCGTTGTCCACGAGTGGAACACGGCGAGGCGCCCGGTCGTGATCCGGGCGCCTGTGCCAACAAGGTTTCGCCGATGCCTACCTGAAGGCGCGCAGCCGCAGGTTGTTGGTGACTACGAATGCCGAGGAGAACGCCATCGCGGCTCCGGCGATCATCGGGTTGAGCATGCCGAGGGCGGCCAGGGTGCCAATGCTGCCGGTACGAATGCTGCGGGTACGGATGCTGTGGGGGACTGCGTCTTGTCGGGAGCCGTGCTGGTCATGCGTATCTCCAGGGGGGCCGGGACGCGCAGCGTCCGTATTGGCGGAGCGATGGGTCCCGGCACGGGAGGGAGTGCGCGTCGTGCCTCGGGGCTGGGCGCCCCGGGGGGCCGTCAGGCCTGACCGACGAGTTCGTAGCCGGCCTCGTCGACGGCGGCGCGGACGGCCGACTCGTCGAGCGGGGCGGCGGAGGTGACGGTCACCTGGCCGGACTTGGCGACGGCCTGCACCGCGATCACGCCGTCCAGGGCGGCGATCTGCTTGGAGACGGCGCCCTCGCAGTGACCGCAGGTCATGCCTGACACCTGGTAGACGGTGGTGACGCCGGTGGCCCGGATGTCGTGGACGTCGGGCGTGCTGTCGGAGCCAAAGGACGAGCCGCCGCAGCAGGAGCCGGAGGTGGAGGGCGTCTGATCGGTCATGGCTTCATCGGGATTCCTCCGCGGATACCCCCGCCTTCTGGTGGGGGAGGAAACCGACTCCTGCCGAGCAGGGGAGGAAAAGCCGATTCGCCGTCAGGGCGGATCGGCGTTCACCGCCAACCACCCGCAGGTAGGTGGTAGTTTGTGTAGCGTCCGGTCGGCGATGACCAAGCTGGCCGGGCCTACCGCCGGGCTGGCGGGATGTCAGGTCTGTGGAGCTGGCGTAAGACTGTTGGGCGTACCCACGTCCCTTGCCGTTAGTTCGGGGCAGCTGCTGTCTGAGAAGCAGAAAGCTCAACCCGCGAGGGAAGAATCTCCCTGCTTCAGCTGGGAGAGAAGTCAACCTCGGTGTGAACGCGTGGGATCGGTGTGCGGGAGGACGGCGTCCCCGTCCTCCCGGCCCGGCAACAGCATACCCCCAGGGGTATCTGGCCACCCTCTGTCGGTGGGAGTATCCGGACCACAACGTCCGCTGTCGCCGTTGTCCGCCGACGTCGGGGAGTCCGTGGCGTCCATCGCGAGCGCCGGCCGATCGCTTGCAGTCATTGTGTCCGTCGTCAGGTCGCCATCGTCAGCAGCATCCCGGACATGGTCGCGCCCATGCCGACATGGGCCGCCAGGGCGGCCTGCGGGGCGGCGCCGACTTTCCGGCGGCGGCCGTGAGCGGTGCCCTCGCCCGTGCGGGCCTTGTCCCACACCGAGAGTGTGAGGGACGCGAGGAAGACGAGAAGCGTGTCCGGTACGGCGAGCAGCCAGCGACTCCAGGTCCGGCCGGCGGCGAGGTTCTTGTCGGTGCCCCGTATCCGGGCCCAGACGGACGCGCCGATCATCAGGGCGAAGTACACGGCGAGCGCCACGATCACCCAACGCCACAAGGGTATCGACGACGAGGCTGGCACGGCGGCGGAGTCCATGCCGGGCATGTTCATCCCCGGCATGGACTCCATGCCGGCCATGCCCTGCATCCCCTCCATGCCCGAGGTGTCGGTGTTCGCGGCGACATCCTGCATGCCCGGCATGTTCTCCATTCCGGGCATGTCCGCCATCGAGGAGCCCAGAGCCAGCACCGGGCCGGACGATGTGGGCGTCATGGCAAGCGTCATGATCACCATACCGAAGCTTCCCGCGATGAGATGCACCCAGTGGCGGCCGTGCTTCCATCCGCACGTACGGGTGTGCTTGACCGCCAGCGCCGCACCGCCGAGCCCCAGCAGAGTGAACACCACCACCCACCACATGCCGTGGCCCGCGTACCAGGCGACCGTCGCAGGCAGGGCCATGAGGGCCATGCACAGGCCCATGGCCAGTTCACCACCCGCCGCGAACCGGGTCTCGCCTCTGGTGGTCACCACCCGGACGGCGCTGACCGCGGCCACGAGGGCGGCGACTGCCGCGATGGACCAACTGAGAGCCAGGCTTCCCATCATCACCTTCCCGATCGACTGCAGGCCTTCAACTGCTATGGCCCTTAGTACGAACGGCGTGTCGAAGGTGTTCAGCCGGCCGTGGGTACCGTTCTGGGTTCGCGACCGGACCGGGCGACGCCGACGAGGAGCGCCGCGGCCATTCCGTACAGCACCACGGTCGCAACCGTCCGTCCCGCGCCGTACGTCTGCGTCGGCGGCACGTAGACGGGACGCGTCGCCGTGCGCGCCCGCGCGGAACCCTGCTGCACCGCGACCCAGCTCTCCGCCAACCGGTTGCGGGCGTCCCTGAAGGTCGCGTACAGGAACCAGCGGCCGTCGGCGTGCAGCCGGACCGTACCGTGTCCGGTGCCGTCGGAGTCGGAGGTGAGCCGTCCCGTGACCTCTTCTCCGGCGCGCCGGGCGACCAGGCCGGAGGGGCGCAGCCCTGGTTCGTCGGAGGAGAGGGTGACGTCGACCTCGTGCTCCCTGACGAAGGTGCTCCACCGTGCCTCGCCCACGTCGGTGCCCTGCCCGGGATCGTGAGCGAGGGCTCGTGTCGGGGCCAGCAGGGGAAGGGCGAGCAGGACGGCGACGCCGATCGTAGCCACCCGGACCCCGCGGTGCCGGCCGTCCGGCACCCCTTCGGCGACCAGGACGATCAGGGCTGAGCCGCCGACGCCCAGCAGGAACGACGGCGCGATCTGCCCCGCGGGGACGGCCGTGCCGTGCGGCAACACCGGCAACAGGGGGACGTAGATCGCGTGCACGGCCGCCGGGACGACGAGGGTCAGCCACCAGGCGGACGGACGCCATCGCCGTACCAGGTCGGCGGCGAGGGCCACCACGAGCACGGGTGGGACGATGGGCGTGGAATGACCCAGGAGCGCCAGGAAGGCGACCGTCAGTAGACGCGCGGCTGTCAGCAGCAGCGCCGCGCGGACGGACGCGCCAGGCCGGGAATCGAAACGGCGGATGAGCAGGACGGCCAGCGTCACGGCGGCGCTGACGATGGGGAGATACCACACGGCTGGAAACTGCGGCACGTCGGAGTCGTACTCCATGACCGGCACCAAGGCTGCGCCCAGGACCAGGGCTTCTGCGGCCGCGAGTGCGAATCCGCGCCTTTGCTCCAGCGCGACCGCCCGCAGCAGAGTGACGGTCAGGGCGATCGTCGCGACGATGGCCAGGAGATGCGGCGGACTCCACAGGACGGCGTCACGCCCGAAGGCCGTGTGCCATGCCGTGTCGGCGGGGGCCGCGATGCCTATGGACACGCCCGAGACGGTTGCCGAGCGCAGGACCGGCTCCCTCAGAATCCCTCTCACACCCTCCTCGCGGGCGCGCGGCCAGGCCCACAGGGCCAGCGCGCCGAGGGTGACCAGGAGCGAGCCGTAGAGCAGTACGTGGGGTGCGCTCCAGAAGGTGTCCCGGCCGATGTCAGTATGCAGCGAGTCGTCCCAGTAGGTGCTGAACAGCGCGAGTGCGCCACTCGACACCGCGGTCAGGAGGCGGCCCATGCCACTGTCCTCTCTTCGGGGGAGTCCCGTGACTTGCCCACTCCACTTATACCCCCTAGGGGTATTCTTACGCGGGGATTCGCGGATGCTTCTGAGTCGAAGTCGTCGACTGGGGCGTCAATTTGGAGGGTATGGCTGCTCGCTTCGTCGAAGGCGAGTCGGCGCAGGCGCTTACAGGGCTCTGGTCACCGGTCAAGTGCGAGTCGGCGCAGATGGGGGCCGTATGCGGGCTCCGACAGGGCTGTCGCGAACTGGGCGGTGAGGTAGGCCAGGGGGTTGCCCGTGTCATACCAGCGGCCCTCGAGGACCTGTCCGTAGACGGTGTGGCTGCCCGCGTAGGCGCTGATGGCGTCGGTCAGGGAGAGCTCGCCGATCCGCCGCTGGTACCAGCGCTCGGTCTGGGCGCGCAGTTCCTCGATGATGCCGGGGGTGACGACGTATCCGCCGACGGCCGCGTAGGCCGAGGGAGCGTCGTCCGGCTCGGGTTTTTCGACGAGACCGGCGATGTGCAGGAGACCCCCGCCGAGGTCGTCCTTGACCACGGGCACACCGTAGTGCCGGGCGTCGGCGGGGTCCATCGGCATGAGGGCGAGCACCGGGCGGCCGGTCGCCTCGTACGCGGTGATCAGTTGCCGCGTACGCGGTACCTCGGCGACGAAGACGTCGTCCGGCCACAGGACGACCATCGGCTCGGCGACGCTGTGGTGGTTCGCGGCGTTGAGGACGGGGGTGCCGTTGCCGTACGGGCCGTCCTGGTCGAGGTAGGTGATGTGGCCGAGCCGGGACAGTTCGCCGATCTCCTGAACCGCGTCGGCGTACGCGGACTTGCCTTCCGCTCGCAGCCGGGCGACGAGGGCGGGGTCGGGCCGGAAGTGATCCCGGATCAGGTCCTTGCCGCGGCCCGCGCCGACGACGGTGATGTCCGTGATGCCGGAGGCGACGAGTTCGCGCACGGTGTGCTCGATCACGGGTCTGCCGCCGATCGGCAGCATCTGCTTCGGCATCGCCTTCGTCAGCGGAAGGAGACGCGATCCGAGGCCGGCGGCGGGAACGACCGCCCTGCGGATGGTCATCGGGATTCCTCCGTGGATACCCCCGCCTTGGGGCGGGGGAGGAAACGGTCTCCTGCGGAGCAGGGCAGGGAAAGCCGATGCGCCGCCAGGGCGGATTGGCGTTCACCGCCAACCAGCCGCAGGTAGGTGGTGGTTTGTTTGGCGTCCGGTCGGCGATAACCAGGCTGGCCGGGCCTACCGCCGGGCTGGCGGGATGTCAGGTCTGTGGAGCCGGCGTAAGACTGCTGGGCGTATCAACGTCCCTTGCCGTTGGTTCGGGGCAGCTGCTGTCTGAGAAGCAGAAAACTCAACCCGCGAGGGAAGAATCTCCCTGCTTCAGCTGGGGGAGAAGTCAATGCCACCTGCTCCTCATCGTTACCGGTCGTGGCCATAGGGGCAGCGGCCCCTGCCCCGAGCGCGGGCGTCGTCGTCGAGATGGAAATTGGGGTTCTGGTCGGCTTCGTCGTAGTAGCGGTGGAAGACAGGTGTGATGCCGCCGGAGACGGGTGGGACGATCCAGGTCCAGTCGGCCGGCACCGTCCGGCCCGCCCGCTCCTCTTTCTCCAGATGGGTCAGGAAGCGGCGGGATTCCGTGTGATGGTCGCTGATGCGCACGCCCGCCTCGGTGAAGGAGTGCAGGACGGCGACGTTCAGTTCGACCAGGGCGCGGTCGCGCCACAGGGTGGCTTCGTCGCTCGTGTCGAGGCCGAGGCGGGCGGCGACGAGGGCGAGCAGGTTGTAGCGGTCTTCGTCGACGAGGTTGCGGGCGCCGATCTCGGTGCCCATGTACCAGCCGTTGAAGGGGGCGAGGGGGTAGTCGATGCCGCCGATGCGCAGGCGCATGTTGGAGATGGCGGGCAACGCGTGCCAGCGCAGGTCGAGTTCGGCGAACCAGGGATGGTCCGGATGGCGGAGGGGGACTTCGAGGACGGCGTCGGCGGGAAGGTCGAAGAGCTGCGGCTTGGTGTCGTGGGTGGCGATGACCAGGGGCAGGACGTCGAAGGGGCCTCCGGGGCCGTTCCAGCCCATGCGCTGGACCAGGTCGGTGAAGTCCGTGTATGCGGCGTCGCCGACGACGCCGCCGTCAGGCCGGCGGTATCCGGCGTACCGGATGAGCTGGTCGTTCCACACGCGAGGACCGGGGCGGTCGGGGGTGTCGGGGGCGAAGACGGAGATGGTGGGGCGGATGCGCCCGCCGTTGGTGGCGCGGCGCAGGTGGGTGATCAGGTGCTCGTGGATCTCCTCGGGCGTGGTCGCCTCCCGCCGGTCCAAGACCTGCAGGCTGTTCCAGTACAGGCGGCCGATGCAGCGGCTGCTGTTGCGCCAGGCCACGCGTGCGCCGAAGGTGAGCTCCTCGGTGGTGTGGCGGTAGGCGCCGGTCTCGTCGATCTGCCGCTGGACCTGCCGCAGGCGCGTGTGAAGGGGGACCGTCTGATCCGGGTGTTCGCGGTGGTGCTGCCGTACGAAGTCCAGCGCCTCGGTGAGATCCGTCTGGCACGGCGGTGTGGACGGGACAGGAAGGGGGGTGTGGGTGTCCGGGGCGGAGGCGATGCGTGCTGGGAGGGTGTCGGATGAGTTCATCGGGATTCCTCCGTGGATACCCCCGCCTTGGGGCGGGGGAGGAGACGGTCTCCTGCGGAGCAGGGCAGGGAAAGCCGATGCGCCGCCAGGGCGGATTGGCGTTCACCGTCAACCAGCCGCAGGTAAGGGGTAGTTTGTTTGGCGTCCGGTCGGCGATAACCAGGCTGGCCGGGCCTACCGCCGGGCTGGCGGGATGTCAGGTCTGTGGAGCTGGCGTAAGACTGCTGGGCGTATCCACGTCCCTTGCCGTTGGTTCGGGGCAGCTGCTGTCTGAGAAGCAGAAAACTCAACCCGCGAGGGAAGAATCTCCCCGCTTCAGCTGGGGGAGAAGTCAAGGCCTGGTCCTCGTGAGGGGGCGGCGCGGCCCGTGACGGCTGGGGCGGGAGGAGCGGCCGGTGGCCGTCCGCGGCGCGTGGGCGCCCGCGCCGGCCACCGGGGCCGGGGCACCGACGACGGGTCGTGGCCCCGGTGGTGGCGACGGCGCCCACGCGGCTTGGGAGGGCGGACCGTCAGGCGCCACCGGATGAAGCGCCCGCCGTCCGCCCGGCCTTGGGCGTACGGGCGATGGAGGTGCCGAACAGCTCGTCCCAGTACGGGGCGCTGATGCCGAAGCCGCGGGAGTCGTCGCGGAAGTGGTGGCGCATGTGGTATTCCCGCAGGGTGCGCAGCAGGCGGTTCTTGGGCTTGCCGTGGTGAAGGTAGAGATGGAACAGGTCGTAGGCCAGGTAGCCGACGACGTAGCCGGCGCCGAAGACCGGCGGGACGTCCAGCAGTCCGCTGGAGACGTAGAAGGTCGCCGCGACCATGGGGATGCTCAGCAGCGGGCTGAGGATCGAGCGGCGCATGTCCTGCGGGTAGTCGTGGTGGACGCCGTGCAGGACGTAGTGGAGCTTGGCGCCGAAGCCGCGTGGTGGTTCGTAGTGCAGGACGATGCGGTGGCCCCAGTACTCGGACAGCGTCCAGGTGACGTACCCGGCCAGCGCCCAGCCCGCCATGGCCCAGCCGCCGGTGCGGCCCGCGGAGAGTGCCGCGGCCGCCGCGGCGACGGGGGTGAACATCGCGACGGTGGTGACGGGGTGGACGTGGATGAGGCGGTCGACCAGGGCAATGCCGGTGACGGATGGGGCGTTGCCGCGGCGGACGGCGCCCTTGGTGGTCGAGCCCCTGACGATGCTGTTGACGAGGGACGCTCGCTTGGTGGGCGTGGCCATCAGGCGGCCTCCCTCGGCAGCGTGTGGCCCAGGCGGGCCTCGTAGGAGGTGCGGGCCTGGAAGTCGGTGGTGCGCAGCAACTGGTCGGCCTTGAGGAAGCGGCCCATGGCGTCCCGCCAGGGCTGGGGAAGCAGATAGAGCGAGCGGGTGACGGGGTTGGTCCAGCCGGGGACGTAGACGTTGTAGCGGGGGCGGCGCGCGGTGCGCAGGACGGCGGCGGCGATGTCCTGCGGGGTGAGCAGCGGTACGAAGCGGCCCTTGCCGACGCCGGAGGTCAGCTCGGTCCGGGCGGGGATGGGCAGGATGATCGACAGGTCCACGCCGGAGCCGCGCATTTCGGCGCGGGCCGCCTCGGAGAGCCCCACCACACCGTGCTTGGCGGCGGAGTAGGTGGCGCAGCCGGGCAGGCCGACCATGCCGACGGCGGAGACCATGTTGATGATGTGCCCGTGGCCCCGCTCGCGCATCGGGCCCATCGCCGTCTTCATGCCGTTGATGGTGCCGAGCAGGTTGACCTCGATCTGGTGCAGGGTGGCGTCGTCGGTCTCGTGCTCCAGCCGGCTGACGATCATTTCTCCGGCGTTGTTGACGAGGATGTCGACCGGGCCGAGTTCGGCTTCGACGGTCTTCCAGAACTGCTTGACCGACGTCGGATCGGTGACGTCCAGCGGATAGGCGTGTGCGCCGATCTCGCCGGCCACCTTGGCCGCGTACTCGATGGTGCGGGCGCCGATGGCGACCTTCGCGCCCTTGGCGATGAACATCTCGGCGGTGGCGCGGCCGATGCCTCGGCTGCCGCCGGTGATGGCCACGACCTGGTGGGTGAGGTTCCTGGGCATGTTTCCTCCCGGGGAGGTGGGACGAGGTGGATACGGCAGTGGTCAGGACAGGGCGCGGAAGCGGCGTCCGTGCCAGAGCAGGGGGCGGATGCGGGAAGCGCCGAGAGAGCGGATCCGGCCGGTGACGATGGTGTGGTCGCCACCCGGATAGGTGTCCTGGACGTCGCAGGCGAGCCAGGCCGCGGATTCCTCCAGAAGGAGGGCTCCGGACTCGCGACGCGACGGTGCGGCGGCGAAGCGGTTGTGCTGGCCGGTGCCGGGGTCGGCGAACGCCCTGGCGACATCGGCCTGGTCCTCGCGCAGCACGTTCACGGCGAAGGTCCCGTGACTGAGGATGTACTCGAGTGTGCGGCTGCGGTTGGCGATGCAGACCAGGATCAGCGGTGGATCCACGGACAGGGAGCAGACGGCGCTCGCTGTCATTCCGGCCGGTCCGTGGGCACCGTCGGTGGTGATGACGCTCACCGCGGCCGGCAGCTGGGCGAAGACCTCGCGGCACGTACGGTCGGTCGTCCGCTGGGTCAAGGGCGGGGCGTTCGCGGGCCGTTCGGCCTCGGCCACGTGGATCAGGGGGTAGCTGGGGGCGCTGGTCACGGCCGTCGGCTCCCGTCGGGGGCGTCGGCCGGTACCGTCTGCGGCTCGTCCAGCAGGACGTGCGGGCCGAACAGCCCCCGGGCGATCAGGCCCATCGTGTCGAGGAGCGTCCGGGCGGCGATGGGGTCGATGAGCGAGGCGAGGGTGGGGATGCCGAGGTCGAAGACGGCGGTGAAGCGTGCCGTGGTGCCGGGGGAGTCCTGCGACACGTACCAGCCGCCCTCGAAGCGCTCGAAGTCGCCGTCGAGCTGGGTGAACTCGATGCTGAGGGCGGCGGGGTCGATCGTGTCGCGCTCGGACCAGCACAGGACGCCGTTGCGGAAGTTGGCCTGCCAGTGGGAGTCGACGGTGCAGTGGTCGATCTCGACGACCCGCACCTCGCGGATGGCGTCGGTGAACTTCGGGTAGGCGGCGAAGTCGCGGAGTCGCTCGAAGACGGCCAGGGGATTGAGGTCGGGTATGCGGACGTCGAGGGTCACTTCGGGCATGTCAGTGCAGTCCCTTCGTCAGGGCGGTGACCGCGGTGGTGAACGCGGCCGAGATCCAGTCCAGGTCGGAGGGCGTGAGCACGGCGGGCGGAGTCAGCCGTACGACCCGGTGGGCGTTGAGGGAGTGGTTGACCAGCAGGCCGGCCTCCAGCAGGTGCAGCACGAGTTCGCCGGCGAGCTGCTCGTCGCGCATCTCGATGCCGAGCAGCAGGCCCCGGCCGCGTACCGCGCGGACCGCGTCGCCCAGCGGCGCGAGCACGTCCCGCAGCAGGAGGAGCAGGTCCTCGCCCAGCAGCCGGGCCCGGTGCACCAGACCCTCGTCCGCGATGGTCCGGACGGCCGCCTGCGCGGCGGCCATGGCTACGGGCGCTTGGGCGAAGGTGGAGGTGTGCAGGTACGGGTCGCGGTCGAAGGGGGCGTAGGCCTCGGCGGTGGCGACTGCCGCTGCCACGGGGATGACCCCGCCACTGAGGTTCTTGCCCACCAGCAGGACGTCCGGCCGCAGTCCGTCTTCGTCCGCGCCCCACCAGCTGCCGAGCCTGCCGAGGCCGGTCTGGATCTCGTCGAGAACGAAGAACGCCCCATGCGCGGCGCACAGGTGCTGAACGTCGCGGAGGTAGCCGGGCGGCGGCAGGACGACTCCTCCTTCGCCCTGTACGGGCTCGACGACCACGCAGGCGGGCGGTCCGTCGGCGAGGGCGGCCGCCAGTGCCTCGGTGTCGCCGTACGGGACGTGCTCGGAATCCAACAGGGGTCGGAACGGCGCCTGGTACAGCTCCTTGGCCGTCAGCGCCAGCGCTCCGGTGGTCTTGCCGTGGTAGCCGCCGATGGTGGAGATCAGCCGGTGTCTGCCGTGGGCCCGGGCCAGCTTGACGGCCGTCTCCGTCGCCTCGGCACCGGAGTTGACGAAGTGGACGTGGTCCAGGCCGGGCGGCGTCACCTCCGCCAGTGCCGACGCGGCCTGGACGGCCACCGGCTCCAGCAGCAGACGGGTCGCCAGCGGGTGGCGGGTCACCTGGTCGACCACCGCCTCGACGACACGGGGATGGCAGTGGCCGAGCAGGAAGACGCCGTAGCCGCCGCAGTCCACGTACTCCTTGCCGTCGGCGCCGAAGACGCGGGAACCGTAGGAGGTGACCTCCATCGCCCCGCCGGTCAGGGAGGCCAGACGTGCCCGGCCCCGGCCGAGGTGCTTGCGGCAGGCGGCGAGGACCTCGGAGACGGAAGGTTGTGCCGCGGCGGGGGAGACGGTCGGCGCGGTCATGCGGGCACTCCAGCGGCCAGGGGCCGCGTGACGGGGGGCGCGTCGCCCAGCTTCTTGACCCGTGCGAGATGCAGGAGCGTCTGGCGCAGGGCCGCCTCCAGCTCCTCACGGGTCAACGGCGGCGGATCGCCGGGCAGTTCGCCGAGCGAGGTCGGGAAGGTGGGCGCATCGGCGAACAGCGCGGTCATGGCGAGCATGTCGTCGAAGCGGCGCAGTGCCCGCTTGGGGAGCCCCCCGGCCAGGAACACCGGCCGGATCAGGCGGTCGACCATGTCGGTGCCGACGATCCGCGGTATCAGGGTGCTCAGGCCCAGCTCGGTGCAGACACCGGAGACGACCTGGAGGACCTGTTCGGTGTGCAGGGCCTCCCGGCCGGCGGTGACCCACACCTCGCCGTCGCGCCGGTCGGCGGCGATGAGCGCCGCGATCGCGCGGGCCACGACGTCCTGTGGCACGAAGTCGATCAGCGAGGTGGCGGGGAGCGGAACCAGCGGCATCAGGCCGCGCAGCAGCATCAGCAGGATGTTGTGCAGGCCCTGGAAGGCGGCGATCTGCCCGGTGCGGGAGTCGCCGATGACGATGGAGGGCCGGACGATGACCCCCGGGACGCCGGAGGCACGTACGACCTCCTCGCCGGCGCGTTTGGAATCCAGGTAGTCCTCCGGCCGGGCGCCTGCCTCGCCCACGTCGCGACCCATTCGCGAGCGGGTCAGTTCGTGGCGGGCCACGAACGCGGTCGACACGTGGTGGAGGACGGCGCCGGCGTCGGCCGCGAAGTCGACGACCGCACGCGTCCCGGCCTCGTTCAGAGCATGTGTGGCCTCCGGCCCCTGGGTGAAGTCGGTGACCGCAGCGCAGTGCACGACGACATCCACGCGACGGGCGAGATCGGTGTACGTCGCGCGGTCCAGACCCAGGCGGGGCGCGGTGAGGTCGCCACAGACCTGCTGCGCGGCCGCGGGGCACGCGCAGCGGTGGATCAGGGCGATGACCTCGCAGAAGGAGGGGAGTTCGGCGAGCAGGGCGTTGCCGACCACGCCCGAGGCTCCGGTGAGCAGGACGGTGGGAGGGGTGGAAGAAGTCACTTGCTGTACCTCGCGGTGTCGTGGGCGGGGACGGCAGCGCTGCAGGAGGCCGCGGCCGGTCAGGGCCCGCTGTCGGAAAGAGGTGCTCAGGCAGGGATGCGCAAGGGTTCGCCGGCGGCGAAGTAGCGGGCCAGCGTCTCGTGCATCCGGGACCGAGAGGGCGGATGGAAGGCCAGGGCGCGGCAGGCCGAGTGGAGGTAGGCGATGTCGTCGCCGGAGACGAAGGCCATGCCGCCGAGAGCCTCGACGCACACGTCCAGGACCCGGACGATGAGGTCCTGTGTCGCGTACCGGCATACCAGCGCCTGGGCGAGGATCTCGTCGTCGACCGGCCCGTCGGTCGCGCGGGCGGCCAGTCCGCGCAGCATGAGGGCCGCGGACTCGACCGCCGTGACGGCCTGGGCGCCGGCGGCGGCCGGCATGCCGGGCTTGACCAGGACCCGTTCCACCAGGGCCGAGGCCGCACCGAGGTAACTGGCCGTCATGAGTGCTTCGAACCACAGGAATCCGACCGTGTTGAGGCGGTCGAGCCCACCGTCGGCGCCCACGTCGGTACGGACCAGCAGATCGCCGGGGACCTCCACGTCCGCCAGGACGACCTCGTCGCTTTCCGCGCCCGCCAACACGGGGCTCTTCCAGAACGGACGCACGGACAGACCCGGTGTCTTCGCCGGGACGACGGCGACGGCCAGGCGCGGTGTGCCGTCCTCGTCGGGGAAGGGGAAGGACGCGGTGAGCAGGTCCATGGACCAGGCAAGACTGCAGGGCTTCTTCGAGCCGGTCAGCCAGACCTTGTCGCCTTCCACCCGGGCGCTGATCGCGGGGTTGAGGATGCCCTGACCCGTGCGCCCCTCGGCGAACCCGGAGGCCAGGAGCAGGTTGTCCTTGGCGACGGCGGCCAGCAGCATCCACTCCATCCCGCTGCTCTGCGCTGCGGTCTCGACCAGGGAGGCGACGGAGAAGTGGTGCATGGTGGTGGCCACCGCCAGGGACGGCGAGCGAGCACCCACCGCGCGCTGGACGCGTACCGCGGTGAGCAGGTCGGCGCCCTTGCCGCCGTGCTCGGCGGGCACCAGAAGGCCCGGACCGCCCGCGGTGCGGAAGTGGTCGAGTCCCGGGTTGCCGGGTGTCTCCCAGGTCGACAGCGGGGCGGCGGCCAGGGCTTCGTCCAGGCCCGGGAGGAGGTCGGTGAGGGTGGCGCGTTCGTGTTCCAGAAAGTGCATTTCCGCGAGCCTTACGTCGTCGAGGGAAGATCGCCGGAATGTCTGGAGCGGGCGGAAGCGGCCGAGGCCCTGTCCCGCTGGCTGCCCCCAAACCTAGGAAGCGGTGTTGCAAGAGGCCTTCAGATGGCTGGCAGAGGTGCTTAAGAGCTGCGACATGGATCAGGCAGGAGAACTGCACATCGCTTGAAGGTGTCAGGAGAACTTCGGCTGCTCGGCTTCCGCCTCGGCCTTCAGCGCGGCCAGGGTGAGTTCGATGTTGCGCCGGCTGTGCTCGGCCCGGTCCAGCACGCCGGTGGTGATCAGGCAGAGCAGCACCATGGCCGTGCCGCGCAGGTCGCGGGTGCTCTCGGTGACCCGGCTTCCCCGGGGCGTCGGGACGATGTCGTAGCGCCACACGGAGACCGGTGAGCCGAGGCAGGAGACGCGGAACACCAGCCGGTCGTGCGGTACCGCTTCCAGCACGGTGGTGGTCGTACGCCACCGCCAGGGGCCGTTGCGGTTCCAGGCCCGGAAGGTCATGCCGGGGGAGAGGCGAACGTCTGCGGCGCGGGCCGGAACGCGGGTCTCGGCGACGAACCGCTCCCAGCGGGCAAGGTCGGTGAGAATGCCGTACACCGTGGTCGGATCGGCAGCGATCTCGATGCTGCCCACCAGGGTCGCCTCGCGCACGACGCTCCTTTCGATGCCGGCTGTAAGCGCTCGTCGGGACCGGGCCCGAGGGGGCGGGTTCGCCTGCGGCGTCACGTGGCCTCCGGTGGGGGAGACCTGCCGACCTGCGGGTGCGCGCAGGGATCAGCCATGACGCTACTGAACCCAACTGCAGGCCATTGCCAGGCGGTGTTCAAAAGATGTGCAACTCCATTGCACTACGAGTCTGCTTAGGACTTGGTTAGACTTGAAGTAGGCGTTTGAATATGCAACTTGATCAGATTGTTCCGGGGGGATCATGCGTGTTCTGCTGGTCGAAGATGACGAACATGTCGCCGACGCCCTGACCGCGGCGATGCGCCAATTCGGGCATGACATCCTGACCGCGCCCACGGCGGCCGAGGCGCTGACCAAACTGGAGGGCTGCGAGCTGGTCCTTCTCGACCTCGGCCTGCCGGACTTGGACGGCGTCGAGGTCTGCAAGCGCATACGCGCCCGCTCCGCCGTACCGGTCATCGTGCTCACCGCCCGCGCCGACGAGATCGACAAGGTTCTGGGGTTGCAGGCCGGGGCCGACGACTACGTCGTCAAGCCGTACTCCGTGCACGAGCTGCGGGCACGCATGGAGGCGGTCCTGCGCCGGACCTGCCGCTGTGGCCTCGGCTCGCACGACAATGCCCCGTGCACCGCCGAGCGCCGGGACGTCATCAACGTGGGACCGCTCAGCCTCGACCTGCGCAGTCGCAGCGTCACCCTGAGCGGCGAGCCCCTCCAACTCACCCGCAAGGAGTTCGAGTTGCTCGCCATGCTGGTGGAGGAACCGGACACCTTGCACACCCGGGAGGACATCATCTCCCGTGTGTGGGACGAGAACTGGTTCGGCTCGACACGCACCCTCGACGTCCACATAGGCACATTGCGCCGGAAACTCGGATCATACGACTGGATCGAGACGCAGCGCGGCGTGGGATTCCGCCTCGGTTCCCCGTCGACCACCTGACAGCGCCCGGGCAGCAAGCCACGTAAGAAAGGGCGCACATGCAGCGTCGTCTGCTGATCGTCTACCTCACGCTCACCGCCGTGATCCTGCTGGCCACAGAGATCCCGCTCGGCCTGAACCTGGCCATGAACAACTACCACCACCTGGTGATCCGGCAGGTCTCCAATGCCTTCTCGCTCGCCTCGGCGGCCGAGGCGACCGGCGGTGCCGCCCCGGACGCGGCCTGGAAGGCGCGGGCAAAGGCCTACAGCGAAAAGAACGACGCCGTGGTCCTGCTCTTCGACGACCAGGGCCGCAGGACCTACTCCACCCGGCCCGGCACGAAGATCAGCGATCCGGAGTGGCGGCGGACCCTGCTCGGCGCGCTCGTCGGAGAGAGCACCGTGCCGCTGGACTACTCCTTCAACATCAGCGCCCGTCCGCTGTTCGTGGCCGAGCCGGTGCTGAAGCGGGGGCGGCCGGTGGGATCGGTCGCGACCATCTCGCCGACGACGTCGCTGCGTTCGCAGGTCACTCAGGACGCGTTGCTGCTGCTGGGAGTGGCCGTCGCGGGGCTCCTGGCCGCGGCCGCCGTGGGGATACCGCTCGTACGATGGAGCCTGCGGCCGGCCCGGCAATTGCAGGCGGCGGTCCGGCAGATCGCCCAGGGGCAGTACTCGGTGCGTGCCACCGCGGACCGTGGTCCGCCCGAGTTGCGGGAACTGGCCGAAGCGGTGAACGGCATGACGGACCGCCTGGTCTCGGTACTGGAGGCGCAGCGTTGTTTCGTGGCCGACGCCTCGCACCAGATGCGCAACCCGCTGACGGCACTGCGCGTGCGGGTCGAGGCCCTGGAGGCCGTCGTCCCCGAGGACGGGCAGGAGAACCTGGCCGTCGCGGTCGCCGAGGCGGACCGCCTGAGCCGCATCCTGGACGAGCTCCTGGTACTGGCGAACGCCGCCACCGTCGACGGCGGATCGAGCACGATCGACGTCCGGGCCGTCGTGGAGTCGCGGGCGAGAGCGTTGAGCAGCCGGGCGGAGGAAGCGGACGTCACGATCGCGGTCCAGGGGCGCGGCGCGCCCGCCAGATGCCTTCCCGGGGCGCTGGACCAGGTGCTCGACGTCCTGTTGGACAACGCCCTCGGATTCTCGCCGCCGGGCGGCCGGGTGACCGTGCGCATCCGCTCCGACGACACCTCGGTGTACGTGGAGGTCGAGGACCAGGGGCCCGGAATGTCGCCCCAGGAGAAGGAACGGGCCACCGACCGGTTCTGGCGCGGACGTCAGCCCGGCCGCCGCAGCGGCTCCGGCCTGGGGCTGGCCATCGCCAAGGCGCTGCTCAAGGCCGGCGGGGCGGAGCTGGAACTGGACGACGCCGAGCCACGCGGTCTTCTCGCCCGCGCGGTCCTCCCCCGCGTCGTGCCCGCGACGGCGCTGCCCGGCCGTGACCGGAGGGCCGTGAGCCCTGACGGGCCCGCCGGGGAGCGGAAACCGGCCCGTCAGGGCGATGCGGGAGGTGGGGGCGGTGAGACCGGGGGGTGAGTCAGACCTGGGCGGCGACCAACTTCGCCAGCTCGTCGGCGGCCGCCTGAGCACCGCCGGCGGCCCTGAGCTGTTCCGCCACGCGTACGGCCTGCTGCTTCTTCCCCACCGCCTGCCGTACCGCCTCCCGCAGGCGCCGCGGATTCAGGCGCCCGGCGGGCACGCGTGTTCCGGCACCCGCGAGTTCGACCCGCCGCGCGACCTCCAGTTGGTCCCGGCCGAACGGCACGATGCATACCGGCACCCCGGCCAGCAGGGACTTCTGGGTGATGCCCATGCCGCCGTGGCACACCACAGCCGCGGCCTTCCGCAGCACCAGGCTGTGGGGCACGAAGCGGTGCAGGTGCGCGTTGGCAGGGGCGCGGAAGCGGGCCGGATCGATGGACGCTGTGGTGACCACGACGTCGTACGGCTCGTCGGCCAGGGCGTCGAGGGCCGCCTGGATCAGCTTGGCGTCGTCCTGGAACACCGTGGAGACGGTCACCAGGACCACCGGCCGGTTGAGAGAGGCCAGCCACTCCGGCTCATCGGTGTCGGAAGCGGGATCCCAGCTGCTGGGGCCCACGAAGTGCACGGACGACTGGAGCAGAGGACGGGGGTACTCCAACGGCTGGGCGGTGTACGACAGGATGAGCGGTGCCGTCATGTACAGGTCCGGGACGTGCTTCACCGTGGCCAGCCCCAGATCGCGCCGCAGCTTGTTCACCGCCCTCGGCGCGGCGAACAGCGGCAAGGCGCTCTGCCGCAGTATCCCGTCGCGCAGCCGGCCCGGCCAGCCGGCCGCAGGCCTCAATCCGAGCCCGAACGGCGGCGCGTCCGGGGTGGTCAGCGGCAGCAGGAAGGTGGCCAACTGCGCCCACGGCAGGCCGGACGCCTGCGCAACGGCGGCGGCGCCCCAGCAGTTGTTGTCCAGGGCGATGACGTCCGGCCGCCACGTGGCGATGGCGTCCTGCATGTCGGTGACCTCGTGCCGGGCCCGGTCGACGTACATGGCCACCGAGCGGCGCATCGCCCCGATCGGGGTGACGGCCTTCCAGGTGTCGTCCTCCCGCTGCTCGATCTCGGGGTGGACGGCCGCCGCGCCGAAGCCGAGTCCGCGCAGCGTCTCCAGAGTGGACTCCTCGGCGAACACGACCAGTTCGTGCCCGCGTTCCCGCAGTTCGAGCAAGGTCGGGATGAGCGGGTACACGTGGCCGCTGCCCGGTGCGGTGTAGACGAGAAATCGGCTCATCGGGGCTCTCCTTCGTGGATACCGCCGGCTTTGGCCGGGGGAGGAAACGAAGCTCCTGCGGAGCGGGGCAGGGAAAACCGGTTCGCCGCCA
>NZ_JBEXXQ010000008.1:0-29893 GCF_040630525.1 Streptomyces sp. NPDC005799
AACAGCATCGAACGGCACGCTTTTGTCCCGATTTTCAGCATCGCCGCAGGTCACAGTATGGCTAGAAAACTGGTTCGAGTCCCGTCACTCACCCTTACGAGAAAGGCCCTTGGCCCGCGGAAACGCGGGCCAAGGGCCTTTCGTCGGTCGGTCAGCCCATGTCCGTCAGGAGGGCGTTCAGTTCCTTTTCCTGCTGGGCAGGCGACATCGGCGGGTTGGAGTGGTCGATGCCGAAGGTCCCCAGCATCTTGTCCATCTGGGCGTCGATGGAGGTCCAGCCGGTCTGGTCCAGCGGCTGCAGCGAGGCCTGGTCGGCGTCCCACAGGTCACGCAGCGACTGTGCGGCCGCGTGCGCGCCGGTGGCGTTGCCCGAGCGGGCGTCCTTCAGGGAGGTGGAGGCGAGGGCCTTCAGCGCGGCGACCTTGGCGGGCGGGAACTTCTTCACCGCCTCGCCGGGAGCCATCTGGACGGCGGAGGTGTTGTCCTCCTCCGGCGCCGGGCCGACGTGCGGCTGGCTGTGGGCCCAGACCAGCAGCCCCGCGGTGGCGACGGCGAGCAGTCCGAAGCCGGCCAGCGCGACGCGCTCCCTGCGCGGGTCGCCGGTGGTCTGGGCGGCGTGGGCCGCATGGGCCGCCTCGTAGGTCTCGGTCACGTCCGAGCGTGTCACCGTGAGGTAGAGGACCGTCGCCAGGATCAGGCCGAGGAAGATCAGGCTGGTGGTGAAGGTGCCCAGGTCGAGACCGGTCGGCTCGCCCGGCTGAGCGACCTTCGGAGAGGCGAGCCAGTCGCCGATGTTGGCGCCCAGCGGGCGGGTCAGGATGTAGGCGAGCCAGAAGGACAGGACCGGGTTCGCGCCGAACTTCCACAGCAGCGTGATCGCCGCGATGAGGCCGAGCGGCAGCAGCACCGAGGCGCCCGGGCTCCAGCCGGTCAGTTCCAGCGTCCAGTCGCCGGTCGCGGTGCCGAGCGCGAAGGTGACGAGAACGGCGAGCCAGTAGAACGACTCCCGCGGCAGCGTCGTGACCGAGTGGATCGACAGCGTGCGCTCACGCAGCCACCAGGTGCCGAAGACCACCGCGAGCAGCACGGAGAAGACCGCCGAACTGATCCACAGCGGCACGTTGAGCTGGTCGGTGAGGATATCGGTGTACAGGGTGCCCGTGACACTGACGACGACCACGGTCAGCCAGTAGGGGAACGGGACGTACCGCTTCAGCCGCAACTGCACGGCCAGGACGACCACGAACACCGCGGTGAAGATCCAGGCCGTGTTCACCAGGCCGACGCCCAGCTTCATGTTGATCCAGTCGGCGAAGCTCTCGCCCACGGTGGTGCACAGGATCTTGATCACCCAGAACCAGACGGTGACCTCGGGGACCTTGTTGAGCATGAGGCGCCCGCTGCGGGTGCGTGCTTCCGTTGTCGTTGTCATGCACGGAGGTTTGCGCGGGGAACCTGCAAGCAACCTGACTACGTGACCGCACGCGCGGCCGGCAGCGTCACCTCGACGTGGCCGCGGCCGTCCGCGATCGCCCGGACCTCCACACCGGCCGAGGCGGCGATGCGCCGGACCACCGGCAGCCCCAGCCCGTATCCGTCGCCGCCGGTCACCCCCGCCTCGAAGACCCGCTCCACGTCAGCGGGATCGAACCCGGGGCCGTCGTCCAGGACATCGACCACGATCGTCTCGCCCTCGCCGCGCGCGGTGATCCACACCCGCGACCGCGCGTGCCGCAGGCCGTTCTCCAGCAGGGGTGACAGCAGTGACACGGCGACGTCGGGCGCCACGGCCACCTCGACCTTCGCGGGAAAGGCGAGCTCGACCGCGCGGGAGCCGATCGCCTGCCGCGCGGCGGAACGCAGATCACACCGGGTCCCCTCGTCCGTCCGTGCGCGCGCGGCGCGCAGAATCGTCGTGATCGCCGTGTCGAGGCGGTCGACCTCGCTCAGGACCGCCTTGGGCGGCACCGGCTCTCCGGACAGCTGTGCCAGTTGTGCCTCGCCCCGCAGGACCGTGAGCGGTGTCCGCAGCTCGTGGGCGATCTCGTCGGTGAGCCGCCGCTCGTCCGCCAGCGCGTTGTCGACGCGCTCCAGGAGGCGGTCCAGGGTCTGCCCCAGTTCCCCGAACTCGTCGCGGGGGACCCCGAGATCGAAACGGCGCCCGGGCTCGTGATGGCCCCAGTCGTCGGCGAGGGCGGCCATCTCGTGCACGACCCGCAGCGCACGGTGCACCACGAGGTGCGCGACACCGCCGGCGAGGAGGATCGTGAGGCCGCCCAGAATCAACGACAAGGTCAGACTGCGCTGCTCGGACGTCTCGTAGGGCGTGAGATCCACCCGGACGATCACCATGACCCGGTGGCCGTCGACGGGGACCCGCCGCGCGTACAGGAGGTAGTCGCCGACCGACTCGGTCCGCGATCGCCCCGAGTCCGCCAGCTCCTCGACGCGATCGACCACGCTCGGCGGCACGTCCCCGTCGATCAGACGGCCGTCTGCGTACACCCAGGCGACCTCGTCCAGCGCCTCGCTGCCGTTCTCCGTGAGCACGACCCGGCCGCCCTTGGCGGTGACGTTGCCGGCGACCGCCTCGGCACGGGCGTGTGCCAGGTCGCGGGCGTCGGCGTCCGTCACCCGGCTCAGCAGCACGTGCGAGACCACGACCAGGATCGCAACCACGGCGGTGGCGATCAGCACGGTGAGCGCGACGACTCTGCTGCGGAAGCCCGTCACTGCCATCGGTATCCCACACCGCGGACGGTCGCCAGACGTCCGGCCACACCGAGCGGACCGAGCTTCGTCCGCAGCCGGCGCACAAAGGAGTCGAGGGTGTTGTCGCTGACCCGCGCTCCATGCGGCCAGCCGGCGGCGACGAGGGCGTGGCGGCGTACCGCCTCTCCCTGCGAGGCGATCAGGCGGCCCAGGAGCCGGAACTCGGTCGGTGTCAGGCTCATGGTCACCGCGTCGCAGGTCACCACATGCTTCGCCGGATCGAGGACCACCTCGTGCGGTGCGGCCACCACGGTGGCCCGGCGCAGCAGCGCGCGCACACGCACCAGCAGTTCCGGGATGTCGAAGGGCTTGGTCATGTAGTCGTCGGCGCCGGCCTCGAAGCCGCCCACCTTGTGCTGCAGGCCGTCCAAGGCCGTGAGCATCAACACCGGCGCGTCGACGCCGCGGGCCCGCAGCGCCAGGCAGACGTCGCGGCCGTCGGCGTCCGGCAGCCCGAGATCCAGGACGATCAGATGGGGCGCCGGTGCGAGCTGCCGCAGCAGGCTGTCGGCCGTGGCGGCGACGGAAACGGTGTGGCCGTCGTGCTCCAGGGCGCGCCTGAGGATGCCGCGGACCGCCGCGTCGTCTTCGCACACCAGGATGAAAGCCACGTGCAGACCCTAGATACTCGCGTCCCGGTTCTCCATCTGCCCTGATCAGCAGCCTGCCGCTCGGGCGCGAGCGGCAGGGCTGACCAGGTGCCGGGTGAGGGCTGCCGGCGGTTGTGTGGCGGCGCGGCTCACCCGTTCCTGTGATCGGCTGCGCCTTCGAGTGCCTGGGCGGTGTCCTCGGTGTGCGGGGAGGCGTCGTCGACGAAGCTGTACGGGGGCAGGGGTCCGTTGACGGGGAGTTCCAGATGGGGGTGCTGCCGGCGGACCCGGTCGACCGCGTCCAGGAATCGTGCCGCCGAGGCGCGGTCGATGAGGAAGGAGAGGTTGGCCAGCCAGCCGGTGCTCGACGGTGCGGCGCTGACCGCCTCAGCGGCAGGGCCCAGTTCCCGCTGGAGCATGTCGGCGTCGGCCGCTTCGCGGGCCTGGCGCGCGGCCGCGATCATTTCCCCGAGCCGGATCCTGTCCTCCTGCGAGCCCCCGCCGGCCTGCTGGTTCGCTCGTGCCAGGGAGCGGATCTCGTCGTTGTCCGCCACCACCAGCTGCAGCACGGCCTCTTCGTTGTGGTTGGCCTTGAGGTTGTACTCCGTTTTGCCGTCCAGCGCCCGCAGCCGCTCCAGCAGGTGATCCGCACGTTCGGCCAGCACGCTGGTCACTGTCTCGTCGTCGGGCGAGACGCTGGCGAAGCGTATGGGCAGGACCACGCCGTCCTCCCCGGCCGCGTCCAGCACACGCTGGTGGGCGAGGAGGTCACGCCGCTTGGGCCGGAGTTCCTCGGGGGCGTCGCTGACGACCGCGGCCAGCTCGCCCTGGCGCAGCACGCGCACCGGCCGCGGTGGGTCACCCACGCCGTCCACGTCCTCGAGGAGCGAAGTGAGCGAGGGGTGTGAGGCGTGGGTGATCCCGTAGACGTAGGTGCTCATCGCTCGTCCTCCCGCCGGCTCGCGGAGCGGGTTCCCTGCTTCTCGCGTCCCTCGTCACGAGCCTGCTGGAAGGCCTGCGAGATCGTCTCGGCGGCCCCGGACAGCGCACCCTTGGTCTTGCCGCGGGCACCGGATTCGGTGAGCTTTCCCGGGAGTTCGGTCAGGCCGGCCGGCTTGCGGGGGCCCGCCTCCAGGTCGAGTCGGTTGCACGCCTCGGCAAAGCGCAGATACGTGTCCACGCTCGCCACCACGACCCGTATATCGATCTTGAGTATCTCGATGCCGACCAGGGAGACCCGCACAAACGCGTCGATCACCAGCCCCCGGTCGAGAATCAGCTCCAGCACGTCGTAGAGGCCACTGGAACCTCCGCCGCCGCCCTGCTGCGTTGTCACGGTCATCACAACCAGCCCCTTGCCGTCTGTCGGATCCCATCCCGCGCGGTGCCTCGCCGAGCCCGCGCTCCGGATCCCGGTACGGGAGAAGCTCCGTGGAGCATTCCCACAGGTCACCGCGGGCTGCCGGCCGTGCGCGGGCTTCCCGGTGCGGGTAGCCCACGGCCCTCAAGGTCAAACACCTGTACGAGCGAGATCACCCGGGGTCGGTCGGCGGTGACGCCGGCCGGGCGGGGCACGGTCAGACTTCGATGTGGGAGCCCATGATGACCGTACGGTCGCCGGGCAGGCCGAAGTACTCGGCGGCGTCGGCCGTGATGTAGGACGTCGCGATGAACAGGCGCTTGCGCCACGGGGCCATCGTCGGTGCCTTGCCGCGCCGCAGCGCGATCTTCGACAGGAAGTAGGACGCCCGCTCCAGGTCCAACGGCCCTTCGGTGTCGGCCGGTTCGAGCAGGGCCAGGGTGGCGGGCACGTCCGGGGTCTCCATGTAGCCGAACCGGGCCGTGACATGCACGATGCCGTCGTCGCCGAAGCCGAGGCTGTCCACGGCGAGGCGCTCGTCGGCCGGGATGCGGGGCACGGGCTCGGTCTCGATGGACAGGATCACGACCTGTTCGTGCCGTACGTGGTTGTGCTCGACGTTGGCCCGCATCGCCAGCGGCGCGGTCTCCTTGCCCCGGTTGAGGAAGACGGCCGTGCCGGGGACCACACGTGTCGACGTCCGCCCGGTCCGCAGGTCCTCGATGAACTCGGGCAACGGACCCTCGTGCCGGGCCCGTTCCGCCGTGACGATGCTGCGGCCGCGCTGCCAGGTCGTCATGACCGTGAACACGGTCAGGCCGATCAGCAGCGGCAGCCACGCGCCGTGCACCAGTTTGGTCAGGTTGGCCGCCACGAACAGCAGGTCCACGGTGAGCAGCACGGTCGCGCCGATGGCGATGAGCCACCGGGGTGTGCCCCACTTGGCGCGGGCGACGTAGAAGAACAGCAGGGTGGTGATGGTGATGGTGGCGGTGACCGCCATGCCGAACGCGAAGGCCAGCGCCGCGGAACTGCGGAAGGCGAAGACCAGGGTGAGGACCGAGACCATCAGCAGCCAGTTGACCCAGGGCACGTAGATCTGGCCCACGGTCGACTCGGAGGTGTGCGCGATCCGCAGCCTCGGCAGGTAGCCGAGCTGAGCCGCCTGGGAGGTGACCGAGTACGCGCCGGTGATCACCGCCTGGGAGGCGATCACCGTGGCCGCGGTGGCCAGGAGGATCATCGGCCACCGCCCCCAGTCGGGCACGAGCAGGAAGAAGGGGCTGCTGATGTTCTTCGGGTCGCCGAGGATGAGCGCGCCCTGTCCGAGGTAGCTCAGGACGCAGGCCGGGAAGACGAGGAACAGCCAGGCCCGGGTGATGGACCGGCGGCCGAAGTGCCCCATGTCGGCGTAAAGCGCCTCGGCGCCGGTGACCGCGAGCACGACCGCCGCGAGAGCGAAGAAGGCGGTGCCGAAGTGGCCGAACAGGAAGCTCAGGGCGTACGTCGGTGACAGCGCCCTGAGGATGCCCGGGTGCTCGGTGACGCCCCTGACGCCGCACGCGCCGATCGCCGTGAACCAGGCGATCATGACGGGCCCGAACACCCGGCCCACCGCCGCGGTGCCCCGGCGCTGCACCAGGAACAGGATCACGATGATCACCGCGGTGATCGGCACGACCGCGCTGTCCAGCGACGGCTCGACGACCTTGAGCCCCTCGACGGCGGACAGCACCGAGATGGCGGGCGTGATCATGCTGTCGCCGAAGAACAGCGACGCCCCGAAGATGCCCAGCCCGGCCAGGATCGCCGCGGCCCGCCTGCCCCGCTGTGAAGTCCACCTCCGCAACAGGGTGATCAGGGCCATGATGCCGCCCTCGCCCTCGTTGTCGGCGCGCATCGCCAGCAGCACGTACGTCACCGTCACGACGATCATCACCGACCAGAACACCAGTGACACCACGCCGTACACGTTCTGCGTGGACACCGGGACGGGGTGCGGATCGCCCGGGTTGAACACGGTCTGGAGGGTGTAGATCGGGCTGGTCCCGATGTCGCCGAAGACCACGCCGAGCGCGCCGACGACGACCGCCAGACGTACCGAGTCGTGCGCGAGCTGTCCGCGCGCCTCCGGGGGCCGCGCAGACACGGTCTCCTGCCGGCTGTCGGCCATGCTGGTCCTCCTCCGGCCGGGCGCCAGGCCGCCAGCCTCGCGCATCAGTGCGGACACTACCGATGCACCGGTCGGGTCGCCGCTGGAGGGGGGCGCCGCCGTACGCCTGGAGGCGTTACTGGCTGCGCGGCCTGGCGGGAGGCGGCGGCCTCCGGGGTCGGGTCAGTCGTATCGGCACCGCTGCACGGGGCACTCGTGCACGTGCGGAAGCGGTAGCTCCGCGCGGGCTGCGGGCAGAACGATCTCGTTACGGCCGTACGTCTCAACCAGCCCTCGGAGGTGCTGACTTGACCGTCATCGTCGGCCTGGTCCACCGCAAGCGCGTCCATCTCGCCGGGGACTCCGCCGGCAGCGACGGCTACCGGCTCACCATCCGCCGCGACCCCAAGGTGTTCATCAACGGCCCCTACGCGTTCGGCTTCACCACCTCCTTCCGCATGGGCCAGCTGCTCCACCACGCCTTCGAGGCCCCGCACCCGGAGGGCGACCTCGACCGCTTCATGGCCACCACCTTCGTCAACGCCGTCCGCGGTTGCCTCAAGGACGGCGGCTGGGCGCGCAAGGACTCCGAGCAGGAACAGGCTGGCACCTTCCTCGTCGGCGTGCACGGCAGGCTCTTCGTCCTGGACAGCGACTACCAGGTCGGCGAACCCGCCGACGGGTACGCGGCGGTCGGCTGCGGCGAGGAACTCGCCCTCGGCGCCCTCCACGCCACCGCCAAACTCGCGCTGAAGCCGCGCGAGCGTCTCACCGTCGCCCTCCGCGCCGCCGAGCACCACAGCGCGGGCGTCGCCGCGCCGTACACCTACGCCAAGGCCCCCCGCTGACCCGCACCATGACCGAGCAACCCCCTCGCGTACGGGCCGAGTTCTTCCGCACCGCACGCCTCGACGCCGTCCCCCTGTCGGAAGAACACGCCGCCGAGATGGCCGCCGTACTCTCGGATCCGGCGCTGCACCTCTTCATCGGCGGCACCCCCGCCTCCCCCGGCGCCCTCCGCGCCCGCTACGAACGCCTGGTCGCCGGTTGTCCCGACCCGGCCGTGTCCTGGTGCAACTGGGTGCTGCGGCTGCGGGAGGAGGCCCGGCTGGTGGGAACCGTGCAGGCCACGGTCGTGGGGTCCGTCGCGGAGGTCGCCTGGGTGATCGGGACCGCGTGGCAGGGACGGGGCCTGGCCGCCGAGGCCGCCCGTGGGCTCGTGTCCCTGCTGGCGGGGCAGACCTGTGTGCGGACGGTGATCGCCCACGTCCATCCCGAACACCGGGCGTCGGAGGCGGTCGCCCGGGCCGCCGGGCTCGAGCCGACGGAGGTGGAGCGGGACGGTGAGCGGAGGTGGCGGCTGGAGCTGCCCGGTTGACCAGGAGAGAAGCCGTCTAGGAAGACGCCCGCGTCACCAGTTCGGTCGCCAGCACCACCTGCCGGCGCTCCAGCCCCCGTGACACCGCCGGGCGGCGGTCGGCGATCTCCTCCAGGAGGAGGTCGATCATGCGGCGGCCCATCTCCTCGATGGGCTGGCGGACGCTGGTGAGGGGCGGGTCCATGTGGCGGGCGATGGCGGAGTCGTCGTAGCCGACGAGGGCCACGTCGTCGGGGATGCGGCGGCCCTCCTCGCGCAGCACCTGGCGGGCGCCCGCCGCCATGACGTCCGAGCCGGCGAAGACCGCGTCCAGGTCGGGGCAGCGCTCGAGCAGCTCGGTCATCGCCCGGTGGCCGCCCTCCTCGGTGAAGTCGCCGGCCTCCACCAGGCGCTCGTCCACCTCGTGGCCGGCGTCGCGCAGGGCGTCGCGATAGCCGTCGACGCGGCGCTGGGCGCCGTAGACGTCGAGGCGGCCGGTGATGTGGGCGATCCTGCTGCGGCCCCCGGCCAGCAGGTGCTCGGCGGCCGAGCGGCCGCCGCCGTAGTTGTCGGAGTCGACCGAGGTCAGGGTCTCCGCGGCCGAGCGGGGGCCGCTGATCACGGCCGGGATCTCCAGTTGGGCCAGCAGGTCGGGCAGGGGGTCGTCGGCGTGCACGGAGACCAGCAGGACGCCGTCCACGCGGTGGGCGGCCAGGTACTGGGCCAGGCGTCTGCGCTCGCGGTCGTTGCCCGCGAAGATCAGGAGCAACTGCATCTCGGTCTCGGAGAGTTCGGCGCCGACGCCCTTGAGCATGTCGGAGAAGTACGGCTCCGAGAAGAACCGGGTCTCCGGCTCGGGGACGACCAGCGCGATCGCGTCCGTGCGGTTGGCGGCGAGGGCGCGGGCCGCGGTGTTGGGGACGTAACCGAGTTCGGCGACCGCCGCCTCCACGGCCGCGCGGGTGGCGTCGCTGACGCGGGGGGAGCCGTTGATCACGCGGGAGACCGTGCCGCGGCCGACACCGGCCCGCGCGGCGACCTCCTCGAGGGTGGGCCGGCCCCCGCTCCGGCTCCGCGCTCCGTGGCCTGTTGCCATTGGCTCCGCCTCCCATGGACCTACGTTGGCTGGAATCTAACAGCCCCGTGAGCAGTGGCGACCGTCCCCGGGCGCCCCGGTGGCACGCCGGGGGACCCGGGTCACGGACCTCGCGATTCCACTTAACGTCCCGATAACTGAACGCATAACTCCGCGTCCGCTCCCTTGACACCCCCGCCTCGACCCGCGAACCTTCAACACATCACTTGTGGGAGCGCTCCCACAGTACCTGACACATACACATCCCGCACGTTCCCCGCCCGAGCCGCAGCGAGCACGAACGGGCCCAACCAATGCAGTTGGCCGGGGGGTCGGCACGTCAGGCAACAGGAGGATGCAACATGGGCACGAGTACCCGACGGTCCCGCAGGCTGATGGCCCTCACGGCCGTCGCCGCGCTGGCCACGGGCCTGCTGGCCGGCTGCTCCAGTGACTCGGACAACAGCTCGTCGAACGACAACGGCGGCAACGCCAAGGGCAAGACCACGCTGACCGTCGGCACCTTCGGTGTGTTCGGCTACAAGCAGGCCGGCCTCTACGACGAGTACATGAAGCTCCACCCGGACATCAACATCAAGGAGAACGTCACCACCCGCACCGACGTCTACTGGCCGAAGGTCCTCACCCGCCTCCAGGCCGGTTCCGGCACCGACGACATCCAGGCGATAGAGGTCGGCAACATCACCGAGGCCGTGCAGACGCAGGCGTCGAAGTTCGTCGACCTGGGCAAGGACGTCGACGAATCCCAGTGGCTGGACTGGAAGAACGCCCAGGCCACCACCAAGGACGGCAAGCTGATCGGCCTCGGCACCGACATCGGCCCGATGGCGATCTGCTACCGCAAGGACCTCTTCCAGAAGGCCGGTCTGCCCACCGACCGCACCCAGCTCGCCACCATGTGGAAGGGCGACTGGGCCAAGTACGTGGACGTCGGCAAGCAGTACATGAAGAAGGCGCCCAAGGGCACCAAGTTCGTGGACTCGGCCTCCTCCGTCTACAACGCGGCCCTCGGCGGCGCGAGCGAGCGCTACTACGACAAGGGCAGCGACAAGGTCATCTGGGACACCTCCGACGGCGTGAAGAAGGCCTGGGACGTCGCGATGACGGTGGCGACCAGCAACATGTCGGCGAAGCTGAAGCAGTTCGACAAGCCGTGGGACCAGGGCTACGCCAACGCCTCCTTCGCCACCGTGGCCTGCCCGGCCTGGATGATCGGCTACATCGAGCAGAAGTCCGGTGACTCCGGCAAGGGCAACTGGGACGTGGCGGCGGCCCCGACCGCGTCCAACTGGGGCGGCTCCTTCCTCGGCGTGCCGACGGCGGGCAAGCACCAGAAGGAGGCCATCGCCCTGGCCAAGTGGCTGACGGCGCCCGAGCAGCAGGCCAAGGTCTTCGCCAAGCAGGCCAGCTTCCCGTCGACCCCATCGGCGTACACGAGCCTGAAGCCGGCCGCGGACACCACGGCGTACTTCTCCAACGCGCCGATCACGCAGATCTTCGCGGACTCGGCGAAGACGATCCCGTCGCAGTACTTCGGCATCAAGGACCAGCCGATCAACACCGCGATCACCGACGTCGGCATCCTCCAGGTCGAGCAGAAGGGCAAGACGCCCGACCAGGGCTGGAGCGCGGCCAAGAACGAGATCAAGGACGTGCTCGGCCAGTGACCAGCTCCAAGCAGGCTCTCGCGCATCCCGCGTCGAGCGCCGAGGCCGCGCCCGGCACCCCGCCGGGCGCGGCCCGGGGCGCTCAGGGTCGCGGTACGCCGCCTGCGGGTCCCGACTCGTGGCGCAGCCGGCTGTACCGCTGGGACATGAAGGCGTCCCCCTACGCGTTCATCGCCCCCTTCTTCGTCATCTTCGGGGCCTTCTCCCTGGTCCCGCTGCTGTACACCGCCTGGTACTCGCTGCACAACGTGCAGTTGTCCTCGCTGAACACCCAGACCTGGGCGGGTCTGGACAACTACAGGAACCTGTTGTCCTCGGAGTTCTTCTGGAACGCTCTGAAGAACACCTTCACCATCGGTCTGATCTCGACCGTGCCGCAGCTGATGGCGGCGATCGGCCTGGCGCATCTGCTCAACTACCGGCTGCGCGGCTCGACCGTCTGGCGGGTCGTGATGCTGACCCCGTACGCCACCTCGGTGGCGGCGGCGACGCTGGTCTTCACGCTGCTGTACTCCTGGGACGGCGGCATGATCAACTGGCTGCTGCACTTCGTCGGGGTCGATCCGATCAACTGGCGTGAGTCCGACTGGGGTTCGCAGTTCGCGGTGTCCTCGATCGTGATCTGGCGGTGGACCGGCTACAACGCGCTGATCTACCTGGCGGCGATGCAGGCCATCCCGACGGACCTGTACGAGTCGGCCTCGCTGGACGGCGCCAACCGCTGGCAGCAGTTCCGGCACGTGACGATCCCGCAGTTGCGGCCCACGATCCTGTTCACCGTCGTGGTGTCCACCATCGGCGCGACCCAGCTGTTCGGTGAGCCCCTGCTGTTCGGCGGGGTCAGCGGGTCCAAGGGCGGCTCCGAGCACCAGTACCAGACCCTGGGTCTGTACATGTACGACCAGGGCTGGATCATCGGCAACCTGGGCAAGGCGTCCGCGATCGCCTGGTCGATGTTCCTCATCCTGGTGGTCATCGCCGCGGTCAACATGCTGCTCACCCGACGCCTGAGGAAGTCCCAATGACCACCAGTGAACTGACCCTGCCTCAGGTCCGTAAGGAGCCGCGCCGCCCGCGCCGGGTGATGGGTGCGGGCAAGCAGCTGCACGCGGGCCCGGTCACCTACATCGTCCTGACGGTCTTCGCCCTGGTCTCGCTGGCGCCCCTGGTGTGGACGGCCGTCGCGGCCTCGCGCACCGACCGCAGGCTGGCCGAGACGCCGCCGCCACTGTGGTTCGGCGGGAACCTGTTCAAGAACATGCAGGCGGCCTGGGACCAGGCCGGGCTCGGCACCGCGATGTTCAACAGCACGGTCGTCGCCGGGACGATCACCGTCGCGACGGTGCTGTTCTCCACGCTCGCCGGGTTCGCCTTCGCCAAGCTGCGGTTCAGATTCTCCAGCGTGCTGCTGCTGCTGACCATCGGCACCATGTTGATCCCGCCGCAGCTGGCCGTCGTACCGCTGTACCTGTGGATGAGCGACCTGGGCTGGTCGAACCAGCTGCAGACCGTCATCCTGCCGACCCTGGTCACCGCGTTCGGTACGTTCTTCATGCGCCAGTACCTGGTGCAGGCGCTGCCGACCGAGCTGATCGAGGCGGCGAGAGTGGACGGCGCGAGCAGCCTGAGGGTGGTGTGGCACGTGGTGTTCCCGGCGGCGCGGCCGGCGATGGCCGTGCTCGGCCTGCTGACCTTCGTGTTCGCCTGGAACGACTTCCTGTGGCCGATCATCGCCCTGAACCAGCAGAACCCCACCGTGCAGGTCGCCCTGAACTCACTCGGCACCGGCTACGTCCCCGACCAGGCCGTGATCATGGCGGGCGCGCTGCTGGGCACACTGCCGCTGCTGATCGCCTTCATCCTGTTCGGCAAGCAGATCGTGGGCGGCATCATGCAGGGCGCGATCAAGGGCTGACGCCCGGCCCCCGTTCGCGCCGGCGCGCGTCTTCGGGGCCGGGTCAGCGCCGCCTCGGCCCCACTCCTTCCAACTCTTCGGTCTCGACGACCACTTATGGGAGCGCTTCCATGACTGACTCCGCACACCCGGCGACCCCGGTGACCTTTCCTCCCGGCTTCCTGTGGGGCGCCGCGACCTCGGCGTACCAGATCGAGGGGGCGGTGCGGGAGGACGGTCGTACGCCCTCGATCTGGGACACCTTCAGCCACACACCCGGCAAGACGGTGGGCGGTGAGCACGGTGACATCGCTGTCGACCACTACCACCGCTACCGCGAGGACGTGGCGATGATGGCCGACCTCGGCCTGTCCGCCTACCGCTTCTCGATCTCCTGGTCGCGGGTGCAGCCCACGGGGCGCGGGCCCGCCGTGCAGGTGGGCCTGGACTTCTACCGCCGGCTGGTCGACGAGCTGCTCGAGCACGGCATCAAGCCGGCCGCCACCCTCTACCACTGGGACCTGCCGCAGGAGCTGGAGGACGCGGGCGGCTGGCCCGAGCGCGACACCGCGCTCAGGTTCGCCGAATACGCGCAGATCGTCGGCGAGGCGCTGGGCGACCGGGTGGAGCAGTGGATCACCCTCAACGAGCCCTGGTGCAGCGCCTTCCTGGGCTACGGCTCCGGCGTGCACGCCCCCGGCCGCACCGAGCCGGAGGCCACACTGCGCGCCGCGCACCACCTCAACCTGGCCCACGGCCTGGGCACGTTGGCGCTGCGTTCGACCATGCCCGCCCGCAACTCCGTGGCCATCAGCCTCAACTCCTCGGTCGTCAGGCCCCTTTCGCCGCAGAACCCGGCGGACCTGGCGGCGGTGCGGAAGATCGACGACCTGGCCAACGGGGTCTTCCACGGCCCGATGCTGCACGGGGCGTACCCGGAGACGCTGTTCACGGCGACCTCGTCGGTCACCGACTGGTCGTACGTCCTCGACGGCGACCTGCAGGCCATCAACCAGCCGCTGGACGCACTGGGCCTCAACTACTACACGCCGACGCTGGTCTCGGCCGCCGAGGGCAAGATGAACGGCCCGCGCACCGACGGCCACGGGGCGAGCGAGCACTCCCCGTGGCCGGGCGCGGACGACGTCGCCTTCCACCAGACGCCGGGCGAGCGCACGGAGATGGGCTGGACGATCGACCCGACCGGTCTGCACGAGCTGATCATGCGCTACACCCGCGAGGCCCCCGGCCTGCCGCTGTACATCACCGAGAACGGCGCGGCCTACGACGACAAGCCCGACCCCGACGGCCGCGTGCACGACCCGGAGCGCATCGCCTACCTCCACGGCCACCTCTCGGCGGTGCGCCGCGCGATCACCGACGGCGCCGACGTGCGCGGCTACTACCTGTGGTCGCTGATGGACAACTTCGAGTGGGCGTACGGCTACGACAAGCGCTTCGGCGCGGTGTACGTCGACTACGCCTCCCTCGCCCGTACGCCGAAGTCGAGCGCCCACTGGTACGGCCAGGCGGCCCGGACGGGCACCCTGCCGCCGGCGACGTCCGACTGAGCCCACGGGGGCACCGGGGGACGGGACGCGGCACGCCGAGGGGGCGTGCCGCGTCCCGCGCGGTTCACAGGGACCCCGAGGCACGGCTCGGAGAGCGGGCGGGTGACTCCTGCCCGGCGCTTCGCGATCAGAGGGTTCCCGGGGGAGCGAGCCACTGGGTCGGCTGGCCGGTGACCGACGCGATGGTCCCGAAGTCGTTGTCGTAGTGGAGCACGCAGGCCCGGCGACCTAGCGGAAGGCGCCGAACGCCTTCGAGAAGGCGAACTTGTCCTGGGCGATCGAGCTGCAGGTGGCGTCGGCGGTGGGCTTGGTGCCGCCGGCGCAACTCTGGTCGCGGGTGGCCGACCACATGGACAGCCAGCCCAGGCCCTTGGACTTGGCGAAGTTCACCAGCTGGGTGGCGTCGTCGACCTTGAAGACCTCGGAGGAGACGTCGTTGACGCCGATCATCGGAGTGACGGCGACCGTCTTCCAGGCGGCCGCGTCGGACAGCCCCAGCACGCTCTTGACCTGGGCCTGGGTGGCGGTGGCGGCCTGCTCGGCGTAGGTGCCCATGTCGCCGTTGTAGGAGGGGCCGTAGTCCATCGCCATGATGTTGACGGCGGAGATCCTCACCCCGTTGGCCTTGGCGTTGGACAGCAGGTTCACGCCGTCCTGGGTGAGGCCCTCCGGCATGACCGGGAGGGTGAAGGAGACGTCCAGACCGGGGTGTTGGGCTTCGAGCTTGGCTATCGCCTTCGCCCGGTTGGTGTTCGCCGTCGCGTTGGGCAGCGCGCCGCCCTCCACGTCGAAGTCGACCTTGGTCAGCTTGTACGCGTCGACGGCCTTGCCGTACGCCGCCGCCAGCGCGTCCGCCGAGGAGCACGTCGTCGCGAGCTCCGAGCCGGAGGCGCCGCCGAAGGAGACCCGGACGTCACCGCCCTTCGCGCGCAGCGCCCCGATCTGCGAGGCCACACCGTCGCCGCCGAGGTCCGTGACCCCGCCCCACTTCGGTGTGCAGCCGCCGCCGTCGGTGACGAAGGCCAGGTTGTAGTTCTTCACGCCGGTCGCGTTGGCGCTCGCGAGCAGGTCGAAGGCAGGGTAGAGGGAGGTGTCGACGTAGGGCGCGAATCCGGCGCTCGCGGTGGTGCCGGTGCCGTTCCCGGTGCCGGCGCTCTGAGAGGGGGAGGCCGTGACGGTGGGGGTGGGTGTCGGGGTGGCGGACTGCGTCGGGCGGCCGCTCGGTTCCGGGGTGGCGGTGGCATCGGCCGAGCATGTCGCGCCGTCGATGAGGCAGTCGGTGGGATCGCCGCCGCCGCTGACGACGAAGCCGACGGTGGCGGACTCACCGGCCGCCAGACCGTCGGTGTCCCACTTCGGCGGGGTCACGGTGACGTGCTGTCCCTGCACGGCCGACTCGGCGTTCCAGAGCGAACTGAGCTTGGCGCCCGACGGCAGGTCGAACTCCAGCTTCCAGTCCTTCTCCCGGGCACCGCTGTTGTTCGTCACCACGTACTGCGCGGTGTAACCGGTCGACCAGTCACTGGTCTTGGTGTACGCGGCCCCGATTCCGGCCGCCTGGGCGGTGCCGGTGAGAAGGACCGCACCAGCGCCCACCACGGCTGCGGCCACGACCCCGCCGATGGCCTTGTTCCTGCCGCTCACCTTGCGTCGATGCATGCTCATGCCGTGGCACGCTAGCGATCCGGAAACGGGCAAAGCGCCTGATCCGGACGGGGGTTGAGGATCTTAGGGTGCGCTTAAGGAAGGGATCGGGGACGGTTAAAGGTAGAGACCAATTTCCGCTGCCGGCGCCGTCGCACCGACCGGTGCCCCCGCCCGCCCGGCATCCGCTCGCGTCCGTCCAGCTGGATCCAGATCCGCACCTCGGTCCCGCCCAGCACGGACGACCCGATCCGCACATCGCCGCCGGTCGACTCCGCGAGCCGGCGCACGATGTCCAGCCCGAGCCCGGTCGAGCCGTCGCTGCCCGACCCCCGGCCGCGCGCCATCGCCGTCTCGGGGTCGGATATGCCCGGCCCCGCGTCGGAGACGAGCACGATCACCGCGTCCTCGCCGTTGTGCAGGTCGACGGCGAAGGCCGTGCCCTCGGCGGTGTGCCGGAAGACATTGCCGAGCAGGGCGTCCAGCGCCGCCGCGAGATCCGCCCGGGCCACCGGTATCCGCACCGGCCGGTCGGCGCCGGCCACCCGCCATTTGCGGCCCTCGTCCTCGGCCAGCGCCGACCAGAACGCCATCCGCTCCCGCACCACCTCGGCCGCGTCGCACCCGGCGCCGGGTCCCGCAGCCGCGGTCTGCGGCTTGGCGTCCCGGGCGGTGCGGATGATGGTGTCGACCTCCCGCTCCAGCTGGGCGACCGCGGCCCGGGTCTGCTCGGCGGCCGGCCCGTCCCCGAGCGAGGCCGCGTTCAGCCGCAGCACGGTCAGCGGGGTGCGCAGCCGGTGGGACAGATCGGCCGCCAACTCCCTTTCGTTCGCCAGCAGTTGTACGACCTGGTCGGCCATGGAGTTGAACGCGACCGCCGCCAGCCGCAGTTCGTTCGGCCCCTCCTCCGGCACCCTCGCCCCGAGCTTCCCCTCCCCCAGCTCGTGCGCCCCCTCGACCAGCCGCTGCGCGGGCTGCACCATCCGCACCCCCAGCCGGTCCGCGACCGCGACCGAGCCCACGATCAGCGCGACGCCGACCCCGGCGAGCACCGCCCAGGCCGTGCCCACGCCGTTGGTGACCTCGGACTCGGGGACGTACACCTCCACGACCGCGATGGCGCCGGAGCTCAGCGCGACCGGCTGGAGCAGCGTGGAGCCGCCCGGCACCTCGGTGGTGGAGGCACGCCCCAGTCTGCGCACGGTCGCGATGTCCTCGTCGGCCGCGCGCCGCCTGCCGATGTCCACGGCCGCCTGACCGCCGGCCGCCGGTATGTGCACGGCCATCCCGGAGTCGGAGCCGGCCGAGGCGACGACCCGCTCCAACTGGTCGCGCTCGGTGGTGATGGACAGGGCCGGCGCGACGGCGGCCGCCTGCCGCTCGGCGTTGGAGAACGCGCGGTCGCGGGCCATCTCCTTGATGACGAGCCCGAGCGGCACCGCGAAGGCGACCACGACCATGGCGGTGACCGCCAGACAGACCTTGACCAGTGCCCATCTCATCGCGGCGCCTCCCCACCCGGCGGCTCCAGCTTCACACCGACCCCGCGCAAGGTGTGCAGATAGCGCGGCCGCGCCGCCGTCTCGCCCAACTTCCGCCGCAGCCAGGAGAGATGGACGTCGATGGTCTGGTCGTCGCCGTAGGACTGCTGCCACACCTCGGCGAGCAGTTCCCTGCGGGGGACGACGACCCCGGGGCGGCCGGCCAGGAAGGCGAGCAGGTCGAACTCGCGCCGGGTGAGGTCGAGTCGCGCACCGTCCAACTCGGCCTGGCGGCGCAGCGGATCGACGGTGAGGCCGCCGACGCGGATGACGGTGGAGGGCGGCGCGTCGCCCGGGGCGGTGCGGGAGCGCCGTAGGACCGCGGACATCCGCGCCGACAGGTGCTCGACCGAGAACGGCTTGGTCAGGTAGTCGTCCGCGCCCGCGTTCAGCAGGCGGACGATCTCCGTCTCGTCGTCCCGCGCGGTGGCGATGATCACCGGCACGTCGGTGATCCCGCGCAGCATCTTCAGGGCCTCGGACCCGTCCAGGTCGGGCAGGCCGAGGTCGAGGATGACCACGTCGAAGCGGAAATGGGCGACCTCGCGCAGCGCCTCCAGCGCCGTCCCCACACTGCGCACGGTGTGCGCGGCATCGGTCAGGTGCCGGATCAGCGCCGAACGCACGAACTGGTCGTCCTCGACCACGAGCACACTTGCCATGCGCGGCACCGTACGCCATGCGGGCGAGCCGCACTCGGGCCTGTGGATAACTCCGAGCGTGTGCGGCCAGTGGGGCGGGTGAGGCAGTATGACCGGCGATGCGCAGAGGACTCGTACACGTACTGGCTTGGACGCTCGCCACGGGCGCGGCGGTCACGCTGTCGTGGTGGGGCGTCCACACGGTCATGGCGGGCACGGCGTACGACCCGCCCCGCGCCCTGCCCATCAGGGCGGCCGGCGCGACCACGCAGGAGGCGAAACCGCTGGCCACGTCATCGCCCAGGCCGTCTCCTTCGCCGTCTTCGCCGTCGGGGAGTCGGCAGAGCAGCCCGTCCCCGACGCCGACGCCGAGCGTCTCGAAGACGCCCGTCGCCAAGCCGTCGCCGACGACGTCCGGCACGGTGCGGAGTTACGACACCGACGGCGGGCGGGTGGTGTTCGACCTCGGTGCCACCTCGGCGACGCTCGTGATGGCGACCCCGGACACCGGCTGGTCGATGCAGACGTGGAAGACGGACACCTGGATCCGGGTGGAGTTCACCTCGGGCACCGACAAGGTCTCGGTGATCTGCACCTGGCACGACGGGCCGCCCCATGTGGACGTCGGCACCTACTAGGGCCGCTATTGGGGCCCGCGGCGCGCTAGCGGAACACCGACGGCGGCGGTGCGGGTGACGCGGTCGCCGCGGCGTCCGTGACCGGGCTGGCGCCGCCCGTGAAGTCCCGCAGCGCCCGGCCGTGTTCGAGGCGGCCGGGGTGCGGGTCGGAGGCGGCCCGGCGGGTCAGTTCGGCGACCTGCAGCGGAGTGTCGGAGGCGACCAGGACGGCGTTGCCGAAGCGTTTGCCGCGCAGCACGGCCGGGTCGGCGACCAGGGCTAGTTCGGAAAAGCGGGCGGCGGCGGTGGCGATCTGGCCGCGCAGATGGGCCAGCGGCGGTCCGTCGGCGAGGTTCGCGGCGTAGACACCGCCCGTTTTGAGGACCCGTCGGACCTCGTCGAGGAACTCCGTGGACGTCAGATGGGCGGGCGTGCGGGCGCCGCTGAAGACGTCGGCGATGACCAGGTCGGCCCAGCCGTCGAGGACCTTGGCCAGCCCCTCGCGGGCGTCCGTGGCACGCACGCGGATGCGGGCGTTCGGGTCCAACGGCAGCTTCCGGCGCACCAGTTGGACGAGGGCCGCGTCGCGCTCGACGACCTGCTGGGTGGAGCGGGGGCGGGTGGCGGCGACGTACCGGGCGAGGGTGAGGGCGCCCCCGCCGAGGTGCACGGCGTGCACGGGGCGGCCGGGCGGTGCGGCGAGGTCGATGACGTGGCCGAGGCGGCGCTGGTACTCGAAGGAGAGGTACCCGGGGTCGTCCAGGTCGACGTGCGACTGCGGCGCCCCGTCGATCAGCAGCGTCCAGGCACGCGCCCGCTCCCGGTCGGGTATCAACTCGGCGAGCCCACCGTCGACCGCCTCGACCACGGCCTCGGCACCACCGCCCCGCCGGCCGTTCCTGGACCTACCCATGCCCCCATTATCGACGGCCGCACCACGCCCTGCCCGCTCGGGCCGAGGTCAACGGCGTGCGGGGCGGCCCCGCACGCCTCACCGGCAGCTGTCCGCCGCCTCGATCGTGCGGGCCGCCTCGCCCAGGGCCGCGCGCAGGACCGTCGGGTCGGTCGCGAGGTCGCAGGCGTCGGGGGGCAGCAGCCAGTCGGAGCCCTCGACGGGCGGCTCGGGGTTCAGGGTGAGTCCGCGGCCGTCGGTCTCCGTGCAGGTGCTGCCCGGCACGTCCCAGGCCGCGGCCGTGCCGGGCGGGACCAGGAAGCCGAGGGTGGCGCCGCCGTCGTGCAGTACGGGGCCGACCGCCTCGCGGGCTCCCCGGCGCAGGATGTCCACGGCCTCCAGCCCCTGCCGGGCCGGCACGGTGACGAGGTCGCAGGCACCCCCCGGCAGGGGTGGCGCGCTGTGCTCCGGAGTCGGTGCGTGCCCCGCCGTCGTCGGCGGCATCGTCGTCTGCATCCCGGCCTCCACCACGGAACCCCTCCTTGAACGAAGCGGGTCGGGAGACGGGCGGCTCCCGGTCCGCAGTGCTCAACGCACGCGCGCGTCAACGGAAACGGCGGAAGTCCGCCGCAAAGGATGGCAGTTCATGGCAGATCCGGTATGAGATATCCGGTTTGTAGCCAAACTCTGCGTGGCCGGTCCGACACAGCAGGTACGTTCTTGCCCGCCGGAAACGGGGAGCCACTCGAACAACTCACCCCAACCCCGGCATGGTTCGACGGTTCGCACGAGAGGACCCGGCCATGGCGTCGTCAGAGCTGACCTCGTCCCAGCCCACCCGGCCACCCAGGCCGAACCTGGCCTTCCGCCGACTGCGCGGCAGGCGCTCACCGGCCGAGTTCGCCGCCGCGGTACGGCGCGCGGCCCGCGAGATCGGGGAGCGGGTCAGCTGTGACGCGCGCTATGTGGGCCGGGTCGAGGCGGGCGAGATCCGCTGCCCCAACTACGCGTACGAACGGGTGTTCCTGCACATGTTCCCCGGCCGCACGCTCACCGACCTCGGCTTCGCGCCCCGCTCGTCCGTCCGCGGACGCCGGGCGCCCGCCGCCGAGGACGCGCCCCCCGTCCACCTGACGGGCGGGGGGCGCGGGCCCGGTGAGACCGAGGGGGCGTACGAGCCGTATGAGACACCGCACCCGCAGAACCACGAGATGTACGACGATGACGAGGAGAGCGACGTGCTGCGTCGCGCATTCATGACCGGAGGCGCCACCGTGGCCGCCGCCTCGCTGGGCCCCATCGGGCTCGCCTTCGACGCCGCGGCCGCGGGGCCCGTGCGCCGCCCCGGGGCGAGCGACGCGTACGCGCTCGAGGAGGCCGTGCGCAAAATCCGGCTGCTCGACGACCGGCACGGCGCGGACGGGCTCTACCGGCGCGCGTCGCAGCCGCTGCGCGCCGCGTACGCGCTCCTCGACGCCGGCGCGACCCGGCAGACGACCGCCGAGCGGCTGCACTCGGGCGCCGGTGAACTCGCCATCTCGGTGGGCTGGCTGGCACACGACTCCGGGCGGTTCGACGACGCCCGCTCGCACTACGCGGAGGCGCTCGCGACCGCCCGGATGACCGGCGACGACGCCTTGGAGGCGCACGCGTTCTGCAACACGGCGTTCCTCGCGCGGGACGCAGGCCGGCCGCGCGAGGCGGTGCGGGCGGCGCAGGCCGCGCAACGCGTGGGCCGTTCGCTGGGTTCGGCCCGGCTGATGTCGCTGCTGGCGCTGCGCGAGGCGGGCGGCTGGGCCGGGCTCGCCGACCGCACCGGCTGCGAGCAGTCCCTGGCCCGGGCGCAGGCCCTCTACGAGCGGGGCCCCGCGGAGGCCGACCCCGAGTGGATGAGCTTCTACGGGGAGGCCGAGTTGGAGGGGCTGGAGGCGCAGTGCTGGTCGACGCTCGGTGACTGGTCGCGCGCGTCCCGCCACGCGCGGCGCGCCGCGCAACTGCAGGACCCGCACTTCACCCGGAACATCGCCCTCTACACGGCGGAACTCGCGGACGACCTGGCGCGGGGCGGCCGGCCGGACGAGGCCGCGGCGGCGGGGATGCGGGTGCTGGACCTGCTGGACCAGGTGCAGTCGTCCCGGATCCAGACGATGCTGGCGGGCACCGCGCGCGTGCTGCTGCCGCACCGGCGGGCGTCGGGCGTGTCGGCGTTCCTGGACCGCCACGCCTCGTCGCCGCGCACGGTGTGAGCGGGGGCCCGCGACCACGCCCTTGTCATGCCCCGAGGTCTGGAAGACAGCCGGCGTCGAGCGAGACATGTGGCTGCACGGGCGCCGCAGCCGGGGCCCGTGACCACGCACCACGGTCTCCCGGGCTCGCGCCCGCGCACCGCCGTACTCAGGGCCTGGAAGGCAACAGACGTCGGGCGGGGACGCGGCTGCACGCCCCCTGAGCCAGGGCCCGTGCCCCACACCGCCTCGGCCCCAGCGCCTCGGATCCCGCACCACCCCGGTCAAGCCCTCGGACCATGCACCCCGCCCCAGCCATGGTCCGGTGCGCCACCGGCGGCGGGCGGCACCTTTCGTGGCGGCCTACCCGGCCAGGTGCCCCAGGTCGTTCCAGCTCTCGATGGCCGGTTCGCCGTAGGCCCAGCCCAGTACGGACAGCGAGGTCGGGTTCAGACGGATGCGGGCCGCGAAGTCGATGGGCAAGCCCAGCCACCGCGCGCCGATCGAGCGCAGGATGTGGCCGTGCGCGAACACCAGCACATCCCGGTCCGCCGAGCGCGCCCACCGCACCACCTCGTCGGCCCGGGCGGTGACGCGGTCCAGGGACTCGCCGTCCGGGACGCCGTCGCGCCAGATCAGCCAGCCCGGGCGGACGTCCTGGATCTCCTCCGGCGTCATCCCCTCGTACGCCCCGTAGTCCCATTCCAGCAGCGCGTCCCAGAGAGCCGCCCGCTCACCGAACCCGGCGAGTTCGCACGTCTCACGCGCGCGTGCCAGCGGGCTGGTGCGCACCTCGGCATCAGGCAGGCCCTCGAAGGGCGCGCGGTGCAGACGTTCGCCGAGCAGCTTGGCGCCGCGCCGGCCTTCCTCCAGGAGGGGCACGTCGGTCCTGCCGGTGTGCTTGCCGGACAGCGACCAATCGGTCTGTCCGTGCCGGGCCAGCAGGATGCGCGGTGCCATGAGGAGGAGACCTTCCGAGTTATTCGCAGGCGGAACCCCTCCATCATCGCGCACGCTGTCCTGGGGCAACCCGACGGTCGATCTCTGCGTCTTTGAGGGCCGGGGGCGCCCCACGGGGGCGCGCGCGTACACCGTAAAGTGGCACGACCCGCGACCACGGGACGCCGCGCGAGAACGAAGGGGGAGGCGATCGGATGCCGAAGACCGAGACGACACCTGGCACCGAGGCTGCAACCCCGCCCACCCGTCTGCGCTGGTGGACCGAACTGCCGCTGATCATGCTGGTGTACGCCTGCTACTCGGCCGGCCGGCTCCTCGCCCGCGGTGACACCTCCGGCGCCGTCGACCACGGCCTGGCGATCCTGCGCGCCGAGAAGTTCCTGCACATCAACGCCGAGCACCCGCTCAACCGGCTCTTCACGCGCGAGGCGTGGCTCGGCGTCCCGGCGGACTTCTGGTACGCCTCGCTGCACTACCTGGTCACCCCGGCCATCCTGATCTGGCTGTTCCGCTCACGCGCGGGGCACTACCGGGCGGCCCGCACCTGGCTGATGACGTCCACCTTCATGGGCCTGATCGGCTTCACGCTGCTGCCGACGTGTCCGCCCCGTCTCCTCTCGGCGGGCCACGGGTTCGTGGACACGATGGCCCAGTACAGCTCGTACGGCTGGTGGGGGGGTGCCGCGAGCGCCCCGAAGGGACTCGGCGGCATGACCAACCAGTACGCGGCCATGCCGAGTCTGCACGTGGGCTGGGCGCTGTGGTGCGGGGTCATGCTGTGGAAGTACGGCAGGACGCGTACGACCCGGGTCCTCGCCGTCGCCTACCCGCTGCTGACGACGATCGTGGTCATGGGCACCGCGAACCACTACTTCCTGGACGCGGTCGCGGGCGCCTGCGTGATGGGCGTCGGACTGTTCCTGACGCCGTACGTGCTGCGGGGCGTGGACGCGCTGAAGGCGCGGCTGCCGTTCACCGCAGAGCCCTCTCGCGTCGCGGGTTCCCCAATTGTCAGTGGCGGATGCCAGACTTCCGCGGGTGAGCGAATTCCACGGCAGCGCGAGTCGCGGTTCGGAAGTGGAGCCGAGCCTGGTGCCTCTCCCTCGGACGCGGGGGAAGGCGCTGCGGCAGCGGCTCGCTGAGCTGCGCGGTCCCGACGTCCCGGCCAAGGCGCTGGACGCCCGTGCCCTGGCGGCCCTCGCCGCCAACCCGGGCTGCAGGCGGCGCGCCATCCTGGACGGCGCCGGGGTGAACAAGGCGACACTGGCGAACTCGCTGGGCTCCCCATCGGTGTTCGGGCAGTCGCAGTTCGCCTTCACCCGGGGCAACGCGTTCGAGGCGAAGGTCAAGGCGGACGGCGGGGCGGAGCTGCTGCGGCTGGCGCACGAGAAGCTGGACCGCACGGCCGAGCCGCCCACCGCGGCGCAGGTGCCCGACCTCACCGCGGCGGGCCCCGAGGGCCGCACGGCCCGCACGGCGCTCGCACTGCGCGAGGCCTCCGCCGAGCCGGGCGGCTGGACGCTCCTCGACCACCCGATGCTCGCCCTCGACGTCGCCGGCTCCCCCGCCTTCCTGGAGCCGGACGCGGTGGTCGTCCACCCCGACGGCAGCTGGACGGTCGTCGAGATCAAGTCCTTCCCGATGCTGGACGGTTCCGCGGACGCGGCCAAGGTCGGCGCGGCCGCCCGGCAGGCGGCGGTGTACGTCCTGGCCCTGGAGGAGGTCGCCGCCCGCCTCGATCCGGCTCCGGTGGTACGGCAGCGCGTCCTGCTCGTCTGCCCGAAGGACTTCTCCAACCTCCCCACCGCCTCCGCCGTCGACGTCCGCAAGCAGCGCGCGGTCACCGCCCGCCAGCTGGCCCGGCTCACCCGCGTCGAGGACATCGCCGACACGCTCCCGGCGGGCACGTGCTTCTCCCCCGACCTGCCCGCCGAGGAACTGACGGCGGCCGTCGAGTCGGTCCCGGCGACCTACGCGCCCGAGTGCCTGTCCGCCTGCGAACTGGCCTTCCACTGCCGCGCCCGCTCCCGCGAGGCGGGCGCGGTCACCGCCCTCGGCCGCTCGGTCCGCGCCGAACTCGGCGGCCTGACGACCGTCGAGGAGGTCTGGGCGGCGGCCCAGGGAACAGCCGGCGACCCGACGGACCCTGCCGTGGCAGCGCTGCGAAGGGCCGCCCAACTGCGTGCGGAGGCGCTGGAAGGCGTGGCGCCGCGGGCGCGGACCGGAGAGTCACCATGTCCCTGATCTCCACGCTCAGCCGGCTGGAAGCCGTCCGTACCGGGCGGGCGCAGCCCGCCGCCACCGTCCGGCACCGGCATCTGGCCGAACGGCCCCTCGTCTTCGTGCCGTTGACCACCGCGGGTGAGGCCGGTGCCCCGCTGGGCGCGCTCGTCGGCACCGAGCGGGACGCGCCCCGGCTGCTCGTCGTGCCGCAGCCCCGCGACCGGGACCTGCGGTTCGCGTTCCTGGCCGAGCTGGCGGACGTCGTGCTGCCGTACATCGACGCCCACGCCGAGGACGTGGAGGTGGCCGAGCGGACCGAGACCGACCCGGAGACCGGCAAGCGGGTCAAGGTCGAGGTCGAACTGTGCGCCGACGCCCCGCAGTTGATCGTCCCGAGCCGCGCCGGCATCGACTTCGTACGGCTGCTCGGCCGCTCCATGCGCTTCCGCCGTACGGCGGAGCAGGACCCGGAGACCCCGTACCCGGCGCCCCCGCGCGTGCCGCTGCTCGGCCGGTGGCTGACCCACTTCGGGGAGCGCGCCCGCGTCCCCGGCTCGTCCCTGCTGCTGGCCATGACCGACGTGCTGTCCCGGCACTGGGCGACCGGCCAGTCCACCCTGGAGGACCAGCACCTGGGCGCCCTGCTCGCCTGGATCGGCCCGCCCGAGGGCCTGTCCGGAGCCGAGGCGGCGCTGCGGGCCGAGCTCGCCCGCGGCCCCCGTGACCAACTGCTGTGCCCGCCCGCGGGCCCGGCCACCGACCCCGCGTTCGACAACAAGCTCCTCGCCCCGGCCATCGAGCGCTACGACCGCGCGCGGACCGCCCTCGCCGCCGCCGAGGACGGTCTGGAGGCCGACGACCGGCTCGGTGAACTCACCGCCGCGGAACAGCAGATCCGTGACTTGATCGCGGGGGTCACCCGGCCCACCTGGGACCGGGTGTGGGACGGCATCGACCTGCTGGGTGCCCTCCCCGAGGGAGCGCATGTCGAGGAGCGGTGGACGCGCGACCGCTGGTCGTTCACCGCCCACCGCGACCGCGTCACGGCCGGCGAGCCTCCGCAGCCGCGCCGCGACGACGCGGTCACCGCCGCGAACAAGCTCGCCTCGCGCGAGCGGGAGCAGGCCCGGCTGGAGGCACAGGAGGCCCTCGACGATCCGCTGGTGATGGCGGGGCGACGGCTGTCCGGGGAGGCGTTCGCGGGCGAGGTCACGGAGGTCGTGATGGCGTACAGCGAGAGCAAGCGGCCGAGCCCGCGCCCGCTGGTCACGATCCGTACCGAGGACCGGCCGCACCTCGGCGAGCGGGCCAAGGCGTACCGCTCGCTGGACGGCAAGCCGCAGTCGGCCGAGTTCGTCGGCGCCGAGGAGTCCGAGGACGGCGGCACGCTCGTCGTGCTGCGCGTGCTCGACAAGATGGGCCGCGGCAAGGAGCCGGAGCCCGGCTCCGTCCCGGAGAAGGGCGACCGGCTCTGCTTCACCCTCTTCGAGCACGAGCAGCGCGGCGGCCCCAAGCTGCCCGATCCGGAGCAGACGCCGTGGACGCACGGCGGACCGCCCGGTGAGGCCGTGGCCGAGGCGGCCGATCCCCTGACCGCGGAGGACGTCCTGTGACCACCGTTCTCGACCCCGGGGCGGCGGCCGCCGAGGCCACCGACGCGATCCTCCACGACACCCTGCACGGCGGTCACCGGGGCGTGGTCGTCGACTCCCCGCCGGGCGCCGGCAAGTCCACCCTTGTCGTCCGCGCGGCGCTCGAACTGGCTGACGCCGGGCGCCCGTTGATGATCGTCGCGCAGACGAACGCGCAGGTCGACGACCTCGTCGTCCGGCTCGCCGAGAAGAGTCCGCAGCTTCCGGTCGGCCGGTTGCACAGCAGCGACGCCGACCCGTACGACAAGGCGCTGGACGAGCTGCCGCAGGTGCGCAAGTCGGCGAAGGCGGCCGAGCTGGCGGGGCTCCCGGTGGTGATCTCCACGGCCGCGAAGTGGGCGCATGTGAAGGCCGACGAGCAGTGGCGGCACGCGATCGTCGACGAGGCGTACCAGATGCGCTCGGACTCGCTACTGGCGGTGGCGGGGCTGTTCGAGCGGGCGCTGTTCGTGGGCGATCCGGGTCAGCTGGATCCCTTCTCGATCGTGGGCAGCGAGCAGTGGGCGGGGCTGTCGTACGACCCCTCGGCCTCCGCCGTGACCACTCTCCTGGCCCACAACCCCGAACTTCCCCAGCACCGCCTGCCTGTCTCCTGGCGGCTCCCGGCCTCCGCGGCCCCGCTGGTCTCGGACGCCTTCTACCCGTACACGCCCTTCCGCAGCGGCACGGACCACGACGACCGCCGTCTCTCCTTCGGCGTTCCCTCGGACGGCTCCGGCCCCGACCGGGTGATCGACGCGGCCGCCGAATCGGGCTGGGGCCTGCTGGAGCTGCCCGCGCGGCACACCCCGCGCACGGACCCGGAAGCGGTGCGGGCGGTGGCGACGGTGGTACGACGGCTGCTGGACCGGGAGGGCGCGGCGACGTCGGAACGCTCGGCGGTCCCCGCCCCCCTCACCGCCGACCGTGTCGCCGTCGGCACGGCCCACCGCGACCAGGCGGCGGCCGTCCGGGCGGCCCTGGCGGAGCTGGGCGTCGCGGACGTCACCGTGGACACGGCGAACCGGCTGCAGGGCATGGAGTTCGACGTCACGGTGATCCTGCACCCGCTCTCCGGCCGCCCCGACGCCACCGCCTTCCACCTGGAGACGGGCCGCCTGTGCGTCCTGACCTCCCGCCACCGCCACGCATGCATCGTGGTCTGCCGAGCCGGCGTCGGCGACCTGCTGGACGACTACCCGTCCACGGAACCGGTCCAGCTGGGAACGCTGGTGAAGTTCCCGGACGGCTGGGAGGCGAACCATGCGGTGCTGGCCCGCCTGGCGGAACACCGCGTGACCTGGCAGCCCTGACCACCCGCCCGGCTCCACCAGAACAAGCGATCAGCACAACACCCCCACCCCCCGGACGGAGTCCGGCCCGCCGCCGGAGGCGGCCAACGAATACAGCCCGGACGGCTGGGAGGCGAACCATGCGGTGCTGGCCCGCCTGGCGGAACACCGCGTGAGCCGGCAGCCCTGACCACCCGCCCGGCTCCGAGCAAGGCAGGCGATCAGCACGACACCCCCACACGGCGGAGGCGGCCAACGGCGCGGCTCGGGAACATCGGGTGGTCCGGTGGCCTTGATACCGGCCGGAGGATTCGGTGCCCTCTTGCATGGGCGCGGGACAATGGACGGTGGCCCATGCACAGGAGGGTCTTCCGCGACGTACGAGGAGGAGAAGACATGGCGGAGCAGACGCCGCGTCGGAACGAACCGCGGCTGCGCCCCGCGCCCCTGCTTTTCGAGCCCGCCGAGGCGGCCGCCGATCCGGAGCACTTCTTCGACCTGGAGTCCATCGACGACCCCCGCGCCCTGCTGGCCCGCTCGACGGAGCTGGCGCAGGCGTTCCGCGCGGCGGCCGACCGGGCCGTGGAGTTCCAGGCGATGGCGGCAGCGCAGCTCGCCGACCCGCGCCGCTTCGACCGGCTGACGCCGGCGGACATCGCGGAGCGGGCCGAATGGACCGAGGACTACGCCAAGAAGATGGTCGAGTTCGGCCGGGATCTGATGCGCGGAGTCGAGGGCGCCGGGTCCGCCGACCCCGTCTGAGCAGTCTGAATACGGCTCGCTTCGGATTGGCATATGCCAGGCGGGCAAGATACCCGCCGCCGCCCGCCGCTGTCCCGGATTCCGGCAACCCTCGGAAACCACACGTTCACAGCCGGTAGACATGTCCTCCATGAGCAGTGAACGCATCGACCCGTTCTCCGACGGCCTCGACGCCTGCGGGGTCACCCCGGACGGAGCCGCCTGGCTCGCCTCCGCCGGAACGTATCCGCGCAGCACGCTCGCCCTCTGGGAGGAGCGCCCGCACGCCCCCGTGGTCCTCGCCTGCGGCTCCGTCTTCGACGTCGTCAACGCGCCCGCGGTCTTCGGGCGCCGGATGGTCGACCGGCTGTGGGACGAGGGGCCGGGCTCCGGCCCGGTCGCGGCCTTCCGGGGCCGCATGCTGCTGTTCGCCGCGCCGGGCACGGCCCAGCGGCTGCCGTCGCTGCTGAGCTGGGAGGAGTTCGGCCGTACGGGCGCGATCCCGCCGCTGCTGTGTCACGGCCCCGGCGACGCGGTGACCGTACCGGCCCCGCTGGGCACGACCGCCCCCTCGGCCTCCCGCTGGCTGGTCGCCCCCGACACCCGCCGCCCCTGGCTGCCGGGCCCCGAAATCGTGCTCTGGGCTGCGGTAAGAGCGGCGCGAGCCGCCGTCCGCATATCGATTTTTCCTCCCGCCGATCAGGATGCTAAGGTCTACGACGTCAGCAGGCGCCGCTAGCTCAGTTGGTTAGAGCAGCTGACTCTTAATCAGCGGGTCCGGGGTTCGAGTCCCTGGCGGCGCACAGACAGCAAGGCCCCTCGCAGACGCGGGGGGCCTTCGCCATTGAGGCAGGCCCTCGCCAGCACCCGATTCCCACCGGCACGGCAGGGCGGCTGGGGGTCCGGGGGTCATCCCCCGGGGCAATGCAGCATCAGCGGGTCCGGGGTTCGAGTCCCTGGCGGCGCACAGACAGCAAGGCCCCTCGCAGACGCGGGGGGCCTTCGCCATTGAGGCAGGCCCTCGCCA
>NZ_JBEXXQ010000008.1:29991-212671 GCF_040630525.1 Streptomyces sp. NPDC005799
CAGCACCCGATTCCCACCGGCACGGCAGGAGCGGCTGCCATCGTCGTGTCTGCGCGGCTTCGCCGCGCGCTGTGGGGGCTCCGCCACCCACACCCCTGGAAGCGTCGGTCCAGCGGCCGCCCGCCGAGAGCTACCCGTCCGTGATCTTCACCGTCCACTCCCCGGAGACCGTCCGCCCCTCCGCCTGGACGCGGACCTTGGTGCCCGGGATCGTGAAGCTCTCGCCGAGGGCGACCGGGGCGTCGGCCAGGGGTGGGTAGACGGAGTTCTCCCAGCAGGCCTCGGTGCGGGGGTGGGCGTCGATCACCTGGATGGGGCCGTCGCCGGAGGGGGCGCCGCTGCGGACGCGGTAGACGAGGATGCCGGAGCGGCAGGTCGTCGTGTCGTTGCCGGCCGGCTCGCGCACCTCGAAGGCGAGCACGCTGTCGGGACCGGTGCGCAGGACCGCGAGCTTGGTGCCCCGCCCCAGCCCGAAGGCGGGCGGCCCGGCGGCTCCCGTGACCGGCGGTCCCGGCGCCGCGTCCAGCGGCTCCAGGGTCAGCAGGGTGGTGCCGGACTCCCGTACGCACACCACCTGACGCGGCTCCAGCCACCCCAGCTTCCACTTGTGCCAGCCGAACAGGTCCGGCGACAGCCCGAACTGGCTGCCCATCAGATCCCAGTCGCCGACGTACGTGTCCCAGTCGCCCTTGCCGTCGACCGGCCGGTGGTAGAGGTCCGGCAGGTCGAAGACGTGGCCGGTCTCGTGGGCGAGGACCAGCCGGTCCGGCGGATGCTTCTCGAAGACCGTGACGACACGGCGGATGTCCCGGCCGTCCGCCCGCAGCGGGACGTCCAGGTTGACGACCTTCGTGGCGTCCGAGTCCACGCCGGGCGCGTCCGGGTCGGCGACGAAGTAGACGACGTCGTAGCGGGAGAAGTCGACGCGCGGGTCGGCGACGGCGAGCGCGTCGCGCAGATAGGCGGCGCGGCGCTCGGGGTTCCAGTCGCGTTGTATGGCGTACGAGGTCGCCGGGTGCGGCATCCGGATCCAGCGCTGCAGGGGGTGCGGGCGCAGGGTGAACCTGCCGTAGGAGGCGCGCTCGTAGAAGCGGGTGGTGGCCGGGAAGTGGTCGGCGGTCAGCTGGGCCGGCGTGGTGCGCGGGGCCGAGCCGGGGAAGGACAGGAAGACCATCACCGCGTCCAGCGCGCGAGTCGGGCGCGGATAGGCGGCGTTCCAGGTGTCTAGGCCCTCGGAGTGGTGGGCCTCGGTGCGCCGCAGGGCGCACGGCACCGAGGAGAAGGGCTCGGCGACCGACGGCCCGGTGATCAGGGAGGTCGCGGCGAGCGCGGACAGGGTGGTGCACACGGCGGCGGTGCTGCGCAGTCGGGTGCCCCGGAATCCCTTGGAGGGAGCCAAGAAGGGGAACTGACGCGGCACAGGGACCTCCGGGAGCGGTACACGGGACACCGCACCCAGCCTGTGCATATTTGTCGTACTACGCCCTGTTTGCCTGCCCCAGATGAGTGAGCCGGCCGACGGATCCTCAGATCCGACACCCCGAATCGCTCACGGAACGTCACAAGTGGTCTCAGCACCCATGAACCCGTCCAGCTGCGGGCAGAAACGATCTGTCAGAAGTGCCGCTGGATCCGGGACACTGGACAGTGGCTGGAAGGCCCTTGGGTCTGCCTCTATGATCGGCACACTTTCCTGCACGGACAGAGATCGAGTGCACTGCGGGAGCTAGCGGTGAGCGGAACGTCCGAAGGGCCGGCGCCCGCGGCAGACCTCGACCGGGGCGCCGTAACAGAGAGTGACAGCATCTATCGGTCCGTCTTCAGGACCGCCTCCGTCGCCATGGCGGTCGTCGACCGCGAGGGCCTGGTGGTCACCGCCAACGACGGGTTCGGCGCGCTCCTCGGCAGCCCGCCGGACGCGCTGACCGGCAAGGTCGCCGCCGATCTGGTGGACCTGGCCTCCGACACCCGTACCTGGCACGCCTACCGCGAGGTGCTGCGCGGCCGCGAGGCCCGGCTGCGCTGCACCCGGCGCATGAAGCACCCCGACGGCCAGTCCGTCTGGGTCGAGGTCACGGTCGCCCCGCTGCCGGCCGGCGAGGACGGTGTCCTGCTGTCCGTCACCGACATCAGCGCGCAGCGTGAACTCCAGGGCAGACTGCGGCACTTGCAGATGCACGACCCGGTGACCCGGCTGCCCAACCGCACCCTGTTCTTCGAGCGGCTGACGGCCGCGCTGGAGGCGGGGTCGTACGAGGAGAGCGGCACCGGGCGGATCGGTCTGTGCTATCTGGACCTGGACGGCTTCAAGGCCATCAACGACACCCTCGGCCACCGCGTCGGCGACCGGCTGCTCGCCGCCGTCGCCGAACGGCTGACGCGGTGCGCGGACGAGGCCGGGTACGCCAGAGCGAGCGCACCGCTGGTGGCCAGACTCGGCGGCGACGAGTTCGCCCTGCTGGTCGAGGACTCGACGGGTACCGAGCAGCTCGCCGACCTCGCCGAGTCCGTCCTGAAGGCGGTCCAGGCGCCCTTCGACCTCGCCGGTCAGCGGCTGTCGGTGTCGGCCTCGATCGGGGTCGTGGAGCGGCACGCGGCCGGCACCACCCCGACCGCCCTGATGCAGGCGGCCGACACCACCCTCTACTGGGCCAAGGCCGACGGCAAGGCCCGCTGGACGCTGTTCGACCCGGAGCGCAACGCCCACCGCATGACCCGTCAGGCCCTCGCCTCCCATCTCCGCCCCGCCATCGAGCGCGGTGAGTTCGTGCTGGAGTACCAGCCGCTGGTGGGCATGGAGGACGGGCGGGTCAACGGCGTGGAGGCGCTGGTCCGTTGGAACCATCCGCAGTTCGGTGTCCTGACGCCGAATCGGTTCATCGGACTGGCCGAGGAGGACGGCTCGATCGTGCCGCTCGGCCTGTGGGTGCTGCGCACGGCCTGCCGCCAGGCCCGGCGCTGGCAGCTCGACCACCCCGAGGACCCGCCGCTGTTCGTCAGCGTCAACGTGGCCGTCCGCCAGGTCTGGGACTCCGACCTGGTGGCGGACGTCGCCCAGACCCTCGCGGAGACGGACCTCGCACCGGGACTGCTGCAGCTGGAGCTGACCGAGTCGGCCGTGATGGGCTCCGCGGGCCGCCCGCTGCAGGCCCTGCAGGCGCTCAGCGACATGGGCGTCCGCATCGCCATCGACGACTTCGGCACCGGCTACTCCAACCTGGCCTACCTCAGCCGTCTGCCGGTGTCCGTGCTGAAGCTGGACGGCTCCTTCGTCCGCGGCTTCCAGTACGAGGGCGACAAGGAGGGGACGGTGGCGCCCAACCCGGCCGACGAGGTCGTCGTCGAGGCGATGATCCAACTCGCCCACCGGCTGGGCCTGACGGTCACCGCGGAGTGCGTGGAGACCTCCGCCCAGGCGACCCGGCTGCGCCGCATCGGCTGCGACACCGGCCAGGGCTGGCTGTACTCACGGCCGGTGTCGCCCGAGCGGATCGGCGAGTTGATGGGGACTCAGACCGAGGCCGTCGGCAACCCGTAGGCGTCCGCGATGAGTTCGTAGGAGCGCAGCCGCACCTCGCCGCGGTGGGCGTGCGAGGTGAGCATCAACTCGTCGGCGCCGGTGCGCTTGTGGAGGGCGTCCAGACCGGCGACGACCTCGTCGGCCGTGCCGTGCTCGATGTTCGAGGTCCAGGACGCGACGAACTCCTCCTCGTACGGGCTGAACTCGTGCTTCTCCGCCTCGTCCGGGTCGGGGAACAGGCCCGGCCGGCCGGTGCGCAGCCGGATCATGTTCAGGGCCATCGCGCGGGTCTGGCGGCGGGCCTCCCCCGGGTCGTCCGTGGCGAGGACGGAGACGCCGATGAGGGCGTAGGGCTCGTCCAGGACGTCGGAGGGGCGGAAGGACTCCCGGTACAGCTCCAGGGCCGGGACGGTGTTCTGCGCGGAGAAGTGGTGCGCGAAGGCGAAGGGCAGGCCGAGGACGCCGGCCAGGCGGGCGCTGAAGCCGGAGGAGCCCAGCAGCCAGATCGGCGGCCGGTGCGGGGACTGGACGCCGCCGAGGGACGTGGCCTGCACGGGGCCGGGCACGGCGTGGATGCGGCGGTAGGGGTGGCCGTCCGGGAAGTCGTCGTCCAGGAAGCGGGTCAGCTCGGCGAGCTGCTCGGGGAAGTCGTCGGCGCCCTCGTTGAGCCGCTCGGTGCGGCGCAGGGCGGCGGCCGTGGCGCCGTCGGTGCCGGGGGCGCGGCCGAGACCCAGGTCGACGCGGCCCGGTGCCAGCGCCTCCAGCGTGCCGAACTGCTCGGCGATCACCAGGGGCGCGTGGTTGGGCAGCATCACGCCGCCGGAGCCGAGGCGGATGCGGTCGGTGTGGGCGGCGAGGTGGGCGAGGATCACGGCCGGGGAGGAGGAGGCCACACCCGGCATGGAGTGGTGCTCGGCGACCCAGTAGCGGTGGAAGCCGCGGGACTCGGCGTACCGGGACAGTTCGACGCTGGTGCGCAGTGCGTCGGTGGCGGTACTGCCCGCGCCGACGGTGACCAGGTCCAGTACGGAGAGGGGGACGGGGGCGGTGCCCTGTACGGTGCCCCGGATCTCGTCTGCCGTCACGGTGGGTGCCTCCTGTTGGTGCGACGCGGTTTGCCCGCACAGCTAACAGGAGGCGGTCTCCGCTTTATTCCCGGCGACCCCGACGCCCGACGATCCCGACGCCCGACGATCCCGACGCCCGACGATCAGCGAGGGGCGCTCACACCTGCACGAGCGGCTCCCTGGTGAACAGCGACCCCATCATCGGCGCGTTCACCCGGCGGTCCGCCAGGCGCAGGCCCTCCCAGACCGTGACCTGGTTGGCGGTGAGGACGGGCTTGCCCAGCTCCTTCTCCAGGTCCGGGATGTGGGCCGCCGTGTGCAGGGCCGTGTCCGGCAGGAGCAGGGCCTCGGCGTCCGGGGCGTCGGCCTCGCGGGCCAGCAGATGGATCTCCGCCTCGCCCCAGGTGGCGACCTCGGCGGCGGTGACGATGCCGGCGCCCCGGACGGAGGTGACCTCGACGCCCCCGGCGCGCAGGAAGTCAGCGAAGAGCTCCGCGACGTCCTCGGGGTAGGTCGCGCCGACCGCCACCTTGTGCACGCCCAGCTCGCGCAGCGCGTGGACGAAGGCGAAGGACGTGGAGGAGGCCGGCATCCCGGCCGTGACGGCGAGGGTGCGCACCTGTTCGTGGGCGCCCTCCCAGCCGTATACGAAGCTGCCGCTGGTGCACGCCCAGACCACCGACTCGGCGCCCGCCATGCGCAGTTCGTCGACGCCCGCCGCCAGCCGCTCGGCCGAGCCCATCTCCCGCAGGGCGTCCACCCGGTGGGCGTCCGTACCGATGTCGGTGTGGACGACGTCGAGGCGGATGTCACTACCGAGCAGCTGCTCGATGCGCGGGTAGTCGTCCTCGGCGGAGTGCCCCGGGTAGAGGAATCCGAGTGCGGTCATGACCTGCCTTCCTGCTGCTGTTCACCGTCCGGGAGTTCCGGCACCACGGGACCGGAGCGCGCCGCCGGATCGATCAGCGCCTGATACGGTCCCACCGCCCGGGTACCCATTCGGGCCAGCGCGGCCCACATGGTCACCTGGTTGGCCGAGATGACCGGGATGCGCAGTTCGGCCTCCAGCTGCGGGATGACGTCGTAGGTCGGCAGATTGGTGCAGCTGATGAACAGCACGTCGGCGGCGCGCCGGACCGCCCGGTGCGCCATGGCGACCACGTCGCGGTACGGCACCTTCCAGATGTGCCGGGTCAGACCCATGTACGCGCACCCGGTGACCTCTGCCCCCGCCTCGGCGAGGTACTCCTCCAGCGCGTGGGTGACGGACCCGGTGTACGGCGTGACCAGCGCGACCCGCCGCGCGCCGAGCGCCGCCAGGGCCTGAAGGAGCGCGCCCGAGGTGGTGACCGAGGGGACCGCGCCGGCCCGGGTCATCGCCGCGCACATCGCCCGCTCCCCGGTGATCCCGCCGACGAAGCTGCCGGAGGTGCAGGCATAGGCGACGACCTCGGGGGTGATCGCGGTGAGGGTGCGCACCGCGTCGTCCAGCGTCTGGTGTTCACTGACCAGCCGGGCGAGGTCGAGGCTGACCTCGACCGGCACGTACGGGGTGCGGGTGAGGTGCAGCGACACCTCGTCGGGGACCCAGCGCCACAGCTCGCGGTCCAGGGCGAAGTCGAAGGGGGCGACGACTCCGACACCGCGCTGCGGCCGGGGACCACCCAGGAAGGACACGTCCATGACGGCCACCGCCCTCACTGTGAGAAAGGGGTGAGCAACGGACCGTGCGTACGCCCGTGTTGACGAAGGTAGGTTCGGGTGCGAGCGTGGTCAAACCTCGCATGTCAGACGGCCGCCCCGCTCCGGAATCGAGTCCCTGCGCATGACCGTCCCCACCGTCCTGGTCCTGGACGCCGATCCCCTCCCCCGCCTCGGGCGCCTCACGGGTCGCGCCCGTGTCGAGCACGCCGATCCCTCGACGCTGGCCGAGCGGCTGCCGCACGCGGACGTACTGCTGGTCTGGGACTTCACGTCCCGGGCGGTGCGGGCCGCGTGGCCGGGCGCGGGGCCGCGGCCGCGCTGGGTGCACACCGCGAGCGCGGGCGTGGACCATCTGATGTGTCCGGAACTCGCCGCCTCGGACACCGTGGTCACCAACGCGCGGGGCGTCTTCGACCAGCCGATCGCCGAGTATGTCGCCGCCCTCGTCCTGGCCATGGCCAAGGACCTGCCGAGGACGCTGGAGCTGCAGCGGGAGCGGACCTGGCGGCACCGGGAGAGCCAGCGGGTGGCGGGCACCCGCGCGTGCGTGGTCGGGTCCGGGCCGATCGGCCGGACGATCGCCCGCATGCTCAGGGCGCTCGACATCACCACCGCGCTGGTCGGGCGCACCCCGCACACCGGCATCCACGGCCCCGAGGACCTGGACCGGCTGATCGCCCGCGCCGACTGGGTGATCGCGGCCGCCCCGCTGACCGAGCAGACGCGGGGCATGTTCGACGCCCGCCGCTTCGACGTGATGCAGCCCTCGGCCCGCTTCATCAACGTCGGGCGCGGTGGTCTGGTCGTCGAGGAGGCCCTCGCGGACGCCCTCGCCAAGCGCTGGATCGCGGGCGCCGCCCTGGACGTCTTCGAGCACGAACCGCTCACCCCCGACAGCCCCCTGTGGCGGGCCCCGGGCCTGATCGTGTCCCCGCACATGAGCGGGGACACGGTCGGCTGGCGCGACGAACTCGGCTCGCAGTTCGTCGAGTTGTACGAGCGCTGGGAGACCGGCCGGCCCCTGCTGAACGTGGTCGACAAGCAACGGGGGTATGTACCCGGACGCTGAACCGCCGAGCGATGGAGGGCAGATGACGGACCTCGACCTCACCGAGCTGACCGCCGCACGACTCGTCGAGGGGTACCGCAAGGGCGAGTTCAGTCCGGAGGAGGCCACGCGGGCCGCGCTGGAGCGGGCCGAGCGGATCCAGCCGGAGGTCAACGCCTTCGTACGGCTGCTGGGGGACGAGGCGCTGGCCCAGGCGCGGGAGTCGACGGAGCGATGGCGCCGGGGCGAGCCGAAGGGGCTGGTGGACGGGGTTCCGACGACCGTCAAGGACATCATCCTGCTGAAGGGCGCACCCACCCTCAAAGGGTCCAAGGCCATTTCGGAGCAGGGGAGTTGGGACGAGGACGCCCCGTCCGTCGCCCGGCTGCGGGAGCACGGCGCCGTGTTCGTCGGCAAGACCACGACCCCCGAGTTCGGCTGGAAGGGCGTCACGGACTCACCGCTGTCCGGCGTCACCCGCAACCCGCACGACCCCTCCCGCACGGCCGGCGGCTCCAGCGGCGGCGCGGCGGCCGCCGTGGCCCTCGGCGCCGGGCCCCTCGCGCTCGGCACGGACGGCGGGGGCAGTGTCCGTATCCCGGCCGCGTTCTGCGGGATCTTCGCGCTGAAGCCGACGTACGGCCGTGTCCCGCTGTATCCGGCGAGCGCCTTCGGCACGCTGGCGCACGTGGGGCCGATGACCCGGGACGCGGCGGACGCGGCGCTGCTGCTCGACGTGATCGGCGTGCCGGACAGCCGTGACTGGTCGGCGCTGGGACCGGCGCCCGGGTCGTTCACGGCGGGGCTGGCGGGCGGGGTGCGGGGGCTGCGGGTGGCGTACTCGCCGTCCCTGGGCGGGCAGGTGGCCGTACAGCCCGCCGTGGCCGCCGCGGTGCGCCGGGCGGTGGAGCGACTGGCGGTACTCGGCGCGTACGTCACCGAGGCCGACCCCGACTTCGCCGACCCGGTCGACGCCTTCCACACCCTGTGGTTCTCCGGCGCGGCCCGGGTCACCCAGCAGCTCTCGCCACGGCAGCGGGAGTCGCTCGACCCCGGCCTGAAGGAGATCCGCGCGGCCGGCGCGCGCTTCTCCGCGCTCGACTACCTCGCCGCGGTGGATGTCCGCATGGAGCTCGGCCGCCGTATGGGCCGCTTCCACGACTCCTACGACCTGCTGGTCACCCCGACGCTCCCGATCACCGCCTTCGAGGCGGGTGTCGAGGTGCCGAAGGGCTCGGGGCACCGGCGCTGGACGGGCTGGACGCCGTTCACCTACCCCTTCAACATGACCCAGCAGCCGGCGGCGACCGTCCCCGTCGGCACGGACGGGGACGGCCTGCCGGTCGGGCTTCAGCTGGTGGCGGCCCGGCACCGGGACGACCTGGTGCTGCGGGCCGCCCACGCGCTGCAGGAGAGCGGGGTCACGTCCGGCGGAAGCTGAGCGTCTCCCCCGCCGCCCCCGACCGCCACAGGTCGTTGCAGCCCTCCGCCATCGCCTCCAGGCCCTCGACGACCTGGCCCCAGACGATGCCGGGGACCCAGCCGACGTCGGCGTTGATCAGCAGGTTGTTGCGTTCGTAGAAGAGGGCGAGATCGACGACCGTGGTGCCCGCGCGGACCTCGCGGTCGTAGCCGTAGGCCTGCGTGCCGAGTTCCGTCCCGGCGAAGGAGAAATAGCAGAGATCTCCCGGAATAGGGGTCACTGTCGGATTTTCCAGGGGTGGTTCGGATGTCGTGAATGGAGGGAAGAGGGCATAGATCTCGTTGCGCGCGTATTTCGCGTGATAAACGTCACCCGCCAGGGGCAGGGCGTCCCACACCGCGGCGCAGGTGAGGGGAGCACGGTCGTCCAGCAGTTTTGCCGTGCAGGTGATTCCGCGTTTGACCAGCGAGACTTCTATGAAACGGTCGGCCATGTCATCCATGGTGCATACATCGCATGCCTTCGGGTAGCCGCGCCGCCATGGCTCCACCTTTTGGGTACGAGAACGATCACAAAAAAGACAGAGGCACCCCCGGGACCACGCGCCGGTCGCTGCTCGCGGGGGTGGCGGCGCTCGGCGCGCTGGGGGCCGCGGGCTGCAGCCGCGTGGCCACCGCGTCCACCGTCGAGGGCGGTGACCTGCTCGAACGGCTCCGCGCCGCCGGTGTGGTGCGGCTGGGAATCGCGGGTGAGATCCCCTTCGGATACATCGACAAGAACGGCGAGCTGACCGGCGAGGCACCGGAGCTGGCCAAAGTCATATTCAAGCGGCTGGGCATCGACAAGGTGCAGCCCGTGCCCACCGAGTTCGGCTCGCTGATTCCCGGTCTGAATTCCCAGCAGTTCGATGTCGTGGCGGCCGGGATGTACGTCAATCCCGAACGCTGCCAGCAGGTGATCTTCGCGGATCCCGACTATCAGATGCTCGATTCCTTCATCGTCCGCAAGGGAAATCCAAAAGGTCTTCACAACTACAAGGACGTCGTCGCGAAGAAGGCCAGGTTCGCCACCGGCACCGGTTATGCGGAGATCCAGTACGCCGTCGACGCCGGATACCAGCAGAGCGACATCCTGATCGTCCCGGACCAGGTCGCGGGCCTGAACGCCGTCGAGGCCGGACGCGTCGACGTCTTCGCCGGTACGGCGCTCACCACCCGCGAGGTGGTGAAGAAGTCGGGCAAGGCCGAGGCCACCGAGGCCTTCGCGCCGCTCGTGGACGGCAAGCCGCACGTCGACGGCGGCGCCTTCGCGTTCCGGCCGACCGAGACCCGGCTGCGGGACGCCTTCAACGTGGAGCTGCGCAAGCTGAAGAAGAGCGGCGAGCTCTTCCGCATCCTCAGGCCCTTCGGCTTCACCCGGGACGAGATGACCGACCTGACCGCCAAGGAGCTGTGCGGGGGAGGCAAGAGCGGATGACCACCGGACTGTGGGAACTCGTACTCAAGGGCATCTGGACCACCGTCCAGCTGCTGGTCCTCAGCAGCCTGCTGGCGGCAGCCGTCTCCTTCGTCGTCGGCGTCGCGCGCACCCATCGGCTGTGGATCGTCCGCTTCCTCGCGGGCTTCTACACCGAGGTGTTCCGCGGTACCTCGGCCCTCGTCATGATCTTCTGGGTCTTCTTCGTGCTGCCCCCGGCCTTCGGCTGGCAGCTGGTGCCGATGTGGGCGGGCACGCTCGCGCTCGGGCTGACCTACGGCGCCTACGGCTCGGAGATCGTGCGCGGCGCGCTCGGCGCGGTCGACCCGGCGCAGAAGGAGGGCGGGATCGCGCTCAGCTTCACACCCTGGCAGCGGATGCGGCTGATCCTGCTGCCGCAGGCGGTGCCGGAGATGATCCCGCCGTTCTCCAACCTGCTGATCGAACTGCTCAAGGGCACCGCGCTGGTGTCGGTCATGGGCATGGGCGATCTGACGTTCAGCGCCAACCTGGTGCGGCTCGCGCTGCAGCAGAGCGCGGAGATCTACACGTACGTCCTGCTCATCTACTTCGTGATCGCGTTCCTGCTCACCCGGGTCATGCGGGGCCTGGAGAAGAAGCTGAAGGCGGGGGTCGGCAAGGCGCCCGAGCGCAAGGTGACGGCTGCTGAGCCCGTCGGCGCGGGCGTCGGTGTCGGAGGGGGTGCGTGATGAAGTGGGACTGGAACGCCGTGAGCGAGTTCATGCCGCACTTCTGGGACGGCGTGCTCGTCACCCTGCAGGCCCTCGCGCTGGGTTCACTGATCGCGTTCGCGCTGGGCCTGGTGTGGGCGTTGCTGATGCGGATGCCGAGCCGCTGGGTGCGCTGGCCGGTCGGTGTGGTCACCGAGTTCGTGCGCGACACCCCGCTGCTGGTGCAGCTGTTCTTCCTCTTCTACGTGATGCCCGAGTGGGGCCTGACGATGTCCGCGCTGACCACCGGCGTCCTCGGCATCGGCCTGCACTACTCGACGTACACGATGCAGGTCTACCGCGCCGGCATCGAGGCCGTGCCGGCCGGCCAGTGGGAGGCCGCGACGGCGCTGAACCTGCCGCGGCTGCGGACCTGGCAGATCGTGATCCTGCCGCAGGCGATCCGCCGGGTGGTGCCGGCCCTCGGCAACTACGTCATCGCGATGCTCAAGGACACGCCGATGCTGATGGCGATCACCGTGCTGGAGATGCTCGGCCAGGCACGGCTCTTCTCCCAGCAGCACTTCCAGTTCACCGAGCCCCTCACGGTGATCGGCGTGGCCTTCATCGTCATTTCCTATCTGGCCTCCCTTCTTCTGCGAGCTCTGGAGCGACGCCTTGTCCACTGACGCCCCTCTGATGAACGAACCCGACGCCCACGCCAACCCGCCGGTGGACGGCAGCGAGCTGATCCGGCTCGAACAGGTCACCAAGCGGTTCGGTGACAACACGGTCCTGGACCGGCTGGACTTCTCCGTCGACTCCGGCAAGCACGTCACCCTGATCGGCCCGTCCGGCTCCGGCAAGACGACGATCCTGCGACTGCTGATGACACTGACCAAGCCCGACGAGGGCACCATCACCGTCGACGGTCAGCGGCTCTTCCCGGCGCCCGAGAAGCAGGTGCGCGAGGTCCGCAAGAAGATCGGGATGGTGTTCCAGCAGTTCAACCTGTTCCCGAACATGACCGTGCTGCGCAATGTCACCGAGGCGCCGGTGACCGTGCTCGGCATGTCCAAGGACGAGGCGGAGCAGCGCGCCCTGGACCTGCTGGACCTGGTTGGCCTCGCCGACAAGGCCGGCGCCCGCCCCACCCAGCTCTCCGGCGGCCAGCAGCAGCGGGTGGCGATCGCCCGGGCGCTGGCGATGCGGCCGCGGGTGCTGCTGCTGGACGAGGTGACCTCGGCGCTCGACCCGGAGCTGGTGGCCGGCGTCCTGGACGTGCTGCGGGACATCGCCCGCACCACCGACATCACCATGCTCTGCGTGACCCACGAGATGAACTTCGCCCGGGACATCTCCGACCAGGTGCTGATGTTCGACTCCGGCCGGGTCATCGAGTCGGGGCCGCCGGAGAAGATCTTCAGCGAGCCGGAACAGGACCGGACGCGGGAATTTCTGAGCGCGGTGCTCTGACGTCGGAAGTTGAACACTGTTCAATCTCCGAGGTCCGGGGCGCGGGTCATGTCGCTGGCATATGCCAGCGTGTCTGCGCCCCTGCTGAGCGCCGTGCACGGGCCCCGTAATCTCGTCAACAACCGCTCACAACACGCCTCTTGGCCGTTATCGTGGTAATGATTCACTGACCGGAATACGGCCCAGTAGTGAACGAGCGCAGGGGGAACCGTGGCGCTGAAGCACGAGCCGACCGCGCCGTACCACTCGGCCCAGGACGCCTTGCGCGTCCTGGAGACCGTGGCGCGGCACACCACCGGAATCACCGACGAACGACTCGCCCGGCACACCGACCTCGACCCGGAGCGGCTGACCACCCTCCTGAAGATGCTGCGCCGCGAGGGCTACGTCGAGCAGATCGCCGACGGCGCCTACATAACCGGCGACGCCCTGACCCGTCTGAGCTCCGCCGAGGGCCATGAGCAGGCGCTGCGCGACAAACTGCAGCGCACCCTGGACCGGCTGCGCGACTCGGTGGGCGCGGCGGTGTACCTCAGCCGATACGTCGACGGCGAGGTGCGGGTCTCCCAGTACGCGGACGGGCCCACGACCCCCGTCGTCAACGAGTGGGTGGACTTCCGCTCCTGCGCCCATGCCACCGCGATCGGCAAGAGCCTGCTCGGCCAGCTCGACGTCAACGGCCGCCGTGACCATCTGTCCCGGCACAAGATGGCGCGGCTGACCTCGCGCACCATCACCAGCGACAAGCTCCTGCTGCACCGCCTGGAGTCCCAGCCGCCGAGCGTGCCCCACCTGGACCTCCAGGAGTACGCGATCGGCACGGTCTGTGCCGCCGTACCGATCACCGCCGGCTCAACGGTCGGCTGCCTGGCCCTGTCACTGCCGGTTCAGGACGCCCACCGCCTGCGCCGGGCCGCGGACGCCCTGAACCGGAACGCGGCACCGGTACTGCTCTCCCTGGCCATCTGAGGGTGGTCGGTAGCACCCCTTCGGAGCAGGTAGTATTTTCTTCGTCGTCACCGGCGGGAAACACTTCGAGCCGGTGACGAGAGTCATGCGCCGCTAGCTCAGTTGGTTAGAGCAGCTGACTCTTAATCAGCGGGTCCGGGGTTCGAGTCCCTGGCGGCGCACGGTGAGTGAAGGTCCTTCGCAGACGCGGGGGACCTTCGCCATTGAAGCGGGGCACCAAAGCAGCGGCTGGGGGTCCGGGGGTCATCCCCCGGGCAATGCAGCATCAGCGGGTCCGGGGTTCGAGTCCCTGGCGGCGCACGGTTTCGATGGCAACCCCATCAGGAAGGGCCTCTCGTGGGAGCGAGGGGCCCTTTGGCGTCCTCCGGGGTCAGCAGGCGGTACGTCCGCTCCCCCGGCGGCGTCCACCACACCGGATCGCCGCAGCGGACCCCCTCCTTCCGTAGCCCTGCCCGGTGGATCTTGTTGGTCGCCGTGACCGGCATCCGCTGCACCACCCGCACGAACCGGGGCGCCATCTTCGTGCCGAGGTCGGGCTGCGCGGCCAGGAACTCGGCGAACCCGGCCGGCTCGAAGGACCCCGCGATCGTCGCCATCACCTGGTCCCCGGTCACCGGATCCGGCACCGCGTACACGGCGACGGCGTCCGCGCCCGGATACCGGGCGAGGATGTTCTCGATCATCGCGGCGGCCAGGTTCTCCCCGTCGACGCGGATCCGGTCGTCCGCGCGCCCGGCGAAGTAGAGATAGCCGTCGGTGTCCCGGTAGAAGAGGTCACCGGTCCAGTACGCACCGTCCCGCCGCCGCTCGGTCTCCGCGCCCGGGTTGCGCCAGTACCCCTCGAAGGGGTTCGGCGCCCGGTTGACCAGCTCCCCTATCGCCTCGTCCCCGTTCCGCAGCCGCCCCGCCGCGTCGAACACGGCAGGCGCCCGTTCCCGCCCCGTCTCCGGATCGAGTACGACGAGACCGGGCGCCGCCTTTCCCACCGCCCCGGCCGGCGTCCCCGGCGACCACTGGATCGCCGCCCCGCCCTCCGAGGAGCCGTACCCCTCCACCAGCCGCACGCCGAACCGCCGCCGGAAGGCCGCCGCGTCCACCGCCCCCGCCTCGGTGCCGAAGCCGAGCCGCAGCGGGTTGTCGGGGTCGTCGGCACGCTCCTCGGTGGCCAGGATGTACTGCACGGCCCGGCCCACGTAAGTGAAGTACGTCGCCCCGAACTTCCGCACGTCCGTCAGGAACCCGGACGCCGAGAACCGCCGCCTGAGCGCCACCCCCGCCCCGGCCGCCAGCGCGGGCGCCCAGTCGGCGATCACCGCGTTGCCGTGGAACATCGGCATGCAGACGTAGTGCACGTCCTCGCGCCGCACCCCGAACTGCCCGACCAGCGAGGCCCCGGCGGCGGCCAGCCGGCCCTGACTGCAGATCGCCGCCTTCGGGGCGCCCGTCGAACCCGAGGTGAAGTACAACAGCAGACGGTCCTCGGGCGTGGCCCGGGAGGCGTCCGGCACGGCATCCGCATAGGGCGCGAGCAGGTCGGCGTACTCCGCGGTGTCGGTCAACAGCAGGCGCACCCCAGGGAGTTCGAGGCCCTTGAGGAGCGGGAGGTGGGTGTGGCTCGTGACCAGGAGGCGGCACTCGGTGTGCAGGATGTCCCGGGCCAGTTCGGGGCCGCGGCGGGTGGGGTTGATCCCGGCGACGGCCGCTCCCGCGAGGGCGGCCGCGCTCAACCACAGTGGATATTCGGGGGTGTTGTCGAGCAGCACGCCCACATGCGGCTCCGCGCCGGGCGGCAGGAGGTCGGCCAGCAGGGCCGCGCGGGCGGCGGCACCGGCGGCCACCGCGTGATGGGTGAGCACCTGATCCTCGAACCACAGCCCCGGACGGTGGTCGCCCCACCGCCCGGCCACCAGCTCCGCGACCGTGCGCCTCCTGGAGTCCATGGAGCCGCACGATAATTGACGGGTCGTCAGATGTGGAGCGTCATGGCAGGACTTCGCTAGGGCAGAACGCCGTCCATGATGGAGAAGCCCACGTGCACTGCAACCATGAACATGACACAGAAGGCGATGAACACACCGAAGAAGGCCAGCAGACAGCCCTGTTCCGCCACGAGCCGCCCGGGCGCCGGCGGCTTCGCCGTGGCCCGCTCCGGATGCTCGGCCGTGTAGCGCACCATGACGACGTCACCGGTGACGATCGTGCTCGGCCCGTTGCTCTCCTCGAAGCGGACGGGACGGCCCTCACGGCTCGTGAACTCGTAGACGTGGTGCAGTGTCGTGCTCACGGAGGTCTCACCGCCCCCGCTGGTCGTGGTGTAGGTGTTCAGGCACCGCGCCTCGGCGGTGAGCCCGCTGTTCCAGGCGCTGCTGATGTGCCGGGCGCGGCGGAGCAGTGCGACCAGGGCGGTGAGCGCGAAGGCGATCATCAGCCCGGGCACGAGGTAGAAGAACGCTTCCATGGCATCCCCCGAGATCGTACGCCGACCCCGTTCGGCCGGCGTGGGAGGAACCTACCCACGCCGGCCGGGCCACGGACTCAAGAGAACCTCAGAACGTGACGTCCGAGCAGGCGTAGAACGCGTTGCCCGTGTCCGCGATCGTCCAGACGGCGACGATCACATGGTGGCCGCTGAGCCCGGACGGCAGGGTGCCGCTGTGGGAGAGCGTGGCCGGGGGGCGCTGACCGTTGTAGGGGACGGTGAGGAAGGGGGTCGTGTTGAGGTCGGAGCGGGCCAGGTTGTGGTTCTGGTTCCAGCCCTGCCGGGTGACGTAGTACTTGAAGTCGGTCGTGGCGTGCATGGCCGTGAACTGCCAGCGGAAGGTGTAGCTCTGACCGCCCGTCACCCGGGTGGTGGGCCAGGCGCCGCCGGCCGGGGTCTTCGGCTTGTCGAGCTGGGAGAAGCGGGCGTTGCCGCCGGAACAGATCGAACCGTCGGCGGGCCCCGCGGCCGGGAAGCCCTTGGGACCCTCGACGCTCTGCGGCTCGTACTGGATGTCGCCGCAGTTCGTCACCGTGCCGTTGGCGCAGAGCTTCTGCCTGCTGATGGGGAGGTCGGTGTAGCCGTGGCTGCTCGCGCTGCCGGCCGAGAGCACGAAGGCCCCGGCGGTGGTGAGCCCGAGCGCGGCGGCGTACCACTTGGTCTTTCCGCGCATGCTGCCGCTCCTGGAGACGTGGGGGAAGTTCCGTGAGACGTGCAGGTCTAGACCAAGTCCCAGATTATTGCCGCACCTTGAGCATGTCCATACCAATGCTGTGGTGGGGTTAAGGCCCATAGCGGCTGCCGTCGTCCGGCGTACCGGTCACGGCCCCTGATCTCCGCGCCCCGCGCAGAACGCCACCGTGAGGTCCTTCACCAGGGCCTTGCGTTCGTAGTCGTCCAGTTCCACCAGCCCCCGGACGGTCAGCCGGGTCACCGTGTCCTCCACCGAGTCGACGACCGAGGCGAGCATGCCGGCCCGCTGCCGGGCGTCCAGCGCGGCGATCCGGCGGCGGTTCATCGCGGCGGCGACCTCGGGCGCGTACTCGGTGCGCACCGGCCGCACGGAGAACACCTCGAGCCCGACCGGTGCCGCGTCCGCCGCGACCAGCCGGGTCAGCGTGTCCCCGGCCGCCTCGGCCGAGCCCCGTGTGCCGCCCGGCATCTCCACCGGCACCCGCGCGAGCCCCGCCTCCACGCACTCGCGCAGATAGGTCTCGTGGTCCTCGACGCCCAGCACGGCCCGCGCGGTGTCCCGCACCCGCCACACCACCAGCACCGCCACCCTGAGTGCGACCCCGTTCCCGTCGGCCGCCGGGATCGGCTCGCTCCTCCAGTGCCGCAGCCGTACATCCACCCGGCGGCGCAGCAGCAGCGGATTGACCCACATCAGCCCGGTACGCCGCACCGTCCCCCGGTACCGCCCGAACAGACCGAGCACCCAGGCTCGCCCGGTCCGCCCCCGGGCGAGCCCGCCGAAACCGAACAGCCCGAGGGCGCCGGCCCCCGCGTAGGCGGCCCACTCGACGGGCCCGAGGCCCGCCCCCGCGTGCGCCGGAAGCCGCAGCGCCTCCAGCGCGAGCGGCGGCACGACCCCCGCCCACCAGGAGGTCACCGCGCACCCGGCCACCCCGCAGGCCCCGGCGAGCAGCCCCACCACCCCGGGCAGCACCCTCGCCCGCCGCTCGGCCAGTTCGGGGTCGACCTGGACCGTGGGACGAGCCTTCGTCGGGAGGGGACGTCGCAGGCGCGGCTGCTCGCCGGTACCCTGCCGACGGCCGACGACCGCCGGTCGGGCCGGGACCGGCGCCGGGTCGGGGTCGTCACGGAAGAGCAGATGGACGGGGATCTCCATGGTCGACTCGTTCTGGATGAGCCGGCCGGGTCTGGCCGGTCCCTCGGACTCGGGTGTCTGTGAAGTGGTCGTCGTGCTCATGCGTGCCTCCAGCCTCCGCGCCAGATGCGTCATGACAGTGGGTTGGGTCGATCGGTTGCCCTCGAGCGGAAGCGGCTGCGCCACGAGAGGAACCCGTTGCCCTACGGGAATTACGAGAAGAGCCGCCGCCAGGTCTCCGGCCCCGGATAGCCGTCCGCCGCGCCGCCCCGCCAGCCCTGGGCGCGCTGGAAGGCCTCGACGTTACGGCGGTCCGCCTCGCCCCAGCGCGGGCCGGGACCGGTCGTGTAGTACTTGCCGAAGCCTTTCTTCACCAGCTGCCGGCCGAGCTGGGTGACGTACTTGTTGTCCGCCCCGGGCCGGAACATCCCACGCCCGGGATAGCCGGGCACGCCGTGGGAGGCGGGCGCGCCGGGTGCGCCGGCCGCCCCGCCACCGCTCGTGGCCGCCGGGATGTCCTTGCCCTTGCCGGTCACCAGCAGGTCCCAGGTCTGGGGTCCCGGGAGTCCGTCGGCGTCCGCGCCCGTCCAGCCCTGGGCCAGCTGGAAGGCCACGGTGGCCCGCAGATCCGCCTCCGACCAGCGCGGCCCCGGACCGGTGGCGTAGAACCGGGCGCCGCCGCGCGCCACGAGCATCTGCCCCAGCCGGGTGACGTAGGGGTTGTCCGAGCCCGGCCCGAAGAACGCGGCCCCGGGAAACGCCGTGGCACTCCCCCCGGCGGCCGGCGCACTCGATGTGCTGGGCGTGCTCGGCGTGCTCGGCGTACTCTGCGTCGGGCCGGCCGCGTCCGTCCCCAGCCCCTTGTACCGGTAGGGCACGTACTGGTCCGAGTGGCTCCAGTAGGCGTACGGCGTGGCCTGGCGGCGGGCGACCGGGGGCGTCTCTTCGTAGGCGATGTAGTAGGTGTGGGTGTAGTCCGTCCAGCCGCCGAAAATGACGACGTGTGAGCCATTCTCGGGGTTGGCCGGATTGTGGAACAGCAGAATGTCGCCGGGCTGCAGATCCTCCTTGGAAATGCGCACCCCGTACTTGTCGAGGCTGCCGGTCCATTCGTTCCCGGGCAGCCCCCAGGCCATGGAGACGAAGCCGGAGCAGTCCTGCCGGTAACCGTCCGTCCAGTAGTCGTCCATGCTGTACGGCACCTCGGCGGCGACCCAGGTCTTGGCCCGGTTGATGATCTCCGTACGGGTGGTGGTGGGCACCCCTACGGCGCTCTGCGGGTGCGCGGGCCTGCCCCCGGGGCCGTGCAGGGGGGCCTTGCGCCCCTGCGGGGTCTGGGGTTCGTCACCTGCGGGGACGCCGGGTCCGGGGGGTACGCGTTCAGCCGCGACCGCCGGTGCCGGGTGACCGGCGCCGAGGACGGCGGAGGCGGCGGCGACGATCACGAAGGGGCGGGCGGCCGGATGCCGGGCCGTCCGCGCCGACGTCGAGTGCCGCAGGGCCGCGCGCCGGTGGGCGCATCCGGGGCAGTCGCAGTCGCTCGCGGGATCGAATTCCTCGAATACCGGAGTCTCCATGCGATTCCCCTCACACCCGGGACGAAAATGACCGCTTTCATGCACATCGATCAGTTTCCCAACTGTCTTCCCGACGCGCATTCTGACGGTCCGAATGACGTACGGCCCCGCCCGCCCCGACCGGGGTGGTCCGGAGCACCCTCCGAGGTCCGGTAGAGTTACGACGTCAGCAGGCGCCGCTAGCTCAGTTGGTTAGAGCAGCTGACTCTTAATCAGCGGGTCCGGGGTTCGAGTCCCTGGCGGCGCACAGACAGCAAGGCCCCTCGCAAACGCGGGGGGCCTTCGCCATTGAGGCAGGTCCTGCCAGTACCGGCTTCGCCACCCACACCCCCCTTCCCCGGAACCTCCACGACCGGGGTCGAGAAGCCCGCGCAGCACAGCCGCGCGCGCCCCGCAGCCCCCTCGTTCGAACGAGGGGGCTGTCGGCTGTTTGGCCGGATACTCTCTGGCCATGGCAGCGCGTGACCTCCAGGAGCGGATCAAGAAGCTCATCATCGACCGCCGACTTCCCTCCGGGGCCCCGCTGCCGACGGAGACCGAGTTGATGGAGTACCTCGGGGCGAGCCGGAACTCGGTGCGCGAGGCGCTCAAGGCGCTGCAGGCGATGGGCATCGTGGAGATCCGGCACGGCTTCGGCACGTACGTCGGCCCGATGTCCCTGGCCCCGATGATCGAGGGCCTCGCCTTCCGCACGGTCGCCGGGCACTACCGGGGCGAGGACTCCCTGCTGCAGCTGCTGGAGCTGCGCGAGGCGGTGGAGACGGGGCTCGTCTCCCGGCTCGCGGGGCGCATCCCGGAGCGGGACCTCGCCGAACTCGACGCGCTCGTCTCCCGCATGGAGGAGCAGGCCGCGCAGGGCGGCGCCGGTCTCGCGGACACCGACCGCGCCTTTCACGCCACCCTCTACCGCGGCCTGGACAACATCCTGCTCGGCGAGGTCCTGGAGGCGTTCTGGGACGCCTTCCACCGGGTGCACACCGACCTCGGGGGCACCCCGCAGAACCCGAAGGTCACCTGCCGGCAGCACCGGGACATCCTCGACGCGGTGCGGTCCGGGGACGCGATACGGGCCGAGGCGGCCATAAGGGAGCACTTCGGCAACATCCGCGCCCGTCTGTCCACAGCAGATCCACAAGACCCCCACACGCGTCCCAATGAACGCGTATGACCGGTAAACAGCGCGTTTCGCGTCTTGCGATCATGACGAACGCCGTAGAACCCTGTGTCCAAGATGCTGGCGGTACACGGCAGTTGGGGGATTAGTAAGTGGTTGCCTGATCTGCGGGGATAGGGGCCCCGTTCACCAGCGGATGCCGAGGGGGGCATCCATGCAACCGGACGGCCGCCGTTCCATGTCCTGAGTGGGGAGAGTACGGCGACTGCGGCCAGCCACCGTTGCGTCTGCGAAGGTCGAGGGGGACCGCCAGCAGGCGTAAGGAGAACCGACACAACACGCGGCGAACTGCGTGTGGGGGGTAATGACTCATGACGTCGACGCCGACGGGCGCCCGGCATAACTCCGACCCGTCAGAAACCACACAGCTACGAGTGCCTTCGCAAACGAACAGCCACACGGGCCAGTTCCGGCGGATCAAGAGAACGCTGCCCAGATACGACTACGAGCACTACAGCAGGCTGGCCGGCCCCCTCACCCAGCCCGACCCCGACAAGCCCTACAAGGTGCAGTACCGCTCGCTGCTCTCGCAGGAGCCGCACCGGGTCCGCGCCGCCGTGATGCTGGGCGCCGCGCCGCTGCTGTCGCTGGTCCTGCTCGCCTGGCTGCTGCAGCCGGAGCACTGGACCCAGCGCGACTACCCCACCTACGACTTCCTGCCGGCGCTGGACGTCGTGATGCTGGTCTCGATCGGTCTGATCGAGTTCTTCCGCTGCATGAACGTGCTGTCCAACGCCCACGCCACCCTGGTCGCCCGCGACCCGGTCCCGGTGGTGCCCGAGACCGGCACGAGGGTCGCCTTCATCACGACGTACGTGCCCGGCAAGGAACCGCTGGAGATGGTGACCAGGACCTTGGAGGCGGCCGTGCGGCTGCGCCACCGGGGCCTGCTGCACGTCTGGCTGCTCGACGAGGGCGACGACGACGAGGTGAAGGCGGTCTGCGCGCGCCTGGGCGTGCACCACTTCTCCCGCAAGGGCGTCGAGCAGTGGAACCGCAAGAAGGGTCCGTTCCGCGCGCGGACCAAGCACGGCAACTACAACTCCTGGCTCCAGGCGCACGGTGACGCGTACGACTACTTCGCCTCGGTCGACACCGACCACGTGCCGCTGCCCAACTACCTGGAGCGGATGCTCGGCTTCTTCCGCGACCCGGACGTCGGCTTCGTCATCGGCCCGCAGGTGTACGGCAACTACGACAACCCCATCACCAAGGCGGCGGAGTCCCAGCAGTTCCTCTTCCACGCCCTCATCCAGCGGGCCGGGAACTTCTACGGCGCCCCGATGTTCGTGGGTACGTCGAACGCCGTGCGCATCAGTGCGCTCAAGCAGATCGGCGGTCTGTACGACTCGATCACCGAGGACATGGCGACCGGTTTCGAGATCCACCGCCACAAGAACCCGGCGACGGGCCGGAAGTGGAAGTCGGTCTACACCCCGGACGTGCTCGCCGTCGGTGAGGGCCCGGCGGCCTGGACGGACTTCTTCACCCAGCAGCTGCGCTGGTCGCGGGGGACGTACGAGACGATCCTGAAGCAGTACTGGAAGGGCTGGTTCTCACTGCCTCCGGGCAAGCTCTTCAACTACACCATGATGATCATCTTCTACCCGATGTCGGCCCTCAACTGGATCCTTGCCGCGTTGAGTTGCGCGCTGTTCCTGGGTCTGGGCGCCTCGGGTGTGAACATCGACCCGACCGTGTGGCTGATGCTGTACGGCAACGCCTCCGCGCTGCAGATCGGTCTGTACGTCTGGAACCGCCGGCACAACGTCTCCCCGCACGAGCCGGAGGGCTCCGGCGGGGTGGCGGGCATGGCGATGTCCGCGCTGTCGGCGCCCATTTACGCGCGCTCCCTGATGGACGCCGTACTGCGCCGCAAGTCCAAGTTCGTGGTGACGCCCAAGGGCGACTCGGCCAGCCCGGACACGCTGTTCGGGACCTTCCGCATCCACCTGTTCTTCATCCTGGTCTTCGGCGGTTCGATCGCCGCCGGTCTCACCCTGGGGCACTCGCACCCCGCGATGATCGTCTGGGCCTCCTTCGCCCTGCTGATCACCGCGTCGCCCATCTTCGCCTGGCGGTACCAGCTGCGCCGGGCGGAGCGGGAGCCTGCTCCGCCGGCTCAGGGGCAGACCGAGCCGCAGGACGCCCCGCTCGCGGTGCCGTACCAGCCGCGACCGCTGCCGGAGCGGCAGACGCCGCGGCACGGCACCGGGCAGAAGCCCAACTGGGCTTCCTCGCAGGGTGGTTCGGACCTGGGCGACGACCAGACGATGCAGATCGCACTCGGTGGATTCGGGGGACGTAAGGAATGAACGACCGTGCAGGCCGCCGCCGCGCCCGCAGGCTCGCGATCGGGACGGCGGTGGTGCTGGCGCTGGCCGGGATGAACGGGCCCTGGGTGTACCGCTTCAGCACCGAGAAGTACCACCAGTACCAGATCAACAGACCCGAGTACAAAGCGGACAACGGGCACTGGCAGATCATCGAGTTCCCGAAGGAGTACCGCCAGGACACCATCCACGCGGCGCTGCTGCGGACCGGCAAGGTGCTGCTGATCGCCGGGTCGGGCAACAACCAGGACAACTTCAACGCGAAGAAGTTCGACACCCGGATCTGGGACCCGGTGAAGGGCACGATCAAGAAGGTCCCGACGCCGAAGGACCTGTTCTGCACCGGGCACACCCAGTTGGCCAACGGCAATCTGCTGATCGCGGGCGGCACCAAGCGCTACGAGAAGCTGAAGGGTGACGTCACCAAGGCCGGCGGGCTGATGGTGGTGCACAACGAGAACCCGGACAAGCCCATGACACTGCCCGCGGGGACCGTGTTCACCGGCAAGGAGAACGGCAAGACCTTCGTCTCCAAGGACCCGGTGCTGGTGCCGCGCGCGAAGAAGGTCTTCGACCCGAAGACCGGCCGGTTCCTGCGCAACGACCCCGGGCTCGGCCGGATCTACGTCGAGGCGAGGCTCAGCGGCACCAAGTACGAGACCGGTACCCAGGACAACTACACGATCCAGGGGCTGGCCGGCGCCGACGCCCGCAACACCTACGGCATCGCGCAGAAACTCGCCCTGGACAAGAAGGACTTCCAGGGCATCCGGGACGCCTTCGAGTTCGATCCGGTGGCCGAGAAGTACATCAAGGTCGACCCGATGAACGAGGCCCGCTGGTACCCGACGCTCACCACCCTGAGCGACGGCAAGATCCTCAGCGTCTCCGGACTGGACGACATCGGTCAGCTGGTCCCGGGCAAGAACGAGATCTTCGACCCGGCGAGCAAGAAGTGGACGTACACGAAGAAGATCCGCCAGTTCCCGACCTATCCGGCGCTGTTCCTGATGCAGAACGGGAAGATCTTCTACTCGGGGTCCAACGCGGGCTACGGCCCGGACAACGTCGGGCGTGACCCGGGCATCTGGGACGTGGACACCAACCGGTTCACCAAACTGCCCGGGCTCAGCGACGCCAACCGGATGGAGACGTCCGGGACGGTGCTGCTGCCGCCCGCACAGGACGAGAAGTTCATGGTGATCGGCGGCGGCGGGGTCGGCGAGTCCAAGCTGTCCAGCAACAAGACCCGGCTGATCGACCTGAAGGCGAAGAACCCGCACTTCGTGGACGGGCCGACGCTGGAGAAGGGCACACGCTATCCGCAGTCCTCGATCCTGCCGGACGACACGGTGCTGGTGTCCGGCGGTTCGGAGGACTACCGGGGGCGCGGCGCCTCCAACATCCTCCAGGCGCGGATCTACCACCCGGGCACCAACTCCTTCGACCGGGTGGCGGATCCGCTGGTCGGGCGGAACTACCACTCCGGGTCGATCCTGCTGCCGGACGGGCGGGTGATGTTCTTCGGATCCGACTCGCTGTACGGCGACAGGGCCAACACCAAGCCGGGCACGTTCGAGCAGCGGATCGAGATCTACACGCCGCCGTACCTCTACCGGGATTCACGCCCGTCGCTGTCCGGCGGTCCCCAGACCATCGCCCGCGGCGGGACGGGGACGTTCACGTCTCCGCAGGCCTCCGCGATCAAGAAGGTACGGCTGATCCGGCCGAGCGCGTCGACACATGTGACGGACGTCGACCAGCGGTCGGTCGCGCTGGACTTCACGACGTCCGGGAACAGGATCACGGTGACCATGCCGAAGAACCGGAACCTGGTGACGTCCGGCTGGTACATGCTGTTCGTCGACGACGATCAGGGGACGCCGTCGAAGGCGCAGTGGGTCAAGGTGCCGTAGTCGTCGGCTACTTGCTTGCCTTGGCAAGGGCGAGTGCGTAACTCGCCCACCACTGGCCCGCCTTCGGGCCTCCCTTGCAGGTGCCGTCCGACTCCCCCGGGCGCTTGACCCAGACGTAGGCGTCCACCAGGTCGTCCGCCGTCCTGGTCGTCGGGGTCTCGCCCAGCGCCCGGCCCGGGGGGTTGCACCAGCGTTCGGCCGGATCGCCGCCCGTGTAGGGGCCGTTGCCGTTGCGGCTGGTGTCGATGACGAAGTGCTTGCCGCCGACCTTGGCGGAGAGTTGCTTGCCGTAGGCGATGGAGTCCTGGGTGGGGTAGAAGTTGGAGACGTTGACGGCGAAGCCGTCGGCCCGGGCGATGCCCGCGCGGATGAGGGGCTGGAAGATCTGGTCCGGGTGGCCCCAGCCGGCGTTGCCCGCGTCCAGGTAGACCTTGGTCGACTTCAGCGACTTCAGCTTGTCGATCGCGTAGCCGAGCAGGCTGTAGCGCTCCTCCTGGAACTGGCTCTGGGTGCAGCCGTCCACCAGGTGCAGCACGGCGTCCGGTTCGAGGACGACCATCGCCGCGCGGTCCTCGATGCCGGCGGCCACCGCGTCGATCCAGGCGCGGTAGGCGTTGCCGTCAAAGGCGCCGCCCTGGGAGTACTGGCCGCAGTCGCGGTGCGGGATGTTGTAGAGGACGAGCAGGGCGGTGCGGCCCGCCTTGTCGGCGGCCTCGGTGAAGCCCCGGGCCTCCTGCTCGGGGTTCTCCGGGCCGATCCACTCGCCGGTCGGCTGCTCGGCGATCTTGCGGATCTGCTCGGCGTCGGTGTCCTTGCCCGACTTCGCGTACGCCTTCACCTGCCGGGCCGCGTTGCTGTCGGGGTTGACCCAGAACGGGTCGCTCTCCTTGGGCTGTTGGGTGATCGTCGCGCCGGCCTTGTGGTCGCCACCGCTTCCTGAGGAGGAGCATCCGGCGACCAGCAGCACTGCCCCCAGCGCGGCCGCACACGCCCCCCTGCTGCCGTACATCCAACCCCCCCTTGGGTGCAACGGTCCTGGTGTCAATCCTGACATACGACCCGAGCCGCCCACGAGGCCGTCCCGGCCTTGTCGGCGACCTGTTACACCTCAGGAGGACCGACAGTGCCCGTGAGGGCGTGGGCCACCAGCACGTATGACGGAGAGCCACCGCAGGGGGACCTGGCGTCATTCGCCCTCTAGGCTCCGGCGCTCGTCCGTTCTAGAGTCTTCTCAGATGGCCCGAGCCCCGGTCGGCAGTGCACCACTGCGGCCCCGAACCTCCCGCGTCGGCGCCGGGTCACTCCCGCAGCCCGAGCGCGCGCGGTTGAGGACCAGCCCGGTCGGCGGCTTCAGGGGGAGCGGGCCGCCGACCGGGCCGGGTGCCGGGATTCCGGCCGAGTCCGCGGTCAGGCCCTGCGGCGCCTGACGACGAACACCAGACCGCCACCGACGAGCAGGGCGCCCGCGCCCACCGCGGCAACGACGGGCAGCACGCTGCTGCTGCCGGTGCTGGCGAGGGAGCCGGTCGCGGCCGTGTCGGCGACCGTCTGGGTGGTGACGTCGTTGCCGCCGGCGCTGTCGTCGCCGCCCGGGGTGGTGGCGGAGGCGGAGGGCGAGGCGCCGGCACCGCTGTCGTCGCCCTCGACCTTGACGGTGACGGCGGCGGTGTCGTTGGCGTGGTTGTGGTCGAAGGTCATGACGTTGCCGTACGCCGTCATCGCCTTGACCTCACCGGTGGTGGTCTTCGCGCCCTTGCGGATCTCCAGGCCGAAGTGGAAGGTGCGGGAGTCCCCGACGGCGAAGGCGTTGTCGTGGGGATCGCAGACGTACTGCGGTGCCCCCGGCGTCTGTTCGCCGGTGCCGGCGTTCCCGTTCCACACGCTGCACTCCTTGGGGATCTCCACCGCCTTGGTGCCGGTCGGAACGGTGAACAGCAGCGCCGGCTGGTCGTCGCTGAGGTTGTAATGGACCCAGCCCGGGCCCTCGTTGCTGAGGGAGATGTCGACGGGGACCACGTCGCCCGGCGCGCCCTTGGCCTTGTCGCCGCCGGCCACCATGTCGGCGGTGTTGTCGACGGTGATCACCTGACGGCCGGTCCTCTGTCCGCCGGAGGTCGCCGTGCCGTCCTCGACCAGGGAGAGCTTGTTGTCGCCCGACGGCCCCGCGGTGGCGTCACCGGGCGAGGCCAGGACGTCGTCCTGGAAGTACTCGAACAGCGCCTGGCTGCCGACGTCCAGCTTGACCGGCTGCTGGAGCCGGTAGCGCTTGCCCGGCTCGAGCACCGTGTCGAAGGTGCACAGCGCCTGTTGGGTCGCCTGGTAGTCGGGGTCCTTGACCGTGGAGTAGACGCAGTTGGAGTAGCGGTCCGCGTAGGAGAGGCCGGGGGTGGTGCGCATCTGCAGCTGGGCGCCGTGGGCGGGCAGGGAGCCGGTGTTGCTGATGGTGACCGGGTTCTCGATCGTGGAGCCGGGCTTGTCGCCCTTCCGGTCGGTCAGCTCGTTGACCGACAACTCCACGTTGCCCGCGGTCACTTGCACGTCGGTGGAGACCACGGTTCCGTTCGACGACGTGCCGCTCAGGGTCACCGTGCCCTTGGTGCCGAGCGGGGTGCCCGGCTTCGCTCTCAGGTCCACGATGTAGCCCGCGTTGCTGCCCTCCTTGACGTCGGCGATCGGGGACCAGGTGTAGGTGTCCACCGACTGCCCGTCGGCCGTGACCCAGTCCTTGACCTTGCTGAAGTCCGCTTTGATGGTGACGTCCTTCGCGGCGCCGGGACCGTCGTTGTAAAGACCCCAGCTGATCTGCGGAGGGTCCTCGGCCGGGATGGGAATCCCGATGTCGTCGTTCCATACGGAGATGTGCACCACCGGTCCGTCCGCGGCCTGCGCGGACGTGGCGGGCAGCCATGCGGCGACGGCGGCCGCGAAGGCGGCCAGCACCGCCGCCGCCTTGCGCTGACGGTTGGTCATCCGTGTCCCTCCCCACGGGACGACTCTCGTCCCGCCACCCTTCAGACACCCCAGGGACGCCAAGGGTTGTCCTGGAGTTCGAGCCGCCGCTCGCCCGTTCTACAGACCGCTGCCCGTCAGGTACGCCGACACCACCACGTTCGCCGTGTAGCTGCCGCGAGCCCGGTCGAAGCTGCCGCCGCAGGTGATCAGCCGCAGCTCGGCCCGCCCCGACTGCCGCTGCCCGTATGCCTGCTGGGCGTCGAAGCCGTCGCGGGCGATGACCCGCACGTCGTCGACGGTGAACTCGGCGACCTTGCCGTCGTCCCGGACCACCCGGATCGTCTCGCCGGGCTTCAGCACGCTGAGCCGGTAGAAGACGGCGGGCCGGGTCTCGGTGTCGACGTGCCCGACCATCAGCGCCGTGCCGGCCGCCCCGGGCCTGGCCCCGGCCGCGTACCACCCGACCACGCCCGCCTGGTCGAAGGGCGGCGGATCGACCGCCCCCTTCGCGTCCAGGCCCCGCGCCACCACCGGCGCCTGCACCCGCAGGTCGGGAATGTCCAGCCGCTGCGGCAGCGCGTCGCCCAAGGGGCGTACCGCGGGCGGGAGTTCCGCGTCCGGCGGGCGTCCGACCGCCGCCATGTCCCCGGTGGCCGGCGCGGATATGCCCTGCCGCAGGTCGGTGACGCCCCGCCCCCACAGCCACAGCCCGAGCAGCAGGACCGCCCAGGCCACGCCCGTCAGCAGCCGGCCCGAGCCGGAGGACCGCTCGTGTTCGGACATGGTCAGCCCGTTCCGCGTCTCCGGCGCCCGCTGAGCACGGCGACGGCGGCAGCGGCGGCCCCGGCCAGCACCAGGCCGGTCACCGCGTGGGCGGTACCGGGCCCGGCCGCGTGCGCGTCGGTGGCGGCGAGGTGGGCGGTGCCGCCACCGCCGGCGGGCACGGGGGCGACCGGCGAAGAGGGGGACGTGGGAGTCGCCGGCCGGCCCGTGCCCTGGGCGACGGTGATCGTGCCCTTGCGCTCGGAGGTGCCACAGGTGATCGTCACGTCGTAGGTGCCGACGGTGAGGGACGAGCGGATGCGGGTCTCGCCGACGAGCGCGCCGTTGGTGACGGCCAGCCGGGCGTCCGCGACGAAGGCGGCGGAGACCACCGTGGCGGTCTTCTCGGCGCAGTCGCCGACCCGCAGGGCGACATCGCTGCCGGGCGCCGGGGAGGCCGGGGTGACCGACCAGCCCCCGTCCTGCGCGTGGGCCGCCGGGGTGAAGGAGACGACCGCCGCCGCCACCGCTGCCGCACAGAAAGTGATTCTTGCTGAACCCATCGTGAACCTCCAGACATCTGGAGACTCCCCCGTGCGGCGGGGCCCCGCATCCGCAGCGGGGCCCGTGCTGCTCCGAACGGGTGGTGACGGGTTTCAGACGCGGTCGACGAGATCCGCGATCGAGTCCACGACCTTGGACGGCCGGTAGGGGAAGTCCTCGATCTGCTCCGGCCGGGTCAGCCCGGTGAGCACCAGGAACGTCTGCATCCCGGCCTCCATGCCGGCCAGCACATCGGTGTCCATGCGGTCGCCGATCATCGCGCTGGTCTCGGAGTGGGCGCCGATCGCGTTGAGCCCGGTGCGCATCATCAGCGGGTTGGGCTTGCCCGCGAAGTACGGCTTCTTGCCGGTCGCCTTGGTGATCAGGGCGGCGACGGCGCCCGTGGCGGGCAGCGGCCCCTCGGTGGAGGGGCCGGTCTCGTCGGGGTTGGTGGCGATGAAGCGGGCGCCGTCCTGGATGAGCCGTACGGCCTTGGTCATGGCCTCGAAGGAGTACGTGCGGGTCTCGCCGAGGACCACGTAGTCGGGCTCGTGGTCGGTCAGGATGTACCCGATGTCGTGCAGGGCGGTGGTCAGGCCCGCCTCGCCGATGACGTACGCCGAGCCGCCCGGCCGCTGGTCGTCCAGGAACTGGGCGGTGGCCAGGGCCGAGGTCCAGATGGACTCGACCGGCACGTCCAGGCCCATGCGCCGCAGGCGGGCGTGCAGGTCGCGTGGGGTGTAGATGGAGTTGTTGGTCAGCACCAGGAAGGGCCGGCCGGACTCACGCAGCTTCTTCAGGAAGGCGTCGGCACCGGGGATCGGTACGCCCTCGTGGATGAGCACACCGTCCATGTCGGTGAGCCACGACTCGATGGGCCTGCGTTCTGCCATGTGCGCGTTCTCCTGCCGTACGCCCGTGCGCGGTGCTGCCTGGGCTCCCCAGCCTAGACACTGGCCAGATCTTGGGGAACGGCCGTCTCAGCGGCGCCTTCCGGGCCTGCGGGCCAGCAGCAGCCCGCCACCGGTGACGAGGAGGACGGCGGTGACGGCGGCGAGGACGGCACCGGGGGTGCCGAGGCCGGTGCGGGCGAGTTCGTCGGCGAAGGGCAGATCCGGGAGGGGGCCCGGCGAGGCGGAGGGGCTGGACGGGCCGGGGGTGGTGGCGTCCGGGGCGCCCTCCTCGACGCGGAAGCGGTAGTCGCCGGACTGGCCGACCCAGTCGCCGTCGTCCTCGTGCCGCTGGACGACGGCCGCGTTGACCGTGACGTCGTTCGGGGCGGTGTCGGGGGCGAGGGCGAGACGGACCTTGACGCTGACGGTCCGGCGAGGGCCGACGGTGAAGCCGGGGAGGCCGTCGTCGAAGGCGCCGACGAGTTCGTCCTCGTCGGTCCGCACGAAACGGACGGGGTGCGGGTGGCCGTCGTCGTGGGTGTCGTAGAAGTCCAGGCGGGGCTGGTCCGGCTTCAGGGCCCGCTTGTCGTCGACGAGCACGACGACGGGGTGGATGGCCGCGCAGGTCCGGCTGGTGGTGTTGGTCAGGTCCAGGTACCAGGTGCCGTAACCGCCGCCGGCCTCGTAGGTGTCGGGGCCGCCGCGGATCCGGGAGGTGAGGGGGAAGCGGCCGCCCTCGGAGCAGCTCGGGACGGGGGCGGCGGACGCGGGGGTCGCCGCGGGGAGGAGGAGGGCGGCTGCTAGTAGGCAGGGGGACAGGGGCGTGTGCAGTCGCATGAACACATGACCATGCCGGGTGCGGGCGGCGGTTTCGGTGTGCCGCTCCGTACGGCGCTCCCGATCCCCTCGATCGGCCGAGAGGGGCGCCGGCGGCGCCGGCTCAGCCGTCCGCCCGCCCGAACAGCGGCGCCAGCAGCAGCTGTGCCGCGCCCTCGGCCACCTCGCCGGAGGCGAGCCGCACCGGCACCGGCTCCTCGCCGCCGCGCCGGGCCCGCTCCTGGAGGACGGCGGCGACGCCCCGTACGAAGGCCTCGGGGGCGGCGGCGACGGTACGGCCGCCCAGCAGGACGACGTCCACGTCGAGCAGCGCGACCAGGTTGCCGGCCCCGACGCCGAGCACCCGGGCCGCCTCGGCGAGGTCATCGCGGGCCACGGCGTCGAGACACAGCACCTCGACACAGCCCCGGTTGCCGCAGCCGCACCGGGGTCCGTCGAGCCGGACCACCTGGTGCCCGAACTCCCCGGCGCCGGTACGGGCACCGCGGTGGACGGTGCCGCCGATCACCAGCCCGGCCCCGAGCCCCGTACTCAGATGCAGATACGCGAACGATCCGCGCTCCCCGGCGACGGCGAGCCCCAGCGCGGCGGCATTGGTGTCCTTGTCGACGACGACCGGCGTCCCGAGCCGCCCCGCGAGCGCGTCCCGCAGGGGGAAGCCGTCCCATTCCGGGAAGCCGGTGACCCGGTGCAGCACCCCACGGGTGTGATCGAGGGGTCCGGGGAGGGCGACACCCACGCCGAGGAGGGAGCGGGGCGGGAGACCGGGGGAAGGTACCCCCGTCAACGCCTCCACCTCCCGGGCCACCGTCCGCACCACCGCCTCCGCCCCCGCCCCCGCCCCGAAGTCCAGCGCGGCCCGCCGCTCCCCCACCACGGTCCCCGTCAGGTCGACCAGCACCGACCGCAGCTCGTCCCGGTCCAGATGCACCCCGACCGCGTGCCCGGCCTCCGGCACCAGCCGCAGCACCGTCCGCGGCTTGCCGCCCGTCGAGGCGCGGTACCCCGCCTCGGCCACCAGACCGTCGGCCCGCAGCCGCGCGGTGATCTTGCTGACGGCCTGCGGGGTGAGTCCCGTCCGCTCGGCGAGCTCGAGCCGGCTGATGCCGTCCGCGTCGGCGGTGCGCAGCAGGTCGAGGACGAGGGCGGCGTTGTGGCTGCGCAGGGCGAGAAGGTTCACCCCTCCATTCAGGTTCACGCCTCCATTGTCGTCGCCACTTGCGCTTTGGCAACAGCGTTGCGAAAGTGGAGGGCATGACTGGTACGACTGCCTCTCCCCGCCGCGTCGGCCTCGTCGGCTACGGGCTCGCGGGCTCCGTCTTCCACGCCCCGCTGATCGCCGCCACCGAGGGCCTCGTCCTCGACACGGTGGTCACCTCCAACCCGGAGCGGCAGGAGCAGGCCCGCGCCGAGTTCCCGGACGTGCGCCTCGCGGCCTCCCCCGACGAGCTGTTCGCGCGGTCCGCCGAGCTGGACCTGATCGTCATCGCCTCGCCGAACAAGACGCACGTGACGCTGGCGGCCACCGCGCTCAAGGCCGGCCTCCCGGTCGTCGTCGACAAGCCGATCGCCGGCACCGCCGCCGAGGCCCGCGAGCTCGCCGCCCTCGCCGAGGACCGCGGGCTCCTTCTCTCCGTCTTCCAGAACCGCCGCTGGGACAACGACTTCCTCACCCTCCGACAGCTCCTCGACGAGGGCGAGTTGGGGGACGTGTGGCGGTTCGAGTCCCGGTTCGAGCGGTGGCGGCCACAGCTCAAGGGCGGCTGGCGGGAGTCCGGCGACCCCGCGGAGATCGGAGGTCTGCTGTACGACCTCGGCAGCCATGTCGTCGACCAGGCCCTGACCCTCTTCGGCCCCGTCACCGCCGTGTACGCCGAGTCGGACGTCCGCCGCCCCGGTGCCGAGGCCGACGACGACACCTTCATCGCCCTCACCCACGCCGGCGGCGTCCGCTCCCACCTCTACGTCTCCGCCACCACCGCCCAACTCGGCCCGCGCTTCCGGGTGCTGGGCTCCAAGGCGGGGTACGTCAAGTACGGCCTCGACCCCCAGGAGGCCGCCCTGCGCGAGGGCGAGCGCCCGGGCCCGGACTGGGGGCGGGAGCCCGAGTCGGCGTGGGGCCGGGTCGGCTCCGGGGAGTCCCCAGCGACCGGCGGCGGCACTCCCGTACCGACCCTCCCGGGGGACTACCCCGCGTACTATGCGGCCGTGAACAGGGCCCTCGACGGCGACGGCGCCAATCCGGTGACCGCCGCGGAGGCGGCCGCCGCGCTCGACGTGCTCGAGGCGGCCCGCCGTTCGGCCCGCGACGGAGTGGTGGTGAAGCTGTGACGCACAACACCGAGCTGACCCCGAAGTTCCACCCGGAGCTCACCCCGCCGCTGGAGGAACTGGAGGCGCAGGAACGGCGCCTGGTCTTCCGGCAGTTCACCCACGAGGACGCGTGGACCCTGGGTTCCCTGCTCGTCGAACTGGCCCGGGAACGCCAGGCCCCGGTCGCCATCGACATCCACCGCGCCGGCCAGCAGCTCTTCCACGCCGCCCTGCCCGGCTCCACCCCCGACAACGACGCCTGGATCGCCCGCAAGCGCCGGGTCGTCGAACGCTATGGTTCCGCGTCCTACCTGGTCGGCGCCCGTTTCCGCGCCAAGGGCACGACCTTCGAGGACTCCGCCCGCCTCGACCCGGACGAGTACGCGGCCCACGGCGGCTCCTTCCCGATCACCGTCGAGGGCGTCGGCGTGATCGGCGCGGTGACGGTGAGCGGACTGCCGCAGCTGCAGGATCACCGGCTGGTGGTGGAGGCGCTGGAGGAGTTCCTCAAGCGCTGACGCTCACACGGGGAAGATCCCCGGCCCTCCTTCGGTTGGCATCGTTGTACGCGGTTGTACGCGCCACCGACCGGAGGGAAGGGAACCCGTGAGTGACACCCTGAAGGAATCCGTCGGCCGCTACGGCGTCTGGAGCGCCGCCCTGCGCTCGGAGGACCCGTCCCGCCGCGGCGAACTCGCGGAAGCCGCCGCCGAGTTGGAGCAACTCGGCTACGGCGCCGTCTGGCTCGGCGGCAGCAGCGCGCCCCGGCACGCCGCACCCCTTCTCGAGGCGACCTCGACGCTCACCGTCGGCACCAGCATCCAGTCCATCTGGCAGTACGAGGCGGCGGAGAGCGCGGCGGGCTACGCCGGCCTGGAGTCGTCCCACCCCGGCCGCTTCGTCCTGGGCCTGGGCGTGAGCCACGCCAAGCTCGCGGACCAGTACCGCCGCCCGTACTCCGCGCTGGTCGCCTACCTCGACGCCCTCGACGAGGCGGGCGTCCCCGCCGACCGCCGTCTGCTGGCCGCCCTGGGACCGCGCAGCCTGGAGCTGGCCCGCGACCGCGCGGCGGGCTCGATCCCGTATCTGGTCACCCCCGAACACACGGCGTACGCCCGCGAGATCCTGGGCGAATCCCCGCTGCTGGCCCCGGAGTTGAAGGTGGTCCTGGAAACGGACCCGGCCCGGGCCCGCGCGGTGTCCCGCGACTACCTGGCCATGTACCTGGCCCTCCCCAACTACACCAACAATTTCCTCCGCCACGGCTTCACGGAGGAGGACCTGGCCAACGGCGGCAGCGACCGCCTGGTCGACGCGGTCTTCGCCTGGGGCGACGAATCCACCATCAGCGCCCGCATCAACGCCTTCTTCGCAGCGGGCGCCGACCACGTGGCCCTCCAGGTGGTCGACGGCGGCGCCCGCGACCACCTCCCACGAGAGGCCTGGCGCCGCCTGGCATCTCTGCTGGCCTAGCCGTCAGGGGCGCGGGGCTGTGTCGATTTGCGGGACCGCCGCGGGGCGCGATCAGCCAAAGACGGCCCGCAGTCGACGAATCGCCGCAGTTCCCCGGCCCTCCCAGCGGAGCGTCTACGCGTCCTTGAACTCCTGCCGCTGCCGCCCGAGCCCCGAGATCTCCAGCTCAACCACATCCCCGGCCCGCAAGAACGGCTTGGGCTCGGGCTGCCCCAACGCCACCCCCGCCGGCGTACCGGTATTGATGACGTCCCCGGGATACAGCGTCATGAACTGACTGACGTACCGCACGACTTCCCCCACGGGAAAGATCTGCTCCGCCGTCGTCCCGTCCTGCTTCAACTCCCCGTTGACCCACAGCTTCAACGACAGCGCCTGCGGATCCGGCACCTCGTCCGCTGTCACCAGCCACGGCCCCAGCGGGTTGAACGTCTCGCAGTTCTTCCCCTTGTCCCAGGTCCCGCCCCGCTCGATCTGGAACTCCCGCTCGGACACGTCGTGCGCGACGGCGTACCCGGCGACATGCGCGAGCCCCTCCTCCGCAGACTCCAGGTAGCGGGCCGTACGTCCGATGACGACCGCCAGTTCGACCTCCCAGTCGGTCTTCACCGAGCCCCGGGGAACCAGCACCGTGTCGTTCGGTCCGACCACCGTGTCCGCGGCCTTGAAGAAGATGACGGGCTCGGCGGGCGGCTCGGCCCCGGTCTCGCGCGCGTGGTCGTGGTAGTTGAGCCCGATGCACACGATCTTGCCGATCCGCCCGAGCGGCGGACCGACCCGCAGCCCCGCCGCGTCGAGAACGGGCAGTTCACCGGCGTCACCCGCGGAGCGAATCCGCGCGAGTGCCGCGTCGTCGGCGAGCACCGTCCCGTCGATGTCGGGCACGAGACCCGACAGGTCCCGCAGCACCCCCTCGGCATCGAGCAGTGCGGGCGTCTCCGCTCCCGCCGTACCGACTCGCAGCAGCTTCATGGTCACAGTCTCCCTCGATCGCGGGCGCCCACCCGATGGGTGCAGCCATCGGAGGACTGGTCGATCCTCCAAGCTCGGCGTCCGGTAGGCAATACCCGGTTCACGTACTGGACCGTAGCCCCGTCACCGGTACAGCACGGCCCGCTCCACAGCGCTCCATGCCGTACTGGTGACGACGTACAGTGCGGCCGCCAGCGGCACCACGGCCGCGGTGGCGGCGAGGGCGACGGTGGCGGTGAGGATGCCGGCGTCGAGGAGCGCGAGCTGGAGGAGCAGCAGGAGGAGCACGGCGAGGGGGCGCGCGGAGACGCGATCGCGGACCACTCGGCCCCCGAACAGTCGGTCCCGGACCACTCGGTCCCGGACCACTCGGTCGCGGATCATGCCCCTCCCCCTAGGCGCTCGTGGTCTCCACCGGCTCCAGCAGACGCTTCGGCTTGAGCAGCGCCTTACTGACCGGATCGGCCGGGTCCGGACTGAGACCGGGTCCCGGCACCATGAGAACGTCGGCGACCGGTACGGGAGTTCCGCACGCGGGACATTCGCCGTACGGCCCGAGTTCGGTGCCGCAGTCGGCGTGCCGGAAGTAGCGCATCCGGGGCTCGTGGAAGTGCTCGCGGCCCCAGATGCCGAGCGAGCGGAGGGCCGGCCACAGGGCGATGCCGCGCTCGGTGATGACGTACTCGTCGCGCGGCGGCGACTCCTGGTAGCGGCGCTTCTCGAGGATCCCCTCCGCGGTCAGCGTCTGAAGGCGGGCGGCGAGGACCGCGCGCGGGATGCCGAGGTGGACGAGGAAGTCGTTGTAGCGCCGGACGCCGTAGAGCGCGTCGCGGATCACCAGCAGCGTCCACCGCTCGCCGATGACCTCCAGCGCGCGGGCGATGGAGCACTCCTGTGTCGCGTAGTCCTTGCCCAGTGCCATGCCGTCCACTGTAACCATTTTTCGCGGGGTTGGTTCAATGACCGAACCTACGGTGTTACGGTGACTCACATGACTAGGTTCAATGAACGAACCCTCACTCCCCCCGAGACCCCGCACGCCGGCCCCGCACCCCACCAAACCGCCTCCCACCCAGCCGCACCCCACCTTGAGGCGCCCCCTCATCCCCGCGCCACCCTCGCCCTGACCAGCGCGGCGACCGCCGTGACGCTGATGACGTACACGGCGCCGATCGTCACGCTCCCCGACACCGCCGCCGCCCTCCACACCCCGCTCTCCGCGCAGGCCTGGCTCATCAACGGCACCCCGCTCGGCCTCGCCGCCCTCCTCCTGGTGGCCGGCAGCCTCGCCGACGACTACGGCCGCCGCCGGATCTTCCTCCTCGGCACCCTCACCCTCGGCATCACCACGGCCCTGGGCGCCCTGGCCTCCTCCACCTGGCTCTTCACCCTGGCCCGCGTCGCCCAGGGCGCGGCGAGCGCGGCGATCCTGGCGAGCAGCCTCGGCCTCCTGGTGCACGCCTTCCCGACCCCCCGCGGCCGCTTGCACGCGACCGGCGTGTGGGGCGCCTTCGTCAGCGGCGGCATCGCTGCGGGCCCCCTGCTCGCGGGCTCCCTGCCGAGCTGGCGGTTCGCGTACGGCGTGCTGGGCGCCGCGATTTTGCTGGTCACGGCGCTGAGCGTCCGTACGCTGTCGGAGTCCCGCTCCCCGAGGGGCGGACGCCCCGACATCGTGGGCGCGCTGACCTTCGGCCTGGCGCTGGTCTCCCTGGTGGCGGCGCTGACGCTGGGCCGCGACGGCTGGCTGCGCCCCGAGGTCGGCCTGCTGTTCCTGGCGACCGTCGTCCTGCTGGGCCTGTTCGCCCTCGTGGAACTCCGCACGGCGACCCCGATGATCGACCTGACCCTGCTGCGCCGCCCCGGCTTCCTGGCCTCCTCGGCCGGCGGGCTGTTCACGGGCCTGGCGGTGATCGGCCTCTTCAGCTTCTTCCCGGTCCTCTTCCAGCAGGTGCTCGGCCTGACCCCCATGGACACGGCCTGGCTGTTCCTGCTCTGGTCCGGCCTGTCCTTCCTGGTCGCCCTCCAGGCCAAGCGCCTGGCCGGCCGCGTGCCGCCCCGCCACCAGCTCGCCGCCGGCTTCACCCTGCACGCCGCCGGTGTCCTGACGATGCTCGGCGCCATCGACTCCGGCACCTGGCACCGCCTTCTGCCGGGCCTCGTCCTCGGGGGCGTGGGCAGCGGCCTGCTCAACGCCGCCCTGCCCCTGCTCTCCGTCGAGTCCGTCCCTGCGGCCCGCGCGGCCATGGGCTCCGGCGCCCAGCAGACCTTCCGCTACATCGGCTCCTGCGCCGGCGTCGCCCTCACGATCGCCATCGTCACGTCCTCCGCGGGCGGCCTGGGCCACGGCGCGAACGTCGCCCTGGTGGTGTCGGCGGGAATGGCGCTGCTGGCGGCGGTGGCGGTGCTGGCGCTGCGGGAGCGCGCCTGACACGGCTGAACTCCCCCCGCCCGTCCATGACTCAGCCCCTCGGCCGCATCGACACCAGCTTCCCCCACACCACCATCCGGTAGCGGGACGTGAACTCCGGTGTGCACGTCGTCAGCGTGATGTAGTAGCCGGGCTGGCCGTAGCCGTGCCCCGGCTTGACGACGGAGCGCGGAATCGGCCGTATGACCCCGGAGTCCCGCGCCGAGGTCTGCGGCAGGGTCTTGTCGACCGAGTACGTGTACGTCGCCTCGCGCGTCTCCACCTCCACCAGGTCCCTGATCCGCAGGTGGTTGAGGTAGCGGAACGGCTCGCCGTGGGTGTTGCGGTGGCCGGCGAGGGCGAAGTTGCCCGCCTGGCCCGGCTGAGCGGTGCCGCGGTAGTGGCCGACGTACCCCTTGTTGAGGACCGCCTGCTTGCCGACACCTTCGGCGACGGGGACGCGCAGGCCGAGGCGCGGGATGATCAGCACGGCGTACGCCTGGGACCAGGAGGGGCTCGACTGCCGTACGGCGGTGGTCCGTTGCCCCGCACCACCGCCCCCGCCGCCCGAGCCGCCGTACGACTTCGGGACCGCCGGCGTCGGGGCCGTACCCGCCCCGCCGCCACCACCCTCCGCGCCTCCCCCGCCCTTCCCCCACTCCCGCTCCAGCGCCTCCACCTTCCGCTCGGCGCCCCGCCTGGCCTCCCGGTTGGTCCACCACAGCTGGTGGACGACGAGGAGCAGCAGCACCACCCCGACGGTGACAAGGAGTTCGGCCCCGCTCCACAGCGCGCGCCGGCGGCGGGCCGAGCGGCGCCGGCTGCTGTGCTGCACGACGGGAACGCGCATCCGCAGACCTCCTCGCGCCGCCTTCCGGGCCAGGCCCCGCACCGAGCCGCCCGCACCATAAGGGGCCGCTTCCCAACTCACCAGCCACACGCACTGTTCGGTACTTCGTACATAGGTTTTAGAAAGGGCTGTCGCAGCTCTCGACAACCCCACCCGTCACACCCGATGCTTCGTGCTGGCACCAACGGGACAGGCCACACGCCGGGCCCCGCCGACCGGTTCAGGGACCGGTCCGCCCGGGCCCGTGAGCGAAGCGGAGTAGCAGCCATGATCAGACGCAGAACCCTGCTGGCCGCGGCCGGCGGCACCCTCCTCGGCAGCGCCCTCGCGACCGGCACCGCACGCGCGGACGCCACGATCAGCGTCAGCCCCGGAACGTCGTACGGCACGTGGGAGGGCTGGGGCACCTCGCTGGCCTGGTGGGCGAACGTCTTCGGCGGCCGGGACGACTTCGCCGACATCTTCTTCACCACCAAGTCGACGACGTACAACGGCACTTCACTTCCCGGCCTCGGCCTGAACATCGCCCGCTACAACCTGGGCGCGAGCAGTTGGAACAGCGTCGGCGGCACGACCATGGTCGCCTCCGCCAACATCCCCGCCTTCAAGCAGATCGAGGGCTACTGGCAGGACTGGAACAACGAGGACCCCACCTCCTCCGCGTGGAAGTGGACCGCGGACGCCACCCAGCGCGCGATGCTGACGAAGGCGGTGGCCCGCGGCGCGACCACCGAGCTGTTCGCCAACTCCCCCATGTGGTGGATGTGTCTGAACCACAACCCCTCCGGCGCCTCCGACGGCGGCAACAACCTCCAGTCCTGGAACTACCGCCAGCACGCCTCCCACCTCGCCGCGGTCGCCCACTACGCCAAGAACAACTGGGGCGTGAACTTCGCGACCGTCGAGGCCTTCAACGAGCCCAGCTCCAGCTGGTGGACGGCGACCGGCACCCAGGAGGGCTGCCACATCGACTCGACCGTCCAGTCCGCCGTACTGCCGTACGTGCGCAGCGAGTTGGACAAGCGGGGTCTGACGGGCACCAAGATCTCCGCGTCCGACGAGACGAGTTACGACCTCGCCCGCACCACCTGGAGCTCCTTCAGCTCCACCACGAAGGGGTACGTGGACCGCGTCAACGTCCACGGCTACCAGGGCTCCGGCGGCCGCCGCGACCTGCTCTACACGGACGTCGTCACCACGGCGGGCAAGGCCCTGTGGAACTCCGAGACCGGCGACAACGACGGCACCGGCTACACGCTCGCCTTCAACCTCCTCTACGACTTCCGCTGGCTGCACCCCACCGCCTGGGTCTACTGGCAGGTCATGGACCCGTCCACCAACTGGGCGATGATCGCGTACGACGAGAGCACCCTGCAGGCGGGGGCGGTGCAGACGAAGTACTACACGATGGCCCAGTTCAGCCGGCACATCCGCCCGGGCATGAAGATCCTCGACACGGGCGTGAGCAACGCGGTGGCGGCCTACGACTCCTCCGCCAGGCGCCTGGTGATCGTCGCCCTCAACACCTCCACCTCGTCCCAGACCCTGACCTTCAACCTCTCCAACTTCACGACCGTCAGCGGCGGTTCGGGCGGTCTGGTACCGCGCTGGAACACGGTGACGACGGGCGGCGACCTCTACAAGTCGTACTCGGACACCTACTTGAGCGGAAAGACGGTCGCCGTCACCTTCGCCGCGAAGGCGGTACAGACCCTGCAGATAGACGGGGTGGTGATCTGACTGGGAAGCCCCACTTCCCCCCACGGGAACCGCGGTCCGGGGCCCGGCCCCGGACCGCGTCCCGGCCCACGTCCCCGGCCACGTCCCGGGCCTGGTCTCGCCGCCCTCGCCCTCGGCGGTTTCGGCATCGGCCTGACCGAGTTCGTGATCGCCGGCCTGCTCCCCCAGGTCGGCCGCGACCTGCGGGTGTCCGAGGCCACCGCGGGCCAGCTGATCTCCGGATACGCCCTCGCGGTGGCCGTCGGCGCGATCGCGCTCACCGCTCTCACGGCCGGCCTGCACCGCAAGGCGGTCCTGATCGGCCTGCTGGCCCTGTTCGTCGCCGGCAACCTGCTCAGCGCCGTAGCCCCGAACTACCCGGTGATGCTCCTGGGCCGCGTGGTGGCCGCCCTCTGCCACGGCACGTTCTTCGGCATCGGCTCCCTGGTGGCCCGCCGCATGGTCCCGCCCGAGCGGGCCTCCCGCGCCGTCGCGGTGATGTTCGTCGGCCTGACCGTCGCGAACGTCCTCGGCGTCCCCTTCGGCGCCCTGATCGGCGAACGCTGGGGCTGGCGTGCGACGTTCTGGGCGATCACGGGGATCGGGGTGGTGGCCCTGACCGCGACAGCAGCCCTGGTCCCTTCCTCGGCGGGCACGGTCCCGCCCACCAGAACAGGGCTCCGCACGGACCTCCGCGCCTTCCGCTCCACCCAGGTCTGGCTGACCCTGACCGCCACGGCCCTCGGCTACGGCGGCATGTTCGGCGCCTTCAGCTACCTCACGTACACCTTCACCGAGGTCACCGGCTTCGCCGACACCGACATCCCCTGGCTGCTCGTGGTCTACGGCACCGGACTGGTCGCCGGCAACATGGCAGGCGGCCGCGGCGCCGACCACAACCGCGACCGCACCCTCGTCATCAGCCTGACCGGCCTCACCGCGACCCTCACGGCCTTCGGCCTCCTGGCGGACAGCAAGCCGGCCGCCGTCACCCTGGTCCTCCTCCTCGGCGTCTTCGGCTTCGCCCCGGTCCCAGGCATGATCACCCGCGTCACCGACCAGGCCCACGGCGTCCCCCTGGCCGCGAGCGCCAACGTCTCCGCCTCCAACATCGGCAACGCCCTGGGCGCCTGGCTCGGCGGCCTGGCCATCAGCGCGGGCCTCGGCTACCGGGCCCCGCTGTACGTGGGCGCGGCGATCGTACTGACGGCGGTCGCGGTGATGACGTACGCGGCACGCACGACACCGCCCACCGGGGAGCCGCCCATCCCCACGCCTGCGGAGAGCCGCCCCTCCCCCCGAACCGGAACGCAGTGATCCGCCCTCGCACCGCCCCTCGCGGTCCGACGACCTGCGCACATCTCACCGCATCCTCCCCCGCCTCTCTCCGCCTCCGTAGGCCATCGGCAGTACGGTGTCGTCCATGCGCCCCGACACGCCTGCCGAGAACGTCGACCACACCGCCGAAGCGGCACGCCTGGAGCGGACCGCCGGCCTGTACCCCGAGGACGCCGAAGCCCTGCTCCTGCAGGCCGCGGCCCACCTGGAACTCGCCGGCGACCGCCCCGCCGCGACCGCGCTCTACGACAGCCTGCTCTCCTCCCAGACCGGTCTGGAGAACCCCTACCTGGTACGGGCCCTGAAGGCCTCCAACCTCTGGGAGTACGGCCACGAGGCCGAGGCCCGCGCCATCATCACCGGCGTCCGCGCGGCGGCCCCCCGCGACCCGGCCCCCTGGGTGATCGTCGCGGAGGCCCTGGAGGCCCACGACGAGCTGGAGGCGGCCCAGGAGACGTTCACGGAGGGAGCGCGCCTGCTCCTGACCGACGTACCGGAGCCCCCGTACTCCACGCACCCCCTGTTGTTCAGCCGCCACCGGGTCCGCCGCATGCTCGGCGTCCCCCACGACGACTGGGACCGCCTGGCCGACACCCTCCACTCCTCCTCGGTCTCCCTGGACGAACTCCACGACCCCAAACGCGTCTGGTCCCTCGGCTCGGACAACCCGGCGGAACTGGAGGCGGAGATCTCCCGCCTGCGCGCGGAACTGGGCACCTACCGCGAGGCCCTGTCCCGCCCGTTCCCGGTGGCGGTCCTGCACTGGCCCAAGGGCGAACTGGCGGAACTCCTGGACGCGTACCCGACCCTGACCACGGAGTACTCCTCCCACGAGGAGCACCTGACGACGATAGAGGCGTCCCTGAGGGAGTTGGCCGCCTCAGGCACCCCCAACCTCGGCATCGTGACGGGCACGGTCCCTTCCTACGAGGCCTTCGCAGCCTCAGAGGCCACGTCCCCGGCAGACCCTGACCTCCTCCCCCAATACGCCACAACCCTGGCGGCCCGGGGCCGCGCGGTGGAGTGGCCGCCACAGCGGGGGGCGGCATGCTGGTGCGGCTCGGGCCAGCCGTACGACACCTGCCACGGAGCCTGACCCACACCCCGACGCCCCGCCTTCTCGTGGACGGGCGGGGCGTCGGTGTACGGATCACCGTTCAGGAGTGAGTCTTCCCGCGAAGGTCCGCACCCCTCTCATTGCGTCGTTCATCGGTGCATCCTTCCGCCACGTTCCAGCGCCATCCTCAGCTCCTCACGCGTGGCGGTGGCGCGTTGCTGACAGGGGCACCTCTTGCTTCCATGAGTGCGCATCACGCCAGCCAGGAGCCTGTTTCGCCCATGCCATCACAAGTGAGACTTTCGCTGGCGCTATCCTCAACTGGCGTGGAAAAGTGTGCCCATGGCTTTGATCGAAGAGTTTCAGTCGGTTTCCTCTGACTCACAGAAGCTGCATGGGCCAGTGACTTGTGGTTACCGAACGTTCACTGTGGATGGTCGACGCGTCCTGCAGCTAGACACCTATGGATCCCCAGACCGGCAGATCCACGGCAAGATCAGCCAAAGCATTCAGCTTGACCGTGATTCGGCCCGGGACCTTCTCAAAATTATTGAGGACTCCTTCCCCGACCTGGCTCACTGACGACTGAGCACCTCATGCCGCGCCGATTGGCGATGGGCGAAAGACTTTTACCCCTCTGAGAGTCGCTGGGCCGACAACCTCACAGCGAACAGCGCTATCAGCCTTACACCCAGTGCGGGAGCCACCTCCTGCGGCGCACCCGCACTACACCAACGCTCTCGCTGGGGGTGTCCTTCGCACAGCGACTCGCCGACAATGGCAGCAGCCCGGGCACCTGCGGCACGGGCTCCCGGCCAGAGTGTGAACGAACTCGGCCATCACGATGAGCTGACCCACTGAGTCGAGCTGCCCGTCAGCGTGCGTCAGCCTCGAAATGGTCTTGGGCGCGGTCGAGTACCTCTTCCGGGTCCCAGCCGTGCGCCCGGAGCCAGTGCAGAAGATCGGCGATCACGCTGATCGCCGCTTCCTCCGCCACCGACCTCCGCAGCCGACTCAGCACCAGCACCGGAGGCGAATTCGAGCCGCTGGTGTAAAGCCCAAGCACGTCTGCGGCTCGCGCCATGCGAAGGCTTGGGGTGTGCCCGCCCGTAGTTCTGACATTCGTCAGCAGTTCGCACCATGTCACCTTGTGTCCGGCCGTGAGATCGACACCCCATCGATCGGTGATGGCGTCGATAAGGGCCATGCCCCGCCCTGTCTCGGCATCCGAGTCCGCGTCATCCAGAGTCGGCATGGCGCACGGATCTGGGTCGTGGACTTCGATGCGCAGGCGGATGCCTCTCATTCGGACCGCGAGTGTCGTGAGGGTGCCAGGTCCCACGTGCTTGATGACGTTGGCGACAAGCTCACTGACACAGAGTTCCGCGGTTTCGCTGAGCTCCCTCAACCCCCAAAGCCCCAGGTGCAGTCTCAGCGTCCGCCGCAGTACGGCAACCTCCTCCGCCTCAGCTAGAAACGCTAGTTCCCACACCCTTCGTGAGCCGTTGCAGTCCATGACGTACTCAACTCCCTCGCTCGCCCCGCCGACGGTGCGCCCACTGACATCACAACAATCAAGGGTTGCAGTGAGAGTTCCAAAATGGAACTCTCAAATCGAGCGAGAAGGAGCGTGCCACCGCGCCACGCGCCCCGGCGCGCACCACCTTGCAGTCCATCCAGAGGAACGAGGACGATCTACCTGTCAAGAAGAAGGGCCGTAGGCATGGCAGTTGGACCCACCACTCGCAGACGCCAGCTAGGAGCAGACCTACGTCGACTACGAGAGTTGACAGGGCTCACCCTGGAGGAGGCGGGCGCACGCGTCGGCATCTCGAAGGCAACACTCAGCCGCTACGAAACAAAGGAAGGCACGGTGAAGTGGCCGGCCGTCGACGCTCTCTGCCGCGAGTACGGCGCCACGGACGAGGAGCGCGCCGCACTGGTCGAACTAGCCAAGGGAGCCAAGATCCAGGGGTGGTGGCGCTCCCTCGCCGACTCTATCCCCGAGTCCATGAACCTCATGCTGACGCTCGAGGACGAAGTCGTACGCGAGGACCACTATGCCTGCATGTACGTTCCCGGCCTGCTTCAAACCCGGGGGTACGCCGAAGCCGTACACCGAGCCTCGGAGGTGCAGTGTCCTGAACGCGAAGTCCAGCACATGGTGGACATCCGGATGAAGCGCCAGGAGTTGCTGAATCGAGAGGAGCCACCACACATTTGGTGCGTGATCGACGAGGCAGCCATCCGACGGCTGGTGGGCGGCCGAGAGGTCATGCGACAGCAGTTGCAGCACCTGCTTGCCGTCTCCCAGCGGCCGCACATCACAGTCCAAGTCCTACCGTTCGAACGCGGTGCTCACGCAGCAGCCGTAGGCAGTTTCGCCGTACTGCGCGGGCAGGTCCGAGAACTCGACGTGGTGTACGTGGACCTCATCGGCGGCGGTCTCTTCATGGAGAAGCCGCAGGAACTCGAACGATATAGGTTGGCGTTCGAGTACCTCAGCGCTCAAGCCCTCGACTTCGAGTCTTCAGCCGAACTCATCGAGCGGATCAGCAAGGAGTCTTGATGGAAGCGTCGCCGTACGTTCATTGGTTCAAGTCCTCCTACAGTGGTGGTAGCGGGACTGAGTGTGTGGAGTGCGCACAAGGGGAAGGCAGAGCCCTTCTACGTGACAGTAAGAGTGCAGAGGGCCCCGTCATCGCCCTCCAGAAACAGGCGTGGGATTCTTTTGTTACCGCACTCCGAAAGGGAGAGTTGCAAGAGCGCTGGGGCGCCACTATGGCACGGTACTCGGCCAGCAGTCGTGACGCAGTCGTCATGCCACCCGAGCGAAATACCTCAATTCCTGCACGGCGCCCACCTACTTTTTCTCCAGAATCCCGTCCACTTTCTGAAAACCGTTAAGCACTTGCTTCACCGTATTAAGCTCAGATCGCGGATCTACTTGCACTTGCATTTTGGCCGATGTGTGGGCCACGGTACCACGCTCTGTTGCCCACCCTTCAGTGGTATTCAGCCATGTGGTATCTATCTCCAGCTTTTCCACGCCCAGCGGAAGCAGGAGGAGTAGCAGGTTTCTTTCCTTTATTCCGTGGTTTCGCTCTCGCACGTAGGTCGTATAGCGCTTTTTCGCGGTCTCTATTTTGCCCGACAAAGTAGGGTACTTACTGGATCTGTCAGACAGATCAGACAGCGACTCTGGGATACTCCCCAGCAGTCGCGCCGTCACATTCTGCGGGGAAGAATTTCCGGATCGCGCAATGTCTTCATGGTGCGCGATAAGCGAGAGAAGGCATGGACGTATTGATCCGGTCGCTTTCCACTCGACATGAGCCCTGTGGACTATTTCAACACACCGGTCTTCGATGTATGATTCAAACTCTGCATGCGCCAGAACTCTAAAACCTCGGGTTCTTTCGTAAATACGATCAGAATACAGGCCGAGAGGGTCGAAGTTTCGAGGAAGTAAATTTCTGCGGAGCTCGTATATTCGGCGCGAGAGGGAACCGTAACGCTTGGATGCCATTTTCACACCTCAGACAAAGATGCGATTGTCTACGAGACGAGGAATCGGCAAGGGTTGCTCGATAGCAAGTTGCAGGCTCCGCCCCCAAAGTGAGAGCCTCCGCTGTGTGGCGAGTGGAGTTTTTGTAGTGGTCTGAATTGCCTCCACGAACTGCACGTTCTCCGCGCACAGGTCCTTGAACGCAGCCTCCACTTGCTCGCGCCGCTCGATAGACGCTGCGGCCACATTCGGATCTGTAAAGTAATAAGTCATTACGTCGAAGACAGCTCGGTTGAACCTCCCCTCATAGTCTCCATTTGACCAACGATAGAAGGAGTTCTCTCCGAAAATGGCGAATGTGGACTCAATGGACGAATCGCACTGCTTGCCAACTTGCCGGATCTCTTCTTCTTCGTCACCCCACTTCTCGTTCAGCTGGTTTACTGTGCTGTCAAGGAAGGTCTTGAGGTTACCCGTATAGTCCTGAAGGCGATAGCGGAAAGCGAAATATCGAAGCAGTATTTCCACGTCACGCATACGAAAATCAGGCTTCTCGCTGCGTAGAGCCTTTTTGAGCCAGAGACTGTCAGTCGCCGCATCGTCAAGGTAGTTGGTGAAATCACCAGGATGCAGGGCCTGGCGCAACTCTTGAGGGGAGAGCTTAACGCTTCCCGTATTGAGTCGAAGGAAGACCAGGTTCAAAAACTCTTCGTTCGGCCAGCGACGCACTACGACTGTTCGGATTGTTTCATTAAGGAAAGCGTTCAGGTCGTCAACGAGTTCGCTATCATTTTCGATCTTGGCCAGAGTCTTGAGGCGCAAATCTTCTCGCACCTGAAGGCCGGTCAGTTTGAGGCCTTGGAAATCTTGTTCACCCTCTGATATGGCGAAAGATGATCCGGCGGCGAACTGTCGAAGCGCGAGGAGTCGCTGCTTTCCATCCAGAACGATAAACTTCCCCCGCCGCCTTTTGTCTTCTGCCAGCACAATTTGAGGGATTGGCAGGCCGAGAATGAGGGATTCGATGAACTTGCTTTTGCGAGGCTTATCCCACGCGTCCCGCCGCTGGAATCGAGGGTTCAACAAGATGTTTCCCCGTCGCAGCTGGCTCAGGATGGTTTCAGTTGTCCAGTCGGTATCTGTTACGACTGCACGTGTGACGTCATCCGAGGATACGTCTGAGGGTTCGTTCTCCTCGCCGTCCTGGTCGTCAAAATCATCGGTCGTGCTTACCCTCGCCATCAGGTCTCCCGGGCCGCAGGTTGATCGTTCCACTGAGGGCAGATGGTACTCACGCGTGAAGAGGTATGTGAGGGGCCATCAGCATCTCGAGTCACGGGCATCACGGAGGGCCGCCGGCCGTTAGGTCCTGCGGCTGCTGATGGTGGGCGACAGCGAGAGCGAAGCGAGTTCCCGCGCTTCCTGCGTAAGCGTGGCCTGCCTGGGTCCGCCTGATCATCGCCGACCATGACAGCGGCCGGGTCAAGACGATCCGGATGGTCGCGCTCGGCGCCGCCTACGAGCGCTGTCCTGTCCATTTCCTGCATCGGCACGATCTTCGTCCAGCCATCCCAGGCGCAGGTCTGTGCCCAACCCGACCTCCCCATGACAGTCCGTGAGTTCAACGGCGCAGGGTGCTGACCATCGTGACCAGTCCTGCAAACGGTCGTAAAGATGGCGAACACGGAGGTCGTGCTGGTGTAGGGAATGAGCGCGCGGCGGCTGCCGTGGATTGGCCTCAACTGACTCGACTGACGATCCCTCCACAAGATCATTTATGCCACCTGAGGAATATTTCAAAGTCTGCCTGGACGAGTAACGACGCTCTCCGTAGCGTCGTCGGAAGCTCGCCCAGCGGGGCGGAACAGACAAGGGGGCACCATGGCACGCGAGGACCTGACGCGGCTCACCGGGACTGTCAACGGATCCAACTGTGACGACGACGACTGCCCGAACGTGTACCGCACAGCGGACGGGTCCATCGTGGTCCAAGGGGCGGTGTCCGAGGCCTTCCAGCCACCGGAAGGCGAGGCGCTGGTGGAGATTCCGGAGTCGGTACTCAGGGAGGCCGTACGTGCTCTTGGATGGTGACGAGTGGCGGAGGATCTTCGACGCCTACGAGCATGACGCATGGCGGTTCGAAGCCCAACCCATCTACACCATGCCGAGGGAAGCCGAGAACGTTGCCCGCTTCCTTCGCGGTGAGTCGAAGCCTGCCGACCACAATGCGCGGTGGCATGAACGCGTGCGTGGGTACGTCGCGTCAGGGCGCACCATCGGGCGAGTACGGGTCGTACGCACTCCGTTGACGGACTATCAGCGATACCAACTCTCTTGGGGAATTCCAGGAAACACAGCGGCCGGTGAGGACATCCGCATCCTGGACGTCACGCACGAGGACTACGGACTCCCGCTGTCCGGCACCGACTGGTGGATGTTCGACGAGACTCGGGTCGTGCATCTGAACTACCGTCCCGACGGGACCCAAATCAACCGAGAGTTGTTCACCGGTGACATCACCGCACACCTGGAGTGGAAGCGCATTGCGCAAGCTCACTCGGTGCCGTTCGCTGAATATGTGAAAGCAGTAGAGTGACTTTCGAGCCCGAGCAGCTGGGGCAGTCCAAAAACGACCTGGCGCAGACGCTCCGCGAATTGCGTAAGCGAGCCGGCCTCACCGGGGACCGGCTCGCTCGGCGTTGCAACATGTCCCAAAGCCAGATCAGTAAGTTCGAAACCGGCAAGAAGACGCCCAAGCTCGTGGACGTCGAACGAATCCTGCGGGCTCTTGATGCACCAGCCGACATAGTGGCGGAGGTATCTGCTCTCGCACGCATCGCCAATACCGAATGGCAGGACAAGCGCTCTTCCTGGCGCCGCGGAATGGAGAAACGTCAGGCAGAATTGGCATCTTTGGAGCGCGAGGCCAAGGAGCTGCGGTACTTTCTGCCCTCGATGATCACAGGGCTGCTGGCCACTCCCGAGTACGTTCGTGCCAGCCTTACTCACACGCCAGGTGACCCGTCGAAAACTGTGGCTCGCAAACTGGAACGCCAGGCGGTTCTCTACGAGACATCCAAAACGTTCACATTCCTCCTTACTGAGCAGGCGGTACGGTGGGCAATCGCCCCGGCTTCGGCCATGGCGATACAGATCGACCGCCTGGTGTCACTGTCGCATCTGCCGAATCTGCGCCTCGGCATAGTGCCCTTGGGGGCTGTCGTGGCACGGGGACCCATGAATACTTTCACGGTATACGACAACCGTCTCGCCACGGTCGAGAACTTCACGGGCCGTATGGTTTTTTGTGATTCGCGAGATGTCTTGGAACACCTCGCCGTCTTCTCACTTTTCGAGCGACACGCCAGCTTCGACGAAGAAGCAAGGAGTTTGCTACGCAAGTGGGCAAGTACCTTCCGTGATCTTTAGTCCATGACGGGAATATGGTTCCACTCTCCAGGCGCGACGGTGAATGATGGACACGTCATAAAGCCGGGAGGGTTAATGGCCGGATCGCAAGGATCTCGAAGGTGCAGCGAGTCACCCACCGGTGAGCTTTTTACCGGTCGCCCCTTGATGACGATGCGGGTTTCTCGCGACTCCGGGAAGAGTTGGGGACCTGAAAAGGCTGTCTTTGGAGACAAAGACCTACCACCCCTGATCACTTCAGAATGGCCTCCCTGCCACTGTCCGCGCTGCGTGAAGTGCGGCAGCCCCTCTGCGCGCTGAAGGCCTCCGTGAAACTCCCACAGAACAGCAAGCGGTCCTTCAAGACCGCTACACCCGAAAGAAAGGAACAGCAATGCTGGACGGAAGCTAGCTGTACGAACTCGACGTCACTGGTGTTGCCTTCGTGAAGGCATGCGGTGGCCCCTGCACCGAAGGGTGCGTGACCCTCGCCCGAATTGGTGAGGACGCATGCTGGGCGACAGCAAGCGGCCGGATGCCGAGCCGTTGCGGTTCACGACGGAGGAGTTGGACGCGGCCGGCATCGATCCGGCGAGGTTCGGGGTGTCCGTCTGAGCGACGGCCTCCTGCCAACCGGTCCCGGCTCCCCACGTGGCACCGGGACCGGTCCCCCGACACCCTCGACACCGGACAGGGGTGACTGGTGCACCATCACGGGTATCTCTGGGCGGGCCCGAAGGAGCGCTTCGACGAGGAGGGGCTACGGCGTCCACCGCATCCCGAGCCGCCCGGCGTCGGCAGCAAGCCGGAGCTCGTTCAGCGCTACCGCGAGGTGGCAGCCGGGTTCACGACCATCGATCTCCCGCCGCTGGAGCCGGCCTATTGGCTCGTCAAGCCGGGTTCGTTGGTGCGCGGTACCTGGGACCATCCCAAGGAAGCCGTCGCCTGGCTCGGGGAACGGTTGGCCGAGTACATGCACCGGTTCGCCTTCGAGGAGCATCGCGATGTCGGACGTGTGGCCGCATCGCTCAACTCCGCTTTCGAGCGGCTCGCTTGGGGTGGCGACGTAGCCCTGGGCTTCTACCTCGAACGGCCGTCGTTTCTGTCCTTGGCTGTGGTGACCTGCTCTCCCAACCGTTCGAGACCCGAACTGGATTGTCCGGTCCCGTAGTCGGATGTGGGCGCCGAGCAACCGAAGAGATCGAAGCGACCGATCGGAGCAGCCGGATGACCAGCACGATCCCCTGGCAGCAGCGACTGTCCACCGTCACGGCAGCCACACAGGACGAGGTGATCGGCTGGTCCCAGTGCACGCGGCAAGGGAAGTCGTACGCTCCCGACATGATCTGGAGCACGCTGCAGACCGGGAGCGCACAAAACGCGGCGACACCCGGTCCTGCGGCGCTGCCGCTGGAGACCATCGGCCATCTTCGAACCGCCCTTCGGTCGGGGCATGGTTTCCCGGGCGATCGGGAGTCCTACGAAGCGGATCTCCAGCGCGCGCTGGAGGCATCCTAGGAGACGGACCTCAACGCTGTCGCCGCAGTGATCGTCGACTACCGGGGCAGAATCCGCCTCTACCAGGACCCCGACTTCGACATCGCTGTCCAGGAAGGCGTCGCCCTCGCAACACGTCTGAAGCAGGAGGCACAGGGCCGGTGAGTGGCGGTTAACCCTGCCTCCCCCACCGCCCCCGATGCACCACCTCCCCCGCCCCCCTCCGCCGCTCCACAACCCGCCCGCTCTGCGCCGGTACATCCTCCGCGCGGTACCTCACTGTAGCGATGCGATTCCCGGGGGCAGAGACATTACGAGAGTGACATGTCACTCTTGGAACGTCCAGATCCGACAGGTGAATTGAAGAACTTGTTAGGGTGAGCCGCATGAGTCTGCGCCACGCCCTCCTCGGGCTCCTCGCCGAGAAGCCGGCCAGCGGGTACGACCTGCTCAAGCGGTTCGAGACCTCGCTGGCGATGGTGTGGCCCGCACAGCAGAGTCAGATCTACGGCGAGCTGGGCAAGCTGAACGACAGCGGCCTGATCGAGGTCACCGGCACGGGCGCGCGCAACCGGCGGGAGTACGGCATCACCGCGGCCGGGCGCGCTGAACTGCGCCAGTGGCTCACCGAACCGGGCCTGGACCTGGCGTTCCGCAGCGCGGCGCTGCTCCGCGTCTTCTTCCTGTGGACCCTCACCCGCGAGGAGGGCACCGCCTTTCTGGAGGAGTTCGCCCGTCACAACCGGGAGCGCCTGACCGCGCTGGAGTCCATCCGCGACAACGTCGACTGGGTCGGCGATCCGGCGCAGATCAGCGGCTGGCTCATCCTCGAGTACGGCATCCGGGGCTCCCGCACCGCCGAGCAGTGGGCCCACTGGGCGACCGAGCGGCTCGCCGAGCACCTGCCGGAGAAGTGAAGCCTCCCGGTCAGCCTTCGGCCGGCTCGTTCCCGTAGCCGTTCAGGCGCCGGAGCAGTCCCAGCAGCTCGGCCCGCTCTCCCTTCCCCAGCCCTTCGAAGCACTCCGCCAGCACCCGGTCCGCCACCTCGTGCCCGGCCGCGAGCACCCGCTCCCCCTCCACCGTCAGGTGATGCTCGATACGGCGGCCGTGGCCGGGGCGGCGGTCGACCAGGCCCTGGGACGCCAGGCGCCCCACCAGGCCCCCGAAGGCCTGCTCGGTCTGGAACGTCGCCGCGGCCAGCTCACGCGCCGAGGCACCCGGCGTACGGCTGACGGCGCGCAATGCGTCCCATTGCGCCAGGGTCGTACCGACCGCCGTCAACGCACTGTCCAGTGAGCGGTGTTGGCGGTACTGGGCCTGCTTGATCGCCCGGCCGAGGAGTTGCAGCTCAGCGTCCATGGGGCAAGCCTACTCCAGAAACTAAGCTTCCTTAATTAAGGATCCTTAGTTACACTCGTCGGCATGACCTCAGACACCATGACTTCAGCGGCCCTGACCTCGGACACCGCGATCCTCACCATCGCCGAGGCGGGCCCGGCCCTCGAAACCGGCGCCCGCCCCGTCCTGATCCTCCACGGCGGCGGAGGCCCCCTGACCGTCGCCCCCATCGCCCGGCACCTGTCCGGGACCGCCCACACCCTCACCCCCGTACACCCGGGCTGGGACGGCACCCCCCGCCCCGCCTGGTGCACCGGCGTCGACGACCTCGCCCTCCTCTACCTGCACCTGCTGGAGGACCGCGGACTGGAGGACGTCCTGGTCGTCGGTTCCTCCCTCGGCGGATGGATCGCCGCCGAGATGGCCGTACGGGACAGCGCGCGCCGTATCACCGGACTGGTACTGATCGACGCGGTCGGTGTGTACGTCGAGGACGAACCGATCGCCGACTACTTCGCCCTCGACCCCCGTGCCGCCGCCGGCCTCTCCTGGCACGACCCGGACCGCTACTACATCGACCCGGCCCAGCTGCCCGCCGACCAACTCGCTACCCGCCAGGCCAACATGGCGACCATGCGCGCCCTCGCCGGCGACCCCTACATGCACGACCCCAAGCTGCTGCGGCGCCTGGCCCGGGTCCGGCAGCCCGCGCTCCTCGTCTGGGGCGAGAGCGACCGGATCGTCACCCCGGCGTACGGCGCCGCCTACGCGGCCGCCTTCGCCGACGCCCGTCTGGAGATCGTCCCCAAGGCCGGCCACCTGCCCCAACTCGAGCAGCCGGAGGCGACGTTCGACCTGATCGACTCCCATCTGCGACGGACGACGACCAGTCGATGACGGCCGACGCCGATGGAGTGGGTCAGGTCAGGCTCATCTCTCTCATACTCCGGGCCAGTTCGGCCCGGCCGAACAACAGGGCGTAGCCCGGCGGAAGTTGACGCAGGACGCGGTCGACCAGGTCGTCTCCGACGAACTTCTGCAGGACCGACAGGACCGAGCTGACGTCCCAGCGGGCCGTGGCCGGGGTGGCGCCCTCGATGCGGGCCGCCACCGAGTCGACGAACTCCTGGGCGGTCAGGGGGCGGGTGGCCGGGATCTGGGCGGCGATCAGCCGGGCCGCCGCTTCGGGCAGGGCGCGGGCGAGGTCGACGCGCTCGTCGCCGACGACGTGGCCGCCGAGGGCCGACAGGACGATCCGGGTGACTCGTTCCGCCTCCGCTCGGGTCGGGTACTGGCCCACATCCCGTACCTTCTCGATCAGTTCGCTCCATCCGGTGTCGGTCCGCGGAGCCTCGATCGTGCTGGGCGCCGTCGTCACGGTCATGGGCGGGCTTCTCCTCCAGTGCGCGCGGGGTCGTGCCGCGTCCCGCAGACGGCCGGCGTGGCACGGACCTGCGGGACGCGGCGGCTGAACCGATTACTTGCCGATTTCCTTGCGGTCCCGGCCGCCCGAGATCTGGATGCGGCGCGGCTTGGCCTGTTCGGCCACGGGGATGCGCAGGGTGAGCACGCCGGCCTCGTACGAGGCGTCGATGCGTTCGGTGTCGAGGGTGTCGCCGAGGAAGAGCTGACGGGTGAAGGAGCCCGTGGGCCGTTCGGCGACGAGCAGCTCGGCGCCCTCGGGGGCGGGGCTGCGGCGCTCGGCGCGGACGTTCAGGACGTTGCGCTCGACGTCCAGCTCGATCGTCTCGGGGTCGACGCCGGGGAGGTCGAAGTGGACGACGAAGTCGTCACCGGACCGGTAGGCGTCCATCGCCATCGCGACGGGGCGGGCGTTGGAACCGAGGACCTGCTGCGCGAGGCGGTCGAATTCGCGGAACGGGTCGGTACGCATGAGCATCACGGGTCACTCCTCTCTCACGGGGCTGAGGTGCGATGCCCTACGGCTTCTTATATAGCTCGAAGGAGGAAACTTGACAAGCCCAGACTCAGGTACGAGGCGACGCCCAGGTGGGAGCTAGCCTCGAGAACCTCGGGGGAGTCAAAGCGGCAGGAGGCAGACATGGCCGGGGTTCCCAGCGCGGTGGTCGCGGCGGGCGGGCTGGTCGGCGGGTACGGGGTGGCCCGCTGGACGAAGAAGCGGCAGCTGGGCGGGGTCGTCCTGGCCGTCGCCGGTGCCGCGGCGGCGCAGCAGTGGCGGCAGCGGGCGGGCGGGAAGGCGGCCGGGGCGCTGACGGCCGCGTATGTCGCCGGGTTCGCGGGATCGCATCCGCTGGCGAAGAAGGTGGGCGCGTGGCCGGCGGTGTTCGGCGTGGCGGGTGCCGTGGCCCTGGCGTCGTGGGCGGTGGCGGACCGGCGGGGGTAGCGGGGCGGGCGGCACGCCTGCCCGCGGACAACGAGGTATCGCGGACCCGCGGGCGCGTACGGCGGGAAGGGGACGGGGTGGGGGGTGTCCGCCCGCAGTGACCGGCGTCAACTCAGGGCACAGCCCCGACGTACGGCACCGCCGGTCCGAGGACGGACACCCCCCCACCCCGGCCCCGACCCACAACCGAACCCGAGGCGCTACGCCCGCCCCCACCGAAGCCGCGGTTGCGCCGCAGGCATGGCAACCACGCCGACCACCTACGCCGTCGCCGTCCCCGGCCGCTCCCGCTCCCGAGGGGACCGCGTCCGCGAGGAGACCGCCGACGCCGCCGCCGTCAGCGGCTTCGCGATGTCCTCCAGCGACCGCCGCTCCGCCCGCACCGCCAGGAACGCCGCCACCAGCCCCGCCGCGCACATCAACGCCGCGCCGATCTGGAACGCCAGCACCGTGTCGCCGACCTTCCCCGTCCCCGTGAGGTCCGCGAACAGCAGCGGCCCGCTGATACCACCGGCCGCCGTACCCAGCGCGTAGAAGAACGCGATCGACATCGCCCGCGTCTCCATCGGGAACACCTCGGACACGGTCAGGTACGCACTCGACGCCCCGGCCGACGCGAAGAACAGCACCACACACCAGCACGCCGTCATCGTCGTCGCGTTCAACGACCCCCGGTCGAACAACCACGCCGTACCGAACAGCAGCAGCCCCGACAGCAGATACGTACCGGAGATCATCACCCGCCGCCCGACGGTGTCGAACAGCTTGCCCAGCAGCAGCGGCCCGCAGAAGTTGCCCACCGCGATGACCGCGAAGTAGTACCCCGTGTCCCCGGTCGGGACGTCGAAGAACGTCGTGAGGATCGCCCCGAACCCGAACGTGATCGCGTTGTACAGGAACGCCTGCCCGATGAACAGCGAGAATCCCAGGATGGACCGCCGCCGGTAGTCGGCGAACAGCGTCCGCGCGATCTCCACGAACGACACACTCCGCCGCTGGTGGATCGTGATCTCACCCTCGGGACGCTCCAGCGCCCGCCCCTTCTCCGCCTCGACCCGTTCCTCGATCGAGGTGACGATCTCCTCGGCCTCCCGGTCCCTGCCATGGATCAGCAGCCACCGCGGACTCTCCGGAACATGGCGTCGTACCAGGAGGATCACCAGAGCCAGCACGGCACCCAGCGCGAACGTCAGCCGCCACCCCACATCCTTCGGCAGGAAGTCCGTGTTCAGCGCGACGATCGACAGCAGCGACCCACCGACCGCGCCCAGCCAGAAGCTGCCGTTGATGATCAGGTCCACCCGCCCGCGGAACTTCGCCGGGATCAGCTCGTCGATCGCGGAGTTGATCGCCGCGTACTCACCGCCGATACCGAATCCGGTCAGGAATCGGAACGTGAAGAACCACCAGCTGGAGAACGACACCGCGGTCAGCGCGGTCGCCGCGAGGTACACCGCCAGGGTGATCATGAAGAGCTTCTTACGGCCCCATTTGTCCGTCAGCCGCCCCCAGAACAGTGCACCGACACACGCACCCGCCACATACAGCGCGGCGGCGACGCCGGTGATCTCACCGGAGGTGATCGGCAGCCCGCTCCCGGACTCCGACAGACGGCTCGCGATGTTGCCGACGACCGTGACCTCCAGGCCGTCGAGGATCCACACGGTCCCGAGACCGATGACGATCGTCCAGTGCCAGCGCGACCAGGGCAGCCGGTCGAGGCGGGCGGGGATGTTGGTGGTCACGGTGCGGCCGGTCTCGGCCTGCGCGGTGGTCATGGGCTCCCTCCTCAGTGCTCCCTCTTCATCGAGAGGAACCCGGATCGGGTGCCCGGGGCCAGCACCTTTACGCCCGCTTCACAGCGTCCCGCTACGCCCCACCACCCGGGACAACGCGAAGATCGACACCCCCCTACGCCCCCACCACCCGGGACAACGTGAAGATCAGCAACCCCGCCAACGACCCCACCACCGTGCCGTTGATCCGGATGAACTGCAGGTCCCGCCCGATGTGCGCCTCGATCTTCCGCGTGGTGTGCTCGGCGTCCCACCCGGCCACCGTGTCCGTGATGAGCGAGGTGATCTCCTTGCGGTAGGTGCTGACGACGTACACCGCCGCCCCTTCCACCCACCCGTCGACCTTCCCCTGCACCTTCGGATCCACGGCCATCCGCGCCCCCAGCGACAGCAGGGACGCCCGCACCCGCAACCGCAGCTCACTGCGCTCGTCCTCGGCCGCGGCGACGATCATCGACCGTACGGCCGTCCACGCGGAGGCGATGAGGTCCTGCACCTCGCCCCGCCCCAGCACCTCCCCCTTCAGCCGCTCGACCCGCGCCCGCGTGTCCGTGTCGGACTGCAGGTCGGAGGCGAAGTCGGACAGGAACCGGTCCAGTGCCCCACGCGCCGGATGCGACGGCATGTCCCGCATCTCGGTGACGAACCGCAGCAGCTCCTTGTAGACCCGCTCGCCGACCTTCTTGTCGACGAACCGCGGAGTCCACCCGGGCGCCCCACCCTGCACGGCGTCCATGATCTCGGTGTCGTGCCAGACGAGCCAGTCGTGGGCCCGCGTGACGACGAGGTCGACGACCCGCCGGTGCCCCCCGTCCGCGACGACCTTCTCCAGCATCTTCCCGATCCCGGGCGCGATCTCCTGCGCGTCGGCCCGCCGCGTGATCGCCTCGCCGACCACCGCCTGGACGTCCGAGTCCCGCAGCACGGTCAGGGCGCCCCGCAGCGCGGCCGACAGTTCCGCGGTCACCCGGTCGGCGTGCTCGGGGTCGGCGAGCCACGCGCCCAGCCGGCTACCTATGCCGACGGCGCGCAACCGCTGGCGTACGACGTCCTCGGAGAGGAAGTTCTCCCCGACGAACTCACCCAGGGACACCCCCAGCTGGTCCTTCTTCGTCGGGATGATCGCGGTGTGCGGGATGGGCAGGCCCAGCGGGTGGCGGAACAGCGCCGTGACCGCGAACCAGTCGGCGAGCGCGCCCACCATGCCGGCCTCGGAGGCGGCGGCGACATACGCGGCCCACGCGCCGGCGCCGGAGTTCTCCGCCCACTTGGCGAGGACGTACACCACGGCCACGAACAGCAGCAGCCCGGTCGCCGTGAGCTTCATCCGGCGCACCCCGCGCTGCCGCTCCTCGTCGGCGGCGGTGAAGGTGTTCATGGCGCGGGCGGCCGTGGCCGGGACGGCCCGACCGCCCGAGGGAACCGACCGAGCACCGTCCGCAGGCTCTATCGACTCCACTGTGCCATCCACCCCTTTTTCACCCGGCTTCGTACGTTCCATCCATCCACCCGTTCGTGATCCCCTGCACACATTGTCCCTTCCTGACCGACTCCCGGAACGGACGGAGAGTTCCCGGCGTCTGTCATCATTGGGATGATCACTTCGGAGCCTCGGGCTCCCATTTGTCTGAGGAGACACGCACCGCATGACCAAGCGTCATGGTTATGCCCTGCTTTCCGCGATCGTCGCTCTGATCGTGGGCCTTTCGGCCGCCATATACGTCGGTGCCGGCGCCGACGACGGAAGCATCGGTACCGCCGCTCTCGGCAAGAACGGCGCCCCGCACAACCCCGCCGCCCCCGCCTCCACCGGCGTCTGGGTCGGCGCCTGGTCCGCCTCGCCGGCGGGCGCCGAGCCCGGCACGGAGACCGAGGGGCTGGCGGGCCGCTCGGTCCGCAACGTCGTCCACGCGAGCGTCGGCGGTACGAGTGCCCGTATCACGCTGTCCAACCTCTACGGCCAGTCGGCGCTGACCATCACGCACGCGTCGATCGCCGTGGCCGTCGCCTCCGACAGCGCGGCGGCGAGCGCGGAGAGCATGCGGCGGCTGACGTTCGGCGGCAACACGACGGTCGTCATCCCGGCCGGTCACCAGGTGCTCAGCGACATGGTGCGGATCCTCGTCCCGCAGGGCGGCGACATCCTGGTCACCACGTACTCGCCCACCGCGTCCGGCCCGGTCACCTACCATCCGCGCGCCCGTCAGATCTCGTACGTCGCGGACGGCGACCTCACCGAGGACACGTCCGGCGCCCCCTACACCGAGCAGACGCCGTACTGGCGCTACCTCACCGCGCTGGACGTGCTCAGCAACGACGCCGACGCCACGCTGGTCGCCTTCGGGGACTCGCTGACCGACGGGGTCACCTCCACACCGGGCGCCAACCACCGCTGGCCGGACGTCCTTTCGCACCGGCTGCGCACGGCGCTGCGGTCCGGCCATGACGTGCCGCGCTACAGCGTGGTCAACGAGGGCATCAGCGGCAACCAGGTCCTCGCGAGCGGGCGCGGCCGTCCCGCCGACAACCAGAGCGGCCTCGACCGGTTCTCCCGGGACGTGCTCTCCCGGACGAACGTCAAGGTCGTCGTGATCGACCTGGGCGTCAACGACATCCTGCGCAACCGCCGGCTCGCCGACCCGGACAAGGTCGTCGCCGGTCTGCGCACCCTGGTCGGCGAGGCGCACGCCCACGGCATCAGGGTCATCGGCGCGACGCTGATGCCCTTCCAGGGCCACCGCGGCTACAGCGCGCCCCGCGAGGAGGTGCGGGAGGAGATCAACGCCGAGATCCGCTCGGGGCGGGTGTACGACACGGTGGTCGACTTCGACAAGGTCCTGCGGGACCCGTACAACCCGCGCAGGCTCCGCTCGGACTACGACTCCGGCGACCATCTGCACCCCAGCGACCGGGGCTACGAGCGGATGGCGGACGCGATCGACCTCACGTCCCTGAAGGGCTCCCCGTCGGCACGGCTGTGAACCGCTCACGGATCATCGCGGCGCCTGCTCACCAGTCGTCGTGACGGCGGCGGTCCTGGCGCTCCCGGTGCCGTTCGCGGCGCTCCTCGTGCCGTTCCCGGCGCTCGTCACGCAGGTCGCGGCGCCACTCGCGGTGCTCCTCCAGCATCCGCCGATGGTCGTCGTACCCCTCGCCCAGGGGCCGCCCCGCCTTGCGCTCCAGCTTCTGCCGACGGCGCTCCTCCTTGAGGCGGCGGCGTTCCTCGCGGGTCAGTTTGCGCTCGACGCCGACGCCGCCCCAGAAGGCGAACCCGGTGATGATCACGCGCGGGGCGCCGGGCTCGGCCGGTACGCCCTCCTCGCGGTGGTCGAACCCGCCCATGATGCCGATGCCGCGTACGACGACCTCGACACCGGGCGGGACGATGACGTTCATCCCGCCCATGATCGCGATGCAGTTGATCTCGACCTCGCGGTCCGCGAAGTTCGCCTCGCGCAGGTCGAGTTCGCCGCCGCCCAGGAGGGCGAAGCAGTTGAACTGCCGGGGCACGGTCCAGCGCCCCTTGCGCTCGAACCCGGACAGCACGGCGACGGCCCATGACGAGGACCCCTCGCCGCCGACGATCCGGCCCGCCCAACTCCCGCTCGGCTCCGGCTCCTTGGTCAGCGACACGGAGGGGGGCGGGGTGACTCCGGCGACCGGCAGGTCGCGGGTGATCGGCGTCAGTTCGCCGTATGTCCGCGCCTTGTACGTGGCCTCCAGCCGCTCCTCGAACTCCTCCATGTCGAGACGCCCCTCGGCGAGGGCGTCCCGCAGGACCTCGGCGACTCGTTCACGGTCGGCGTCGGATGCGCGAAGTTCCGGGACTGCGGCGTCTTCGGTCATGGCAGCAGCCTACGAGTTCCCCCGGCGGGAGGCTACGAGACCGCTTACCCGCCCCGTTCCCCGGAGGGAGACCAGGAGACCGCCTGCCCGGCCGCGCTCCCCCGCCCGGAGACTGCGACACCGCCTACCCGGCCCCGTTCCCCGGCGGGAGGCTACGAGACCGCGCCCGCCCCCGCTCCCCCGGCCGGAAGCTACGACACCGCCTGCCCGCCCCCGCTCCCCCAGCCGGAGACCACGACACCGCCTGCCCGGCCGCGCTCCCCCGCCCGGAGACTGCGACACCGCCTACCCGGCCCCGTTCCCCTGGCCGGAGACTACGACACCGCCTGCCCGGCCGCGCCGGACGCCTCGCCCGCGTACATCCGGGCGATCACCGCCTCGATGTCCGGTTCCCGTACCGACAGGTCGACCAGCGGATACTCCGCCGCGACCCGCGCCACCAGCGCCGCCGCCGACTCGGACGCCGGGAACGCCAGCCACTGCCGGGGCCCCTCCACCCGTACCACCCGCGCGGGCGCCATCTCGATCGGCGGCAGCTCCCGTTCCAGGTCCACCACCAGGGTCCGTTCGCTCTCACCGACCTCGTGCAGGCCGGTGAGCGGGCCGTCGTACATGAGCCGTCCGTGGTCGATGACCATCACGCGCGAGCACAACTGCTCGATGTCCTGCAGATCGTGGGTGGTCAGCAGGACGGTCGTGCCGCGCTCGGCGTTCAACTCCCGCAGGAAACCACGCACCTTGGCCTTGGAGATGACGTCGAGTCCGATGGTCGGCTCGTCGAGGTAGAGCACCTCGGGGTCGTGCAGCAGCGCCGCCGCGATGTCCCCGCGCATGCGCTGGCCCAGGGACAGCTGTCGTACCGGCACGTCCAACAGCTCGTCGAGTTCGAGGAGTTCGACGCAGCGGTCGAGGTTCTCGCGGTAACGGGCTTCGGGGATGCGGTACATGCGGTGCATCAGCCGGTACGAGTCGATCAGGGGCAGGTCCCACCACAGCGTCGTACGCTGCCCGAAGACCACGCCGATGCGGTGGGCGAGGCGGGTGCGCTCACGGGAGGGGTCGATGCCGGCGACCCGCAGCCGGCCACCACTCGGGGTGAGGATGCCGGTCAGCATCTTGATCGTCGTCGACTTCCCGGCACCGTTCGGCCCGATGTACCCGACCATCTCACCGCGCGCCACGGTGAAGGAGATCGAGTCGACGGCACGGACCTCGCGCCGCTCCCGTTTCATGAAACCGGTCTTCTTGCGCACGTCGAAGACCTTCTCGACGCGGTCGAGTTCGATGAAGTGATCGGTGTGATGTTCGCTGACGTGATCGTCCACAGTCCTCAACAGCCCTTACCAGTCGTCAACTTCCCGTACTCCTGTACGACCTGAGTCCCGCCCGCCACGCCAGCCCCGCGAGCCCGCAGCACGCCCCCGCCACCAGCGGTGGCGCGAACGCCACCCAGCTCGGCAGACCCAGTGGGATCGGCCGCCCCAGCACATAGGCGGCCGGGATCCAGGTGACGAAGGCCAGCGGCAGCAGGAAGGTCACCCCCGCGCACCAGCTCCCGTCCGAACACCGTCGGCGGGTACTGCAGCAGCGTCGCGCCGCCGTAGGTGAACGCGTTCTGCACCTCGGAGGCGTCCTGCGCCACGAACTGGAAGGCCGCGCCCGCCACGAACACCGCGCAGAAGATCGCCGCGCCGCTCACCACGGCCACCGGCATCAGCAGCAGCCGCAGCGGCGTCCAGTGGATGTCGACGGCGGCCAGCGCGTACCCGAGGACCAGCGAGCCCTGCGTGATCCGCCCGAGCCTGCGCAGCGCGAAACGGTCCGCGGCGACCTGGGCCAGCACCGGCGCCGGACGCACCAGCAGCGTGTCCAGGGTGCCGTCACGCACCCGCTGTCCGAGCCGCTCCATCGAGCCGATCGCCAGGTCCGCGAGACCGAAGGCGACGCTCGACAGGCCGTACAGGAAGGCCACTTCGGGCAGTGGCCAGCCGCCGAGCGCGTCGATCCGCGAGAACATCAGCAGGATCGCGACGAAGTCGAGCGCGGTCACCGCGAAGTTGGCGAACGTCGTCATCGCGAAGGACGCGCGGTAGGCCATCGTGGAGCGGATCCACATCGCGCCGATCAGCCGGTAGGCCCGCAGCCCCTCCACCAGCCGGCCGCTCCTCGCCACTGCTGCTTCAGCCACCCTGAACGACCACCCTCCGTGTCGCCACCGACTGCACCAGCCGCCCCGCCGCCAGCAGCGCCACCGCCCACGCCCCCTGGAAGGCGAAGGTGCCCCACGGGTCGGCCTGCCCCAGCAGCAGGTCCGCCGGCTTCTGCAGCAGCGACGACCACGGCAGTGCCCGTACGACGTCACCGAGCGCCCCCGGGAACACGTTGAGCGGCAGCATCATGCCCGAGCAGAAGAACCCGGCGAGCATGGTCATGTGGGTCATGCCGGTGCCGTCCATGAACCAGAACGTCAGCAGCGCGATGAGATACCGGATGCCGAAACTGACCACCGTCGCCAGCAGGAGCGACACCACGAAGGCGGCCCAAGTCGCCGGGTCGTCGGGCAGCGCCACCTGGAAGAGCAGCGCGCCGAACACGAACGGGATCACTCCCCGGCCCAGCAGCTGGAACATCGTGCGGCCCAAGTCGGCGGCCAGCCACCACAGTTGCAGATCGGCGGGCCGGTAGAGGTCGATCGCGATGTCGCCCGTGCGAATCCGCTCCATCAACTCGGACTCGACGCCGCTGCCGCCGATCGCGAGCGCGGCGAAGATCGCCTGTCCCAGCCACACATAGGTGACGGCCTGTGCCTGGTCGTACCCCCCTAGGTGTGGCTTCTCGTCCCACAGGGCGAGGTACGTGTACACCAGGATCAGGCCGAAAACGGTGTTGGTGAACACCCCCGCCGCAGTGGCCGCCCGATACGTCGCGTACCTTCTGAATCCGCCCGCCGTGACGGCAACGTACAACCGTCCCGAGCCCACGCCACTGCCCTCCTCAGCCCGCCCGGCACCGAAGCGCAGGAGCCTACTGCCCTGGCAGTGACACACGCCACGCATTTTCCGGACCGGAAGCGTGCCGTGGTCCGGGAACGGAACGCTTGGTGCGAGAGTCTTCAACAGGGGGCGCAGAAGGCGTTCGAGGGCGTACGGGAACGTACGACGCGAAACAGGAGTCCGTGCAACACATGAGCGACGAGCCGCAGCAGCCGAACCAGGCCTCGGCACCGAGTGACCCACCACAGGGCACCGAACGGCCGGGGGCGGCAAGGTCGAACACCCCAGAGCCGACGGATCCGCCGGGGAGTGCGGTGACCTCCGGCGCGGTTGATGACGCTGCGGCTGGTGGGGTGACCGAGGGTTCCGCGGCTGACGGGACCAGCGAAGGTTCTGCGGCTGACGGGACCAGCGAAGGTTCTGCGGCTGACAGGACCACCGAGGCTTCCCCGGCTGGGAGTTCGGTGGCTGGGGTGGCTGAGGGTTCCCCCGCCACCGGTGCTGCCGAGGCGGCGGATCGCGACGGAGACACCGCAGAGCGGGCCGACGCGGTCGAGCGGTCCGAGGCAAGCGAGCAGACCGGGGCGGACACGCCTCCGCAGGCCAGTACGCCCACCCGGCCCCAGACGCCGGACGCGTCAGCCCGGCCGAAGGTGGTCGACTCCCCCACCCAGCGCCTGGCACCCGTGCCCGCCGAAGACGTTGATCGCCCCGAAGACGCTGTTCGCCCCGGAGCGGCGGGACGGCCCGGGGCTGCCGCGGGCGCCGCGTCCGGTACGCCCGGCGACGCCACCTCGCCTCAGGCACCTGGCACCCCTGCCCAGTCCCCGGCGTCCGGCGCCTCCCCCCGTCGCCCGGTGACCGACTCCCCCACCCAGCGTCTGGCGCCGGTGAAGCCCGCCTCGACGGGGTCGGCGCCTCCTGGTGGGCGGGTCACCGCGTCTCCGCAGGCCGCCGCGTCCGCCGCCGCTGCCGCCGCCGCGTCCGCCGCTGTCGCGGGCGGTGCGGCTGGCGCCGCCGGGGCTGCGGGTGGCGGGGTCGGTGGTGACGCGGCCGCTGTCACACCCGGCGCTGCCGGTGCCGCTGTCGGTGCCGCTGTCGGTGCCGGTGCCGGTGGCGGGAAGAAGGGGAAGCGGCCCAAGCGGACCGGGTGGCGGCGGATCATTCCGACGTGGCGGATGGTGCTCGGCACCTTCGTCATCGGCGTGCTGCTGGTGGTCGGGCTGTTCTTCCTCGGGTACTCGCTCGTGAAGATCCCGAACGCCAACGCCCTCGCGATGAAGCAGGCCAACGTCTACCTCTACGCCGACGGCTCCCAGATCGCCCGGGACGGCGACATCAACCGGGAGAACGTGACCCTCGCCCAGGTCTCCAAGGACGCCCAGCACGCCGTTCTGGCCGCCGAGGACCGCGACTTCTACACCGAGTCCGCCGTCGACCCCAAGGCGATGCTGCGCGCCGGCTGGAACACCGCGACCGGCAAGGGCAAGCAGTCCGGTTCGACGATCACCCAGCAGTACGTGAAGAACTACTACCTGGCGCAGGAGCAGACCGTCACCCGCAAGGTGAAGGAGTTCTTCATCTCCATCAAGCTGGACCGCGAGAAGTCCAAGGACCAGATCCTCGAGGGCTACCTCAACACCAGCTACTTCGGCCGCAACGCCTACGGCATCCAGGCCGCCGCCCAGGCCTACTACGGCGTGGACTCCACCGACCTCGACCCGGCCCGCGCCGCCTACCTCGCCGCGCTCGTCAACGCGCCCAGCGAGTACGACGTCGTGGCGCACCCGGAGAACAAGGCGGCGGCCGTGGCCCGCTGGAACTACGTCCTGGACGGCATGGTCAAGATGGGCTGGCTGTCCGAGGCGAAGCGGGCGACCCTGCAGTTCCCGATGCCGAAGGAGCAGACCCTCTCCACCGGCATGTCCGGCCAGCGCGGCTACATCGTCAAGGCCGTGGAGAGCTACCTCGCCAAGAACAAGATCGTCAGCTCGGACGAGCTCGCGGCCGGCGGCTACCGCATCACCACCACGCTCGACAAGAACAAGCAGAACGCCTTCGTCAAGGCCGTCAACAACCAGGTGATCGACCACCTCGACAAGAAGAACCGCAAGGTCGACAACTACGTCCGCGCCGGCGGAGCCTCCGTCGACCCGAAGACCGGCAAGGTCGTCGCGATGTACGGCGGCATCGACTACGTCAAGCAGTACACGAACGGCGCGACCCGCGGCGACTTCCAGGTCGGCTCCAGCTTCAAGCCGATCGTGTTCGCCTCGGCCGTCCAGAACCACTCCGAGACCCAGGACGGCCAGGTCATCACCCCCAACACCTACTACGACGGCACCAACAAGCGCCCCGTACAGGGCTGGGCCGGCGGAGGCTACGCGCCCGCGAACGAGGACGACGTCTCCTACGGCAACATCACCGTGCGCACCGCCACCGACAAGTCCGTCAACGCGGTGTACGCGCAGATGGCCGTGGACGTCGGCCCGTCGAAGGTGAAGCAGACGGCCATCGACCTGGGAATCCCCGCCAACACGCCCGACCTGACCGCGACCCCGTCCATCGCGCTCGGTGTGAACACCGCCAGCGTCCTCGACATGGCGGAGGCCTACGCGACGCTCGCGAACCACGGCGAGCGGCACACGTACACGATCATCGCGTCGATCACCAGGAACGGCGAGAAGGTGGAGCTGCCGAAGGACAGGACCACCCAGGCCGTCAGCCGGGAGGCCGCCGACACGACGACCTCGATCCTGCAGAGCGTGGTCGAGAACGGCACCGCGACCGCCGCGCAGGGAGCGGGCCGCCCCGCCGCGGGCAAGACCGGTACCGCGGAGGACGACAAGGCCGCCTGGTTCGCCGGCTACACCCCCGACCTGGCGACGGTCGTCTCCGTGATGGGCCAGGACCCGGTGACGGCCCAGCACAAGTCGCTGTACGGCGCGATGGGCCTGCAGCGCGTCAACGGCGGTGGCCCGCCGGCGGAGATCTGGGCGCAGTACACCAAGGCGGCGCTGAAGGGGCGGTCGGCGAGCGACTTCGACCTGCAGCTGATGCCGGGCGCCGACGAGACGCAGGCGCCGCCCCAGTCGGCGGCTCCCGGTACCGGCGGCCAGGACAACGGCGGTACGACCACCACGGGCGGCCAGACCGACCAGGGCCCGACCCAGGGCGGTACGCCGACGACCGGCGGGACGCCCACGACGGGCGGCCCGACGACCACCGGAGGCACCACCGGCGACACCACCAACGGCGGTACGACGACGGGCACGACGAACGGCGGTACGACGACGGGCACGACGAACGGCGGTACGACGACCGGCACCACGGGAGGCGACACCGGCGGCACGAACGGGGGCACCAACGGCGGCACCAACGGAGCGGACACCGGAGGCACGACCACCGGCACGGCGGCGGGCCCCCAGTCCACCAGCCGCAGACAGTGACACACCGCGGGCGGTGAACGTCGAAGGGGCCGGTGACGGTGGTCACCGGCCCCTTCGACGTTCTCGGAACTTTGCTGCGGAGTTGTCAGAGATCTCAGAGATAGAGGCCCGTCGTGTCCTCCGAGCCCTCGAAGCGGTCCGCGGCGACGGCGTGCAGGTCGCGCTCGCGCATGAGCACGTACGCCACGCCCCGTACCTCGACCTCGGCGCGGTCCTCGGGGTCGTACAGCACACGGTCGCCCGGCTCCACCGTCCGCACGTTCTGGCCGACGGCGACGACCTCGGCCCACGCCAGCCGCCGCCCCACCGCCGCGGTGGCGGGGATCAGGATGCCCCCGCCGGACCGCCGCTCGCCCTCACCGGTCTCCTGCTTGACCAGCACCCGGTCGTGCAGCATCCGGATGGGCAGCTTGTCGTGGGTGCTCTGCTCGTTTCTGTTGGCGCTCACGTCCCGAACCTACAGCTCTCCGTCAGCTCTTGCGCCGTCGGGTGCCGAGAGCGAGCAGCCCCACCAGGCCCACGGCGACCAGTGCGACCGGCACGATCCGCTCCAGCCGGGGCGCGCCCTCCTCGTCCACGAACCGGGCCCTGACGTCGGTGACGGCCTTGTTGACGCCGACGTACGCCCGGCCCAGCGTGTGATCGATATTGGACGCGACCTTGGCCTTGGCGTCACCGACGATGGTCTTCGGGTGCACACGCACCCCGATCTCGTCGAGGGTCTCGGCCAGCACTACGCGGCGGGCTTTGATGTCCGCCTCGATCTGCGCCGGGGTTCTGGTGTCCGACGTGTCCGCCACCGTGGGGCCTCCGAAGTCAGCCGATGCCTTGTTGTCGCTTGTTCTGGACAGTCTGTCAGCTCCGCGTGCCGCCGCACTGTCAGGACCCCCGGTTACGCTGTTCCGATGAGCGAGCGACTCCAGCCCGGGGACGTGGCCCCCGACTTCACCCTCCCCGACGCCGACGGCAACGACGTCTCCCTGTCGGCCCACAAGGGCCGCAAGGTCATCGTCTACTTCTACCCGGCGGCCCTCACGCCCGGCTGCACCAAGCAGGCCTGCGACTTCACGGACAACCTCGACGTCCTGGCCGGCGCCGGCTACGACGTCATCGGCATCTCCCCGGACGCCCCGGAGAAGCTGGCGAAGTTCCGCGAGAAGGAGTCCCTGAAGGTCACCCTGGCCGCCGACCCGGACAAGAAGGTCACCGAGTCCTACGGCGCCTACGGCGAGAAGAAGAACTACGGCAAGACCTACATGGGCGTCATCCGCTCCACGGTCATCGTCGACGAGGAGGGCAAGGTCGAACGGGCCCTCTACAACGTCCGAGCCACAGGCCACGTAGCCAAGATCATCAAGGACCTGGACATCTGAGGCCCCCCTTCCCGCCAGGTCAGCGGCTCGCACCGGGACACCCCGGCGCGAGCCGCTTCACGTTTCGGGCGTGACTGTCCGATGAGCTGTTCGTTACTCCGTACGAGCCGCGAACGCGCGGCCGGGACGGAGGGGTGTGATGGGGGCCAGTGCGTACACCAGGGAGCGGCTGGAGGAGGCGGCTCGGGGGGCTCGGACGTTGTCGGAGGCGTTGGTGTGGTTGGGGGTGGATCCGGGGAGTTCGACGCGGCGATACGTGTTGGAGCGGATGCGGAAGCTGGGGGTGGATACGTCGCACTTCGAGCGGGAGGGGGTCAAGTGGACGCGGCAGATCCTGGAGGTGGCAGTCTCGGCGTCGACGAACATGTGTGACGTCCTGCGGCATCTCGGGCTGGAGGTCGTCGGCGGGCACCACACACACATCAGTCGCCGGATCAAGGCGTACGGGATCGACACCTCGCACTTTCAGGTGCCGACCCGACGCGGCAAAGCGTGGCGCCCCCGCACACCCGAGGGGCTACTCGTCGAGCAGCCCCTCGGCCAGGCTCGGCGCATCCCTAGCGATCGGCTCAAGTCGGCGATGACAGCACTGGGGATGCAAGAACGGTGCGCCCAATGCGGGACGGAAGCGGTCTGGCGAGGGCATCCGCTCCCGCTGGAGGTCGATCACATAGACGGCAACTGGCGCGACAACCGCATCGAGAACCTGCGATTCCTGTGCCCCAACTGCCACTCAACAACGGACAGTTACCGGGGGCGCGGCAAAGCGAGGACTTCATGAGCAGCGGCGTGCAGTACACCCGGGAACGGCTGGCAGAAGCCGCCGCCCAGTGTTCGGACATCGATGAGGTCATCGCCTTCTTCGGCACCCGGCCATACGGCCAACTGCGCCGTCACCTTTTCCATCGCTTCGACCACTTCGGAATCGACGTCTCGCACATGCCCCGCCAGAGACAAGCAAGGGGAGTGCCCGCCCGACCAGCCGCCGACGAGCTGCGCCGTGCGGTCGCAGGAGCAACCTCCATCGCCGATACGCTTCGCGCTCTGGGGATGGAGCCCTACAACAGCAGGTTGCGCGCTCAGCTCCGAGGCTGGGTGAACGAGGACGGTCTCGACACCGCCCACTTCCTTGGACAGGCCCATCAACGCGGCGGGCCGGGCACCACACCGCTCAGGCGCGCCGAGGACATCCTTGTCCAGCATGACGGCCAGCGCCGGACCAGGACTCATCTGCTCCGCCGGGCACTGCTGGAGGTGGGCGTACCCGAGGAGTGCGCCGAGTGCGGAACAGGTCCCGAGTGGCTCGGCAAGCCCATGACACTGGAGGTCGATCACATCAACGGGGACTGGAGCGACGACCGGCGGGAGAACCTGCGGTTGCTGTGCCCCAACTGCCACGCGATCACCAACACGTGGTGCCGAGGTGGCCGTAGAGTCGCCTGGGCCCTCGACTACGAAGCCGCCTCGCCGGGTAGCATGAGCGCGCAAGCGGCCGTGGCGGAATTGGCCTACGCGCAACACTTAGGATGTTGTGGGAGAAATCCCTTGAGGGTTCGAGTCCCTCCGGCCGCACACCTTTGATTCGAAGGTCCACCTGAATGCAGGTGGACCTTCATCGCTGTCAGCCCAACAACTCCCGCACCACCGGCACGAGCACCCGAAACGCCTTCCCCCGGTGGCTGATCGCGTTTTTCTCCTCCGCGGTCAGCTCCGCGCACGTCCGAGACTCCCCCTCCGGCTGGAGGATCGGGTCGTAGCCGAAGCCGTTCGTGCCGGTCGGGGTGTGCCGCAGCACGCCCCGCAGTTGGCCCTCGACCACCCGGTCCGTGCCGTCCGGCAGGGCGAGGGCTGCCGCGCAGGCGAAGTGGGCGGCGCGGTGGGTGTCGTCGATGTCGGAGAGCTGGGCCAGGAGGAGGTCCAGGTTGGCCTTGTCGTCGCCGTGCCGGCCGGACCAGCGGGCCGAGAAGATGCCGGGGGCGCCGCCCAGGACGTCGACGCAGAGGCCGGAGTCGTCGGCGACGGCGGGCAGGCCGGTGGCGCGGGCGAGGGCGTGGGCCTTGAGGAGGGCGTTCTCGGCGAAGGTCACGCCGGTCTCCTTGACGTCGGGGACGTCGGGGTAGGCGTCCGTGCCGACCAGTTCGTGGGGCAGGCCTGCGTCGGCGAGGATCGCCCGCAGTTCGGTGATCTTTCCGGCGTTGCGGGTGGCGAGGATCAAGCGCGTCATGCCGTTCAGTATCCCGGTCCCCGGTCGCCGCCCGTCACGACGTACAGACCTTGGTGAGTTCGCCTGCCGCGTCGGTCACGGGGGTGACGTCGGGTGTGTTGTCGCCGTTCTTCACGGCCGTACGGACGTTGTCCACGGCCTTGCCGAGGTCGTCGACCGCCTTGTTGACGTCGACGTTGTCGGTCCTGTCGCCGATCTTGTCGAGGTTCTTGTCGATGGAGGCGAGGGACTGGTCGAGCCGGGTGGGGTCGCTGCCCGCGTTCTCGACGGCCTGCTGGAGTGCGGTGACGCTGTCGGCGATGGTGTCGGCGGTCTGCACGCAGTCGATGGCCTTGTCGACGGCGTCGCAGCCGGTGGCGAGTCCCGTCGTCAGGCCGAGGGCGGCCAGGGCCGCGAGGGTGGTGACGGTACGGCGACTGCGGCGGCCTCGGCTCGCGGCCATGACGGTGTGTCCTCCCTGTCCCAGGCCCCGGTGAGGCCCCCGTGGTCGGGCGCACGGTGGTGTGCCGTGCGCCCGCACTTGTAGGGACGCCGGTACGGGCGGCGCGGGTTGCCCCGGCCGCCCGCTCTTCTTGGTGCGCCCTTTACTTTTCGAGGACGGTATCAAGCGCCTTGTGCTGGAGGACGGCGAGTTCCGCGCAGCCGGTGACGGCCAGGTCGAGGAGGGTGTTGAGCTCCTCGCGGGCGAAGGGCTCGGCCTCGGCGGTGCCCTGGACCTCGACGAAGCGGCCGTCGCCGGTGCAGACGACGTTCATGTCGGTGTCGGCCCGTACGTCCTCCTCGTAGCGGAGGTCGAGGAGCGGGACGCCGCCGACGATGCCGACAGAGACCGCGGAGACGCTTCCGGTGAGGGGCTGGCGGCCGGGCTTGATCAGTTTCCTGCCCTGTGCCCAGGCGACGGCGTCGGCGAGGGCGACGTAGGCGCCGGTGATGGCGGCGGTGCGGGTGCCGCCATCGGCCTGGAGGACGTCGCAGTCGAGGACGACGGTGTTCTCGCCGAGTGCCTTGTAGTCGATGACGGCGCGCAGGGAGCGGCCGATGAGACGGGAGATCTCGTGGGTACGGCCGCCGATCTTGCCGCGGACGGACTCGCGGTCGCCGCGGGTGTTGGTGGCGCGGGGCAGCATGGAGTACTCGGCGGTGACCCAGCCCTCGCCGCTGCCCTTGCGCCAGCGCGGGACGCCTTCGGTGAAGGAGGCGGTGCACAGCACCTTGGTGTCACCGAAGGAGACGAGGACGGAGCCCTCGGCGTGCTTGCTCCAGCCGCGTTCGATGGTGATCGGGCGGAGTTGTTCGGGGGTGCGGCCGTCGATTCGAGACATGCCGCTGAGCCTATCCGCCCATGCGGAAGGGGCTCCTCCCGCGTCGGGAGGAACCCGTGGATGTCCGGCCCGCCCGGGCGGGGTTCACATCATGTCTTCGATCTCCGCGGCGATCGGGTCGGCGTCGGTGCCGATGACGACCTGGATCGCGGTGCCCATCTTGACGACGCCGTGGGCGCCGGCGGCCTTCAGGGCGGCCTCGTCGACCAGCGAGGCGTCGTTGACCTCGGTGCGCAGGCGGGTGATGCAGCCCTCGACTTCTTCGATGTTGTCGATGCCGCCGAGTCCGGCGACGATCTTCTCAGCCTTGCTGGCCATTGTCGGTCTCCTCACGCACGGTTGACCCAACTTCGCGAGACTGGTCTACACCACTTGAGGGGCGGTCGCCAACTGATGAGTGCCGAGGCGGCGATTCCCCTGCCCGGAGGACCGGGAGGACGCCGTTGAGGCATAGCGGAAAGTAGCCCGACGGTCACGGGAATCGCGGGTTCCTTATGCCATCTTCATCTGCTACAACAGGTCTACACCACTGAGTGGTGTAGACCACCACCCGATGGAGGACGTCTATGAGCACCGCCACCGCCCCCCCGGCGGCCCCCGCGAAGAAGCGGGGATCAGGCCTGTTCCAGGGCCTGCAGAAGGTTGGCCGCAGCCTGCAGCTCCCGATCGCCGTGTTGCCGGCGGCGGGCATCCTGCTTCGCCTGGGCCAGCAGGACATCCACGACAAGCTCCACCTGCCCGACAAGGTCACGGCGGTGTTCGCCACTGCGGGTGGCGCGATCTTCGACAACCTGCCGCTGCTGTTCTGCATCGGTGTCGCGATCGGCTTCGCGAAGAAGTCGGACGGCTCGACGGCCCTCGCGGCGCTCGTCGGCTTCCTGGTCTACAGCAACGTCCTCAAGGCGTTCCCGGTCACCGCGGCGAAGATCCAGGCGGGCGCGGACATACCCGCGACCTACAACAACCCCGGTGTGCTCGGCGGCATCATCATGGGTCTGCTGTCCGCGGTGCTGTGGCAGCGCTACCACCGCAAGAAGCTGGTGGACTGGCTCGGCTTCTTCAACGGCCGCCGGCTGGTGCCGATCATCATGGCGTTCGTCGGCACCGCCATGGGCGTCTTCTTCGGTCTGGTCTGGAAGCCCATCGGTGAGGGCATCTCGCACGTCGGCGAGTGGATCACCGGTCTCGGAGCTTTCGGCGCGGGCCTGTTCGGTCTGATCAACCGTGGTCTGATCCCGATCGGCATGCACCAGTTCGTCAACTCGGTGGCCTGGTTCCAGATCGGCGACTTCAAGGACGCGACCGGCACCGTCGTGCACGGCGACCTCACCCGGTTCTTCGCGGGTGACCCGACCGCCGGTCAGTTCATGTCGGGCTTCTTCCCGATCATGATGTTCGGTCTGCCGGCCGCCGCCATCGCGATCGCCCACTCGGCCCGTCCCGAGCGCCGCAAGGCCGTGATGGGCATGATGATCTCGCTCGCGCTCACCTCCTTCGTGACCGGTGTGACCGAGCCGATCGAGTTCTCGTTCATGTTCATCGCCCCGGTGCTGTACGGCATCCACGCGGTGCTCACCGCCCTGTCCATGGCGGTCACCTGGGCGCTCGGCGTGCACGCCGGCTTCACCTTCTCGGCCGGCGCGATCGACTACGGCCTCAACTGGAACCTCGCCACCAAGCCCTGGCTGATCATCCCCATCGGTCTGGTCTTCGGCGCGATCTACTACTTCGTCTTCCGCTTCGCCATCACCAAGTGGAACCTCCCCACCCCGGGCCGCGAGCCCGAGGAGGAGGTGGAGGAGCTCACCACGGCGTGAGCACCGGCACCACCCGCGCGAAGGCCCCGGCACCGAGGAGGTGCCGGGGCCTTCGTCGTGCCGTGGGGTCAGATCTCGTACGACAGCCTCGGGACCGCCAGGTCGACCGGGCCGTCGAAGACCGCGCGGGCGTCGGTCAGGTTGACCTGCGGGTCGGTCCACGGGGGGATGTGGGTGAGGACCAGGCGGCGGGCGCCCGCGCGGGCCGCCGCCTCACCCGCCTCGCGGCCGTTGAGGTGCAGGTCGGGGATGTTCTCCTTGCCGTGCGTGAAGGCTGCCTCGCACAGGAACAGGTCGGCGTCGCGGGCGAGTTCGTCCAGGGCGGGGCTGACGCCGGTGTCGCCGGAGTACGTCAGGACCCTGCCGCCGTGCTCGACGCGGATGCCGTACGCCTCCACGGGATGGGCCACGCGTTCCGTGTGCACCGTGAACGGGCCGATCTCGAACGTGGACGGCTTGACCGTGTGGAAGTCGAAGACCTCGCTCATGGAGGAGGCGGTGGGGGTGTCCGCGTAGGCGGTGGTGAGGCGGTGTTCGGTGCCCTCGGGGCCGTAGACCGGGATCGGGTCGCAACGGCCGCCGTCGTGGCGGTAGTAGCGCGCGACGAAGTACGCGCACATGTCGATGCAGTGGTCGGCGTGCAGATGGCTGAGGAAGATCGCGTCGAGGTCGTAGAGACCGCAGTGGCGCTGCAGCTCGCCAAGGGCACCGTTGCCCATGTCGAGAAGCAGCCGGAAGCCGTCGGCCTCGACGAGGTAGCTCGAGCAGGCCGATTCCGCGGACGGGAACGACCCCGAGCAGCCGACGACGGTGAGCTTCATGAAACAGAAACCTCCGCTGGCGGGACTTTTCCGGAAGGAGACGGGGGTCGTGCGGTCCGTCGAGCGTAAGGCGCAAAACCCCTCGTCGCTCCTCCACCAGGGGCTGTTGTGGGCGAACTCACCTGTGGTGTCACCGGTTCGGCTGGAAGCGGGGCGGGTGAGGCGCGAGAGAGGGCGCGCGACGCGACGCGCGCCCCGGTAACGTCTTCGTATGGACACGTCATGGTGGCTGGCGCTCGCCGCGGTCGTACTGCTCGCGCTGGTCGCCACGCTCGTCGACGGATGGGGGCGGGGGCGGCGGCCCTCGGGGCGGCGGTCGCGGCCGCCGGGACGGCCGGGCGGGCGGAAGGACGCGCGGCCGCGGCCGGCGGAGATCTGGTGGGCGAACGTGCCGTTCGAGGACGGGCCGGGCCGCAAGGACCGGCCCTGTCTGGTGCTGGTGGTGCACGGGGAGCGGGTGACCGTCGCGAAGATCACCAGCAAGTACCGCGACGAGCGGGCCGGGGTGATCCCGCTGCCGCCGGGTGCCGTCGACGATGCTCGCGGGCGGGCCAGCTTCCTGGAGACCGCCGAGTTGCGTGAGGTGCCGGTGTGGGAGTTCCGGCGCAGGGTGGGGATGGTGGACCCGGTCCTGTGGGACCAGGTCCGTCACCTGGCGACCTGAGGCGGCCGGCCGGGCACTACGCCCAGAGCTGGCCGTGCAGCGTCTCGATCGCTTCCTCCGTCGTCGCCGCCGTGTAGACGCCGGTCGAGAGGTACTTCCAGCCGCCGTCCGCCACGACGAACGCGATGTCGGCGGACTCGCCGGCCTTGACGGCCTTGCGTCCGACGCCGATCGCCGCGTGCAGCGCCGCGCCCGTGGAGACGCCCGCGAAGATGCCCTCCTGCTGGAGGAGTTCACGGGTGCGGGTGACGGCGTCGGCGGAGCCGACCGAGAAGCGGGTGGTCAGCACGGAGGCGTCGTACAGCTCGGGTACGAAGCCCTCGTCGAGGTTGCGCAGGCCGTACACCAGATCGTCGTAGCGCGGCTCGGCGGCGACGATCTGCACGTCCGGCTTGTTCTCGCGCAGGTAGCGGCCGACGCCCATCAGGGTGCCCGTGGTGCCGAGACCGGCCACGAAGTGCGTGATGGAGGGGAGGTCGGCGAGGATCTCGGGGCCGGTGGTGGCGTAGTGGGCGCCGGCGTTGTCCGGGTTGCCGTACTGGTACAGCATCACCCAGTCGGGATGTTCGGCGGAGAGCTCCTTGGCGACGCGCACGGCGGTGTTGGAGCCGCCCGCGGCCGGGGAGGAGATGATCTCGGCGCCCCACATGCCGAGCAGGTCCCGGCGCTCCTGGGAGGTGTTCTCGGGCATCACGCACACCATGCGGTAGCCCTTGAGCTTGGCGGCCATGGCGAGGGAGATGCCGGTGTTGCCGCTGGTCGGCTCGAGGATCGTGCAGCCCGGCGTGAGGCGGCCGTCCTTCTCCGCCTGCTCGATCATGTGCAGGGCGGGACGGTCCTTGACCGAGCCGGTCGGGTTGCGGTCCTCCAGCTTGGCCCAGATCCGGACGTCGGCGGACGGCGACAGCCGCGGCAGGCACACCAGGGGGGTGTTACCGACCGCGGCCAGCGGGGAGTCGTACCGCATCCGGATCAGGCCATGCCGCCGGCCACGGCCGGCAGGATCGTGACGTTGTCGCCGTCGGCGACCTTGGTGTTGATGCCGTCGAGGAAGCGGACGTCCTCGTCGTTGAGGTAGACGTTGACGAAGCGGCGCAGTTCACCGCCGTCCACGATGCGGGCCTGGATGCCCGGGTGGCGGGTCTCGAGGTCGGCGAAGAGTTCGGCGAGGGTGTCCCCGGTGCCCTCCACCGCCTTCTGGCCGTCGGTGTAGGTGCGGAGGATGGTGGGGATGCGGACCTCGATGGCCATGGTTGCGGGCTCCTGTCGGAAGGTGTCGGATCGGTGGGCGCGCGGCGGCGCGAAGTGCGGGTGGTGCTCCGGGTGCCGCGGCTCACGGCCGTACGGCGGCAGGGCAGCGTCAACAGATGGCGCTGTTCAGCCTGCACAGGTCGACGTGCAGCCGCGCCACGAGCAGCACGCTCGGCGCCTGGATGCTCACGTCGTTCAGAACCATGGGCTCATCGTATCGATTCCCGGTCGCCGGGCCGGAGTGTGATCCCGCATGGTGGATGAATTCTGTCCGAACTGCGAGATCAGTACGCCTCCACGACCGTGACCTCCTCCTCCGTGACCTCGCCTTCCACGATGCGGTACGAGCGGAACTGGAAGTCGCCGAGGCCGTCGGTGTCCGCGGTGGAGACCAGGACGTAGTGGGCGCCGGGTTCGTTGGCGTAGGAGATGTCGGTGCGGGAGGGGTAGGCCTCGGTGGCGGTGTGGGAGTGGTAGATCACCACCGGCTCCTCGTCGCGGTCGTCCATCTCGCGGTAGAGCCTCAGCAGATCGCCGGAGTCGAACTCGTAGAACGTGGGCGACATGGCCGCGTTCAGCATCGGGATGAAGCGCTCGGGGCGGTCCGAGCCGGCCGGGCCCGCGACGACGCCGCACGCCTCGTCGGGGTGGTCCTTGCGCGCGTGCGCGACGATCTGGTCGACGAGGGCCTGGGTGATGGTCAGCATGCTCGCCAGGATAAGCAGGAGGGCCGCTCCGTACCGAGGGACGGTACGGAGCGGCCCACATGCCGGACACACCCAGGGGCGCGGGGAACTGCGCGACCAGCCACGACGGGCCTGCGGGCGGCCGCCGGCCCTCCTGCTGCGGCGCTTAGCCGACTTTCTGCAGCTCCGGCTCGCGGCGATTGACGATTCCCGGGTTGCGCCTCTTCAGCACCGCCCAGCCGATGCCCAGGGCCGCGGCCCAGCCCGCCATCACGTACAGGCAGACGCGGGAGTCGGCGTCGTAGGCGATCAGGCCCGTGACGAAGAGCAGGAACACGATGGCGATCCAGCTGCACACCGCACCGCCCGGCGCCGGGAAGGAGGACGCGGGCAGGCGGCCCGCGACGACCGCGCGGCGGTAGAGGACGTGGCTGATCAGGATCATCAGCCAGGTCCAGATGCCGGCCGCGGTGGCCACCGAGGTGACGTAGCCGAACGCCTTCTCCGGGACGACGTAGTTGAGGACCACGCCGATGCCCATGAAGAGGACCGAGACGGTGATGCCGAGCGCCGGCGTCTTGGTGGCGGACAGCTTCTGGAAGCCCTTGGGGGCCTCACCGTTGTCGGCCAGGGTGCGCAGCATGCGGCCAGTGGAGTACATGCCGGAGTTGCAGGACGACAGGGCCGCGGTGAGGACGACGAAGTTGACGATGCCGGCGCCGGCCGGGATGCCGATCTTCGCGAACGCGGCGACGAACGGGGAGACGCCCGGGGCGAACTCCGTCCACTTCACGACGCAGAGGATGACGGTGAGCGCGCCGACATAGAAGAGGGCGATGCGCCAGGGGAGGGTGTTGATCGCCTTGGGGAGGGTCTTCTCGGGGTTCTCGGACTCGCCGGCCGTGACGCCGACCAGCTCGACCGCGAGGTAGGCGAACATGACGCCCTGCAGGGTCATCAGGGACGACCCGATGCCCTTGGGGAAGAAGCCGTCGAACTGCCAGAGGTTGGAGACCGCGGCGGTGTCACCGGCGGAGCTGAAGCCGAAGGTGAGGACACCGAGGCCGATCACGATCATGCCGATCAGCGCGGTGACCTTGACCATCGAGAACCAGAACTCTAGCTCTCCGAAGAGCTTCACGGAGATCAGGTTCACCCCGAAGAGGATCACCAGGAAGACCAGGGCGGTCACCCACTGGGGGACGGCCGGGAACCAGTAGTTGACGTAGATCGCGGCGGCCGTCAGCTCGGCCATGCCGGTGACGACCCACATCAGCCAGTACGTCCAGCCGGTGAAGTAGCCGAAGAACGGGCCGAGGAATTCGCGGGAGTACTCCGCGAAGGAGCCCGAGACCGGGCGGTACAGGAGCAGTTCGCCGAGCGCCCGCATGATGAAGAAGACGATGGCGCCGGCGAGGGCGTACATCAGGATGAGGCTGGGGCCGGCCTTGGCGATGTTCGCCCCGGCACCCAGGAAGAGGCCGACGCCGATGGCGCCGCCGATCGCGATCATCTGGACCTGGCGGCTGCCGAGGCCGCGCTCGTACCCCTCTTCGGAGGCCTGCTCCGAGGTGTCGACCTGAGCGGAGGTCATGTGTGGTGCGCCTTTCTCCATGTCCCGGCCCGGGCCTCTCGTCGGCCGCGACCGGATCTCGATCCCCCCGGATTGCGATGGAGCTTGTGCCTGGCCGACGGTCGCCGGCTCGGTGGCGCACCCGGCGCACATGGGTGGTGTTCGCCGGGCGGTCGTGAAGATTTATCACGGCCGCAACGTTGATCATCGGGGGTGGAAGTGGCGCACGCCACAGGGAGAAGCGGACAAAGAAGACGCGACGAGGGCATTCGTGACGGTCACGGTGACGTGATCGTTATCCGGATTTGAGCGTCCTCTGAGCGAACACGGAACCGTCACATATCGGTGCGAGTCAGGGCAGGAGTGTGTTGACGAGGGTCTCCTGGAGCCCGCCCAGCCACAGATAGGCCATCACCATGGGCTTACGGGGGTCCTCGTCCGGGAGCCGGTAGAGGACGTCGGTGTCGTCCTCGTCGGTGATCTCCAGCCGGGAGCCGATCGCCAGGCGCAGATCGTTGAGGGAGCCCAGCCACTGCCGGGACTGCTCGGGCGACAGTTTGAGCACCGCGCCGCCGTCGGCGCCCGGGGTGAGCGCGTCCAGGGTGCGGACCACCGCGAGCGCGTTGTCGCGCTTGCCGGCGCGCAGGTCGTTCTCCGTGTAGCGGCGGAACTCGGCGGAGTACGCCTGGGCCTCCTGCGCCTCCTGGGGTCCCGGGGTGCCCTCGGGGTCGGAGTAGGCGTCCGGGAAGAGCCGCTTGAGCACCGGGTCATTGGGTGGCTCGCTCGGCCCCTCGGCGAACAGCTCGGCGAGCGGGTCGTCGGACTTGTCCTCGCCGGGCCCGGGGCCGATGAGTTCCAGCAGCTGGACGGCGAGCGACCGGATGATGGAGATCTCGACGTCGTCGAGCGCGACGGCCGCACCGCCGCCGGGGAGCGGTTCGAAGTGTCCTGGCATGGAGGAGATTCGCTACTTCCGGTGCTGCGCGCGGGAGGGGGTCATTTCCGGTCCTGCTGGAGGGTGGCCCACAGGCCGTAGCCGTGCATGGCCTGCACGTCGCGTTCCATCTCCTCGCGGGTACCGCTGGAGACGACCGCCCGGCCCTTGTGGTGGACATCGAGCATGAGCTTGGTGGCCTTGTCCTTGGTGTACCCGAAATACGTCTGGAAGACGTACGTCACGTAGCTCATGAGGTTGACCGGGTCGTTGTGCACGATCGTGACCCACGGGACGTCCGGCTCGGGTACGGCGAAGACCTCCTCCGCCGACTCGGTGCGTTCGATCTCTACGGGAGCGGGTGACGTCACAAGGCCCATGCTGCCACGGGCCGCATAAATCGTCACACTGACGCGAAGGGGTGTAGCATCTATCGCCATGCCGCATACACCGGGGGACAACCCCCGGACCCCCGGCCGACCTGGGGGCGCCCGGCGAATCGTGGCTAGGAGAGCTTTCGTGGATGTAACGGACCTTGGGCTGCCGGTGGACGTTCCCTCGACGGCGCTCTTCACGGACCAGTACGAGCTGACGATGCTGCAGGCCGCGCTGAAGGGCGGTACCGCCGAGCGGCGCAGTGTCTTCGAGGTCTTCACCCGGCGGCTGCCGGACGGGCGCCGCTACGGCGTCGTCGCGGGCACCGGGCGTGTCCTGGACGCGGTGGAGAACTTCCGCTTCGACGCGGGCGTCCTCGGCTTCCTGCGGGAGCGGAACATCGTCGACGAGCCGACCCTGGAGTGGCTCGCCGGATACCGGTTCGGCGGCGACGTCTGGGGCTATCCCGAGGGCGAGGTGTACTTCCCCGGGTCGCCGATCATGCGCGTCGAGGGGTCCTTCGCCGAGTGCGTGCTGCTGGAGACGGTGATCCTCTCCATCCTCAACCACGACTCCGCGATCGCGGCGGCCGCCTCCCGCATGTCCTCCGCCGCGGGCGACCGCCCGCTGATCGAGATGGGCGCCCGCCGCACCCACGAACTGGCCGCCGTCGCCGCCTCCCGGGCCGCCTACGTCGGCGGCTTCGCCTCCACCTCCGACCTCGCGGCGGGCTTCCGCTACAACATCCCCACCGTCGGCACCTCCGCGCACGCCTTCACCCTGCTCCACGACCACGAGCGGGACGCCTTCCGCGCCCAGGTCGACTCGCTGGGCCGGGGCACCACCCTGCTCGTGGACACCTACGACGTCGCCGAGGCCGTACGGCTGGCCGTCGAGGTCGCCGGGCCCGAACTGGGCGCCGTGCGCATCGACTCCGGCGACCTGCTGCTGGTCGCGCACCGGGTGCGCCAGCAGCTGGACGAGCTGGGCGCGACCGGCACGAAGATCATCGTGACCTCGGACCTCGACGAGTACGCCATCGCCTCCCTGGCGGCGGCGCCCGTGGACGCGTACGGCGTCGGTACGCAGCTGGTGACCGGATCCGGGCATCCGACGGCCTCCATGGTCTACAAGCTGGTGGCCCGCGCCGAGTCCGACGACCCGAAGGCGCCGCTGGTGCCGGTCGCGAAGAAGTCCACCGGCGGCAAGACCTCCGTCGGGGGCCGCAAGTGGGCCGCGCGGCGCCTCGACGCGGACGGGGTGGCCGAGGCGGAGGTCCTCGGCACGGGCGCCGTCCCGGCCGAGCTGGCCGAGCGGCAGCTGATCGTGGAGCTGATCAAGGGCGGTGACGTGGTCGCCCGCGAGCCGCTGGACGCGGCACGCGACCGGCACGTGGCGGCACTCGCCAATCTGCCGCTGTCCGCGACCCAGTTGTCGCGCGGAGAGGCCGTCCTTCCGACGGAGTACGCGCAGGGGCGCTCGGGTAGCTAAATGTGGTGCGCCCTCCCGCAGCGTCGTCCGAGTCTCTAGGCTCGTAACCCACACAAGTCGAAGGACACCCACCATGCGCCGCGCCTTGATCGTCGTAGACGTGCAGAACGACTTCTGCGAGGGGGGCAGCCTCGCCGTGGCCGGGGGTGCCGACGTGGCCGCCGCCGTCACCGAGCTGATCGGACAGGCGGGCGGCTCCGGATACCAGCACGTGGTGGCCACCCGGGACCACCACATCGCGCCCGGCGGACACTTCGCCGACAACCCCGACTTCGTGCACTCCTGGCCGGCGCACTGCGTCGCCGGCACGGAGGGCGTCGGCTTCCACCCGAACTTCGCCCCCGCCGTCGCCTCCGGCGCGATCGACGCCGTCTTCGACAAGGGGGCGTACTCGGCGGCCTACAGCGGCTTCGAGGGCGCCGACGAGAACGGGACGAAGCTCGGCGACTGGCTGCGCTCGCGCGGGGTCGCCGAGGTGGACGTGGTCGGCATCGCCACCGACCACTGCGTGCGCGCCACCGCGCTGGACGCCGCGCGGGAGGGGTTCCGTACACAGGTACTGCTGGACCTGACCGCCGGGGTCGCCGCGGAGAGCACGGAGCGGGCGGTCGAGGAGCTGCGCGAGGCGGGCGTGGAGCTCACCGGAAAGCCGGTCGTCGCGTAGGTCACAGGACGGGCCCCGGGGCGTGGACCGGGCGGGTCACGCCGAGGCCGCTGGAGTGCGCAGGAGTGCCTTGATCGGGTGCCACAGCTCGGTCACGGTGACACCGTTGTCCGGGGCCGTTCGCCATATCAGCCCGTCGGGGTGGTGCAGGACGGCGGTGATCTCGTCCGGGGTCGGCGGGGCGGCGTTGCCCCGCAGGTAGACCGCGCGCATGCCGAGGTTGCGCAGCCTGGTCAGGGCGCGCGCCCGGTTGCGGGCGTGGACGAGGACACGGACGGAGCCCGTGCCGTGGGCGGTGGGTCTGGGCAGGTTCAGAGCCACCACCACGCTGCCGGTCGGCAGCTTGCAGAAACCTCCTGCGGCCATGCAGGTCACACCCCGTGCGTGTCGGCGTCGAATGGGACTGTCAATAAGAACAGCACAGGACGCACCTAAACACGATCGGCGGCGACCCGCCAGGGGGTCACCGCCGATACGCTTTTGACCTGCGGAAATACCGACTACTTCGCCGCGGGGCCGACCTGGAGGGAGATCGTCGAGCCGTCCAGGGCCTCCCGGACGATCTTGATCTTGGTGTTGGTGTCAGTGATCTTGACACCGCCGGTCGGGTTCGACGCGTCGTAGTAGGTGCTCGTGCGGTCATTGAAGACCGGCACCCCGAAGGACCACTTGATCTTGGTCGCCACGTCGGCGTTGTGCAGCGTGATGCCGTCCGTCGGGTACAGGCTGAACGGCGAGTCGTAGGACTGGATGCGGTTGCGCATCAGCGTGCCGTCGGACCACTTCAGCGCCGTCGGGTGCGAGTCGACCGGCAGGATCAGACCGGTGCCCGGGTGGACGCTGGTGTTGTCGTCCGCCTGCGAGGTGTCCCACTTCCAGATCAACAGGCCGTTCTGGTACGGGTAGTGCTCCACCCAGTCCGGACGGGTCGTCGAGAAGCCGAAGTTGTACGGGCCGACCTTCAGCACCTTGTCGTACGACACGTACTGGCGGTTCTCCGCGATGTAGTACTGCTTGTAGTCCTTGGTGAAGGACGCTCCGACGCGGGAGAAGCCGCTCGCGGTCCAACCCGCCTCCGCCGCCTCGGCGTTGTCGGAGAAGACCGCCGTGCCGTCGGCGGTGACGGTGATCTCGTCGGCCGCGAAGCCCTTGAGCGCGACGCCGCCGTCGGTCTGGTAGCGGAAGCGCAGCTGGATCTTCTGGCCGGCGTAGGCGTCCAGCGGGTAGGCGAGCTTCTTGTAGGCGTCGACCGTGCCGGTGAGCGCCGGCTTGTCGCTGCCGTCGCGCGGGAGGGCCTGGCCGTCGACCGTGCCGTCCAGGGCGGTCCAGTTGGCGCCGCCGTCGGTGGAGACCTCGGTGTAGAGGTAGTCGTAGCCCGACTCGATGTCGTACCAGCCGTCGAGCGTCAGCGCCACCGACTTCTTGCCGGTCAGGTCGACGTCACGGGTCAGCGTGTTCTTGAGGTTGTCGCCGCTGCCGCTCCACCACTGGGTCGAGCCCTGGGCGGGGGTGACGATCTCGGTGGTGACCGCCTTGTCGGGCAGTGTGACCACCAGGGCCTGCTTGTTCTTGGTGTTGTACTCGGCGACGCCCAGTTTGTGCGCGGACTTGGTGCCCGCCTTGGCGACGCCGTAGTTCAGCCAGCCCAGTTGCAGCTTGTCCCAGGCGTTCATGTCACCCGGCAGGTCGCCGATGGCCTGCTTGCCGGTGCCGAGCCAGGAACCGGAGGACATCAGGGTCCAGAAACCGGTGGAGTTGTCGCCGCCGTTGGTGTCGTACTCGTCCGGCAGACCGAGGTCGTGACCGTACTCGTGGGCATAGACGCCGAGTCCGCCGTTCTCCGGCTGCATCGTGTAGTCGCCGACCCAGACGCCGGTGTCGCCGACCTGGGTGCCGCCGAGCTTGTTGTTCGCGGGGCCCGTCGCGCCGGCGTCGGTGCCGTAGGCGTACCAGCGGTGCGCCCAGATGGCGTCGGTGCCCTGGGCGCCGCCGCCCGCGGACTCGTCCTCGCCGGCGTGCACGATCTGGAAGTGGTCGACGTAGCCGTCGGGCTCGTTGAAGTCGCCGTCGCCGTCGTAGTCGTAGCGGTCCCACTGGTCGTACTGGGCGAGGTCCGCCTTGATGTCGGAGTCGGACTCACCGGCCGCCTTCTGGTCGGCGACCCAGGCGTTCAGGCCGTCGCGCACCAGGTTCCAGACGCTGGAGCAGGTCGTCGAGCCGCAGGCGTTGTTGCCGTAACGGGCCTCGTTGTAGGGGACCTTGACCCAGTCGGTGACCTCGCCGTCGACCGAGTAGCGGCCCGAGGACTGCTTCTCGTAGTACTTCTTCAGCGACTCGGTGTTCTTGCCGGTGCCGAAGTAGAGGTCCTGGAAGTGCTTCTGGTTGTAGTCCGCCTGCCAGGCCGTGGAGTTGTCCTTGGTGCGGTCCGGCTTGGCGATCTGGTTGTGCAGCGGGCCGGCCGTGCCGCCGTAGCGGGGGTCGGTCTGGTCCCCGAACTCCACCAGGATGGTGAAGATCCGGTCGGTCTTCTCCCGGCCGAGCTCGACGTACTTGCTGTCGCCCTTCTTGCTCTTGAGCTGGACGACCCGCGAACCGTCTCGGTCCTTGACCTGGCTCTTGCCGGATATGACCTGGTCGAGCGCCTCCCTGCGCTGGGCATCCTGAGTCTTGGAGAGCGGACCGTCGAGGTCGTGCTCCTTCATGCTGCCGACCGCCGCCGGGTCATGGCGGTCCACGGTGGCGGACTTGGCGCTGTCGGCGGCCTGCGCCACTGCGAACGTCGAGAACGTGGCGGTGGCCGCGGCCAGCGCGACTCCGACCGCTGCCGCCCTGAACGTCCAGGATCTATGCGTCACTTGAGTTCCTCGTGGTCAAGGTGGTAAGTGAAGTGACGCAATTCGACTAGAAGTTGTTAAGAAGAAACAGGCTTGACTTGTGCATATCAATTGCACTATGCGAAAGCCAAAGTCCGCTTTCCGGACACCGTGGACACTGTGGCGATCCTCGAGCCCACACCTGCCTACTGGTCGAACGGGCGCGCGAGTTCGTCCACGTGGTGGACGGTATGACTCCGTGCGCCCCCCGTGCACCGGCCGTGTCGGTTAGGTCACGCTTACTGTTCGTTCCACTCGGGCACACACGCGATTAGAGTCGATTGGCGGCACGCCCCAGAACCGGCGGAAAGCCAGGCCGACACCCCCGTGGACCCCCACTTCCGAGGACACGATTGCCATGCCTCGTCCGACTGCCGCACAGCTCGCCTACGGATCCTGCACCGTGATCTTCTCGACGCTCGCCATGCTGCTGCTGTCACAGACGAGTTCGGGCGTGGGGATCGCCATCATCGCCGTGGCCGCTCTCGCGCTCGGGCTGCTGGTCGCCATGACGGTGCCGCTGCCCAGGTCCCGGGTCGTCGCCACGCACCGGCCTGCGGCCGAACAGGCCGAAGAGCCCGTGCCGGTGGCGGCGACGGGCTCCTCGACGTCGGTGTGACGTAGGGCGGTTCGGCGTACGGCGTACGGCGGTTCGGTGTACGGCGTCGGCCTACGGCGGCTGCGGTGCCTCAACCGGCCGCCTCCGGGCCTCAGTTGGTGCTGACCACCACCGTCTTCGCCGCCTTGTCGTGCAGGCCCTGCTTGTAGGGCCGGTCGAAGTAGCTCCAGCCGCCCGAGATCGCTGTCCAGATGCACGCGCAGCAGAACGCGAACGGGATCCACAGCACGGCGGCGCGGGCCAGGTTGCTCTGGAGGGACGGTGTGGCGCCGTTGTCGAGGTTCGCCACCCGCATGTTGAGCCACTTCTTGCCGAGCGTCTGGCCCGACTTGCTGGTCATGACGGTGTCGTAGCCGATGTAGAGGACGGCCGCGACCAGGGACTGCGCGAAGGACTTGCCGTACTCGACCTTGTCACCGGTCACCGTGTACGCGTGGATCGGCCAGGTGACCAGCCAGACGACGATGCCGACGAGGATCAGGTCGATGATCCGCGCGAGGGTGCGCTTGCCGCTGTCGGCGAGCGGGGGCATGCCGGCGAGGGGGTCGCCGCCGTGGGGGGCGCCACCGCTGTAGGGCGGCTGACCGTACGGGGGTGGCTGTTGTCCGTAGGGCGGGGGTTGTTGGCCTTGCGGCGGAGGTTGTTGGCCGTACGGCGGGGGCTGTGGGGAGTCGTAGGGCGAGCCCGAGCCCGCTCCCGGCGTTCCGGGCGCTCCGGGCGGGGGCTGCTTCCTGAACGGGTCGTCGTCCGGCGGCTGAGCGCCGGAGCCGGGGGGTTCGCTGCTCATGGCCCGAGTGGACCGCGAACCCCGCGGCTTTGCATCCGGCGGACGGCCGTCCGGAGTACGAAATCAGCTGCGCCGTACGGCGTAGTCGGTCATCCGGCGACGAACGTACGGGCCGCCTTGTCGTGCCAGCACTGGTGCCAGGGGCGGTCGAACAGGCACCACAGGACGCCGACGACACCGATGACGAGGACGCCGGGGACGCTGTAGACGAGCCAGCGGCGCAGGGCGGCACCGAAGGCGGGCGGCTCGTGCGCCTCGATGTCGCGGACCTCCAGGCCGAGCAGCCGCTTGCCGAGGGTGCGGCCCCAGCGGGCGGTGGGCAGGGCGTCGTAGAGAACGCCGAAGACGAGCAGGACGGCGAGGACGATACCGAGGTAGACGGAGGTCGTGCCGTCCAGGAGCCAGACGGTGACGGTCCGGCCGCTGAGCTTGGCCGCGTCGATCTTGTCGTTGACGTGGTCGATCGCCTTGGTGGCGAGGGGGACGGCGGCGACGGCGGTGACGGCGCCGATGACGAGGTTGTCGACGATCCGCGCGAGCAGCCGCTTGCCGAGCGGGGCGGGCCGGGCGGCCGACTGACGCCGGGCGGCGGCCTGGAACACGTCCTCGACCGGCGGCTTCCACGGCACGACGGGCTGCTCGCCCTCGGCCCCCCCGGCCAGCCGATGCACCTGCTGCGCCCAGGAGGGCTGCCCCCCGCCGGGACCGCTGGTCATGGGGGCGGCCGGGGCGGACTGGTCGGCTCCGGGCTGACCGACGGGCGCGGGCTGGGCGGCGCCCTGCTGCTGCGGGACCGCGGTGGCGGGCTGCTGGGGGCCGGAGAGGGCGGTCGGGGCGGCGGTCGCGGCCCGCTCGGCAGCGGCCTTGCCCGCACCGAACCCGGGACCACTGGATGCGGCGGGAGCGGCCGCGGTGGCCGAGGACGACGGCCCGAACGCGGGCCCCCCGGAGGCACCGGGCGCGCCCTGACCACCGGCATCGCCGGGCGCCCCCGTGCCCCCCGCCTGCGCCCCTCCCTGCTGCCCCGTGCGCGGGGAGACGGCGCGGAATGTCATGGTGCCCTCGTCGGCGCGGGGGCCGGCGGGGTGGGGGATGCCGGGGGTGGAACCAGCGGCGGACGAGGCCTTCGAGCCTCCGGCTCCCCAGCCACCGGCGCCCGAATCCGTCGAGCCCCCGGCACCCGGGCCGCCCTGAAGTCCCGCTCCTCCCCCGCCCGCCGCAGGTCGGCGGAAGACGAACGTGCCGTCGGAGCGGACGTCCGAGGCCGCCTCGTCCGTCGGGGGGATCGTCGCCGTGCCGTCCGTGCTGGTGGCGTTGCCCGTCGGGTGCGGGACGCGGGGGTCGGCGCCCCAGGAGACGCGGCGGTCGTCGCCGAAGCCGGACTGGTGGGCGCGGTCGGCGCCCCAGGCCGGGGCCGGGCCGGGGCGGCCGCCGTGCGGGAGGTCGGACGGGGACGGTTCGGGGTCCTCGTCGAAGAAGTGGGGGCCGGTTTCCTCCACGGACGGGGAGGGAGCAGAGCCGGCGGGCGGGGACAGGGGCTCGCCGGCCGTCGGCGCCGGGCGGCTGGTGCCCGGTACCCAGGAGGCGCCGTTCCAGTACCTGACGTAGCCGGGGATGGACGGGTCCGGGTAGTAGCCCTCGCGGGGCCTGTCGTCACCGGGGGCCGGGGTTGGGGCGCTCATGTCCGTCGTCCCGTATCTGCTCGGGGGTGGGTATGGGGGGCTCCACATCTATCAGACCGACGCAATGCTCACCGCCAGTCCCGTATTACCCACCCCTTTCCGGGCAACCTCGCGCACCCGCTCCACATGTTCGGAGAAAAGTTCTCGCAACCCGCGTAATGCCCGCGCCCCCTTCCGGCTCTCCACCGGTACGGGCCCACCGCAGGGCCCCGTACACCTGCCCGAGAGAGGAACCGCACGCCATGCACTACACCGTGGTGGAACGAGAGCTGGAGCTGAGACTGGTCCTGTCACCGGAGCGCAGCATCCCGGTCCCGGCCCGGCTGAGCTACCGCGCCGACGACCCGTACGCCGTCCATGTCGCCTTCCACATCAACTCCGAGCACCCCGTGCACTGGACGTTCTCCCGCGATCTGCTGGTGGAGGGGGTGTTCCGGCCGTCCGGGCACGGGGACGTGCGGGTGTGGCCGACGAAGGCGGAGGGCCGCAGCGTCGTGCTGATGGCGCTGAGTTCACCGGACGGGGACGCCCTGCTGGAGGGACCGGCCGCGCAGGTGTCCGCCTGGCTGGAGCGGACGCTGCGCGCGGTGCCGCCGGGGACCGAGGGCGAGCAGCTGGGGATCGACGAGGCGCTCGACCAGTTGCTCGCCCAGTGAGGGCACCCGCGCGCGGGTCAGAACAGCTTGCCGGGGTTGAGGATGCCCAGCGGGTCGAAGACCTGCTTGATCTGCCGCTGCATCTCCACGCCGACCGGGCCGATCTCGCGCGCCAGCCACTCCTTCTTCAGTACGCCCACGCCGTGCTCGCCGGTGATCGTGCCGCCGAGCCGCAGGCCGAGGCCCATGATCTCGTCGAAGGACTCACGGGCGCGCCGGGAGGCGTCGGGGTCGGCCGCGTCGAAGCAGACGGTGGGGTGCGTGTTGCCGTCGCCGGCGTGCGCGACGACCCCGATGGTCAGGTCGTACTTCTCGGCGATCCGCTCGACGCCCTCCAGCATCTCGCCGAGCCGGGAGCGGGGCACGCACACGTCGTCGATCATCGTGGTGCCGGCGACCGCCTCCAGCGCGGTCAGCGAGAGCCGCCGGGCCTGCAGGAGGAGTTCGGACTCGGCGACGTCGTCGGCGGGGACGACCTGGGTGGCGCCGGCGGCCTCGCACAGGGCGCCGAGGGCGGCGAGGTCGGCGGCCGGGTCGGGGGTGTCGAAGGCGGCCAGGAGGAGGGCCTCGGTGGTCTCCGGCAGACCCATGTGCGCCAGGTCGTTGACCGCCTTGACGGTCGTACGGTCCATGAGTTCAAGGAGCGAGGGGACGTGGCCGCCGGCCATGATCCGGCAGACGGCGTCGCAGGCGTCGGCCGCGGAGGCGAACTCGGCGGCGAGCACCAACTGCTGCGGCGGCTGGGGGCGCAGCGCCAGGACGGCCTTGACGACGATGCCGAGCGAGCCCTCGGAGCCGACGAACAGCCGGGTGAGGTCGTAGCCGGCGACGCCCTTGGCGGTGCGGCGGCCGGTGGACATCAGGCGGCCGTCGGCGAGGACGACGTCCAGGCCGAGGACGTACTCGGCGGTGACTCCGTACTTCACGCAGCACAGGCCGCCGGACGCGGTGCCGATGTTGCCGCCGATCGTGCACATCTCCCAGCTGGAGGGGTCCGGCGGGTAGTAGAGGCCGTGTTCGCCGACCGCGCGGGACAGGGCCGCGTTGACCACCCCCGGTTCGACGACGGCGATCCGGTCGACGGGGTTGATCTCGAGGATGCGGTCCATCCTGGTCAGGGAGAGGACGATGCAGCCCTCGGAGGCGTTGGCGCCGCCGGACAGGCCGGTGCGGGCTCCCTGCGGGACGACCGGGACGCGTAGTTCGGTGGCGACACGCATGACGTGCTGGACCTGCTCGGCGGTGCGCGGCAGCACGACCACCGCGGGGGTGCCGGCCGGGCAGAAGCTGGCCATGTCGTTGGCGTAGGACGCCGTGATGTCGGGGTCGATCAGGACGGCCTCGGCGGGCAGACCGGTCAGGAGCCGGTCGACGAGGTTTCCGGTGGCTGCGTCGGAGGGCGCTTCGATTCGGCTCATGATCACAGCGTCGCACCCGGGGCCATCGGTGTGAACCCCGTCCACGGCACTGGAGGCATGCCGGGATGTGCTCGTCGTACTGACGCACAGTGAGCGCCATGGAGACGCAAGAGGAGGGCCGGCGGCCAGGGGCCGGACGCCGCGCGCTGATCGCCGCCGTCGCCGGGTGTGCCGTGCTCGGCGGGGTGCTGGCGCTGTGGCCCTGGGAGCGGCCGGCCGCGCACCGGCCCGTCGCACCGGCGCCGGGAGCCCAGGCGCTCACCGCCGTCACCACGGGCGTCCCGGCAGGTCTTCCCGAGCTGGCGGCGCTGATCGAGACGCGACAGGCCCGGGTGCGGGCCCGGCCGGCGGACGCGGTGTCGTGGGCGGTGCTGGGGAGCGCCTATGTGGAGCGGGGGCGGCGGACGGCGGACGCGGCTGACTATCCGCGGGCCGAGCAGGCGCTGGAGACCTCGCTGCGGGTGCGGCCGAGCGGGAACGCCGAGGCCCTGGACGGGATGGCGGCGCTGGCGAACGCCCGGCACGACTTCCTGTCCGCGCGGATGTGGGGTGAGGCGGCGCTGAAGCTGGCGCCGAAGCGGTGGACGACGTACCCGCTGCTGATGGACGCCTACACCGGGCTCGGCGACTACAAGGCGACGAAGAAGACCCTGGACCGGCTGCTGGAGCTGCGGACGGGACCGGCCGTGCAGGCGCGGGCGGCGGGGGTCTACCGCGACCGGGGCTGGCGCGAGGACGCGGCGGCCGCCCTCACCGACGCGGCGGCCGCGGCCCGCTCCCCGGCCGAGCGGGCGCAGTGGCTGGAGCGGACCGGGCAGCTGGCCTTCGAGCGCGGTGACCTCCAGGACGCGCTGCGGCACTTCCAGGAGGCCGTCCGGGTCGACCCGGACCAGCGGGCCGCGCAGGCCGGGCAGGGACGGACCATGGCGGCGATGGGCAGAACGACCGAGGCGCTGAGCGCGTACCAGGTGGCGCTGGAGAAGCAGCCGTGCCCCCAGTACGCGCTGGAACTGGGCGAGTTGTACGAGTCGCTGGGGCTGGGGCAGGCGGCCCGGGTGGAGTACGACCAGGTGCGGGCGCTGGTGCGCGAGGACCGGTCGGGGGGTGTGGACGACGAGCTGGTGCTCGGGGTGACGGAGACCGACCACGGGGACCCGGCGACGGCCGTACGACGGCTGCGGGCCGAGTACGCGCGGCAGCCGGGGATCGCGGTGGCCGACGCGCTGGGCTGGGCGCTGCACCGGGCCGGTCACGACAAGGAGGCGCTGCGGTACGCGACGGTGGCGACGGACAAGGCACACGGCGGCGGGGTGCGCAGCGCGCTGTACTCGTACCACCGGGGCATGATCGAGCGGACGCTGGGGCAGGACGGGTCGGCACGGCTGGATCTGACGGAGGCGCTGCGGATCAACCCCTACTTCTCGCCGCTGAACGTCCCGGTGGCGCGTTCGGCGTTGGCCGGCCTGGGCGAGCCTCCGGACGAGCCCGTGCCCACCGCCCGGGCGACCCCGGTGGGTACGGAGGGTGCGGAGGAGGAGCACTGAGTCAGACGGCGGCCGTACCGATCAGCGCGTTGCGGGTCACCAGCGCCGCCAGCTGCTCCTCCCCCAGCCCCGCCGTCCCTTCCGGCCGGCGCGGCAGCACCATGTAGCGGGTCTCCGCGCTGGAGTCCCAGACGGTGATCTCGGTGCCGGCGGGCAGGTCGAGGCCGAACTCCGTGAGCACCGCGCGGGGTTCGCGGACCACGCGGGAGCGGTAGGCCTCGGACTTGTACCAGCTGGGGGACGGTCCGAGCAGCCGCAGCGGGTAGCAGGAACAGAGGGTGCAGACGATGACGTTGTGCGTGCCGGGCGTGTTCTCGACGACTCTCAGCCGCTGGTAGGAGCCCTCCATGAAGCCCAGTTCACGCACGGCGGCCGTGCCGTCCGCGAGGAGCCGGGAGCGGTAGTCCGGGTCGGTCCAGGCGCGGGCCACCACGCGGGCGCCGTTCGCCGGAGAGGCACCCGACAGATACGCGTCGATGGTCTCGTCCAGCTGCGCGCCGGAGAGCACGCCCTTCTCCTCCAGCAGCGTCTCCAGCCGCCGCACGCGCTGGGCGATCGTCGCGTCGGAGTGGTCACCGCTCATCGGCCCGGTCCTCCTCCAGATAGCTTTCCCACAGGTCCAGTACGACGTGGTGGTCGCCCTCGCCCCACAGGTCGCGGGCGTCGAAGCGGACGGCGTAGATCTGCTCGACCGGCGCGTGCCCGCCGCCCCGCGCGCTGACGTCGGCCAGCTCGGCCGGTCCCTCCGGCTCGACGACGACACCCCGCTTGCCGCGCGCGTACCGCGGCAGCCGGGTGTGGTGGGGCGGGTCGTGGCGGAAGGTGCGCACGCGCGTGCCGGGCGGGAAGCGGTCCTCAGCCATCGAGCTCACCCGGCTCCAGGACGCCCTTGCGCTCCAGCAGCACGCACACGGCGTGGAACCAGCGCTCGTAGTACGAGGTCGACAGGTACTCCCGCGGCGGCATCGACTCGATCGCGTCCCGGAACTCGTTGGTGTTGAAGATCCCCTTGGCGCCCAGGGCGTTGACGAGGCCCATCACCCGCGCCTCCCAGTCCGCGTGGAAGGGCTCGGCGTCCTCGGTGATGTCGACGGTCCCGAAGCCCTCGGTGCCGCCCACGTCGTTGATCCTGGCCATGCTTCAGACTACGGCGCGCGCTACTCGCTGTCGTCCTTGACGTAGATCGAGAAACGGCGGGAGCCGAGCTCTCCGGAGGCGAGCCCGATGCACAGTTTCGGTTCGGCGCCCCCGCGCACGCCGAGGCCCTCCGGCTCGCGGTAGGTGAGCGAGTACCCGGCCTGGGTGCGCATCCGCTGCAGGAGCTTCCCGGAGTGGATGTCCAGGCAGGACAGATAGGCGTTGCCGTGTTTCGCCGGCGGGTTGGTGACGTCGTCGTAGGCGGTCCCGGCCAGCTGGTAGACGTGGTCGCCGTGCAGGGCGTAGCCCTGGAAGGCGATGTCGGGGTCGGGGTGCAGGCCGGTCTGCGCGAAGTCGGCGAGCGGGTCGTCGTGGTTCTTCGCGAGGAACGCCTCGAGGTCCCAGACGCGGTAGCGGGGCAGGCCCTTCATACGGTGGCGGACGGCGATGCGCTTCGACGTCATGCACACGGAGGGCTGGTTGCTGGTGGAGCCGGCTATCGGCTTGAGTATCTCGATGTCCGCGTTGGTGCGGGTGGCCCTGTCGGCGAAGCGGAAGCGGGTGACGCCCCGGCCGTAACCGCCCCTGGCGTCGCACTCGGTCCAGATCCAGGCGGTGCCGTCGTCGTCGTTCTGCACGCCCATGCTGACGCCGTGCCCGAAGCCCTTGAGGTACATGTACCCGAGCCGATTGCCCTGGTAGTCCAGCTGGTTGAGGCAGAGATCGCCGGCCTCGTGGCCGGTGGCGGTGATCTGCAGGACGTACAGGTGTTTGTTGTGCTCGTCGAAGGCGAACGACTGCAGGACCGTCGGCTCCTTCAGTGTGGCCTTCTTCGACAGCCAACTCTTCGACGGGACGGCCAGGTTGACGCGCGTGGGCACCTTGCTCCCTCAAGTCCTGTGGGCACCCCATCGGCACCCGCAGGACTTGAGAGTGTCAACTGGCGTTCACCGGTTGCAAGGTTGTGGGCTCACAGGTTTCCGCGCTTGGCCTGCTCCCGCTCGATCGCCTCGAACAGGGCCTTGAAGTTGCCCTTGCCGAAGCCCATGGAGCCGTGCCGCTCGATGATCTCGAAGAAGACGGTCGGCCGGTCCTGGACCGGCTTGGTGAAGATCTGCAGCAGATAGCCGTCCTCGTCGCGGTCGGCGAGGATCTTCAGCTCGCGGAGGGTGTCGACCGGCACGCGGGTGTCGCCGACCCACTCGCCGAGGGTGTCGTAGTACGAGTCCGGGGTGTCGAGGAACTGCACACCGGCCGCGCGCATGGTCCTCACCGTGCGGACGATGTCGTTGGTGTTGAGCGCGATGTGCTGGACGCCCGCGCCGCCGTAGAACTCCAGGTACTCGTCGATCTGGGACTTCTTCTTGGCCACGGCGGGCTCGTTGATCGGGAACTTGACCTTGAGCGTGCCGTCGGCCACCACCTTCGACATCAGCGCGCTGTACTCGGTCGCGATGTCGTCGCCCACGAACTCCTTCATGTTCGTGAAGCCCATGACCTTGTTGTAGAAGCCGACCCACTCGTTCATCCGGCCGAGCTCGACGTTGCCGACGCAGTGGTCGATGGCCTGGAAGGTGCGCTGAGCGGGCGGCTCGACGATCGGGGCGGCGGCCACGAAGCCCGGGAGGTAGGGGCCGTCGTAGCCCGTGCGCTCGACCAGGGTGTGGCGGGTCTCGCCGTAGGTGGCGATCGCGGCGAGGACGACCGTGCCGTGCTCGTCCTTGAGCTCGTACGGCTCGGCGACGCTGCGCGCGCCGTGCTCGAGCGCGTAGACGTACGCGGCGCGGGCGTCCGGGACCTCGATGGCGAGGTCGACGACGCCGTCGCCGTGCTCGGCCACGTGCTGGGCGAGGAAGTGGCCCCAGGTGGTGGCGGGCTTGATGACCGAGGTGAACACGAAGCGGGCGGAGCCGTTGTCCAGGACGTAGCTCGCGGTCTCGCGGCTGCCGTTCTCCGGTCCGGAGTAGGCGACCAGCCGCATACCGAAGGCGGTGGAGTAGTAGTGCGCAGCCTGCTTGGCGTTGCCCACGGCGAAGACGACCGCGTCCATTCCCTTGACCGGGAAGGGGTCGGCCTGCCGGGCGGTGTCGGGAGTGTGGTGTGTGGTCTGCGTCATGTCCGCAGCCTGGACCGTGCGGGCAAGGTGCGCAATAGTTTGCGTAATCGCTGAACAATTTGCTTGGTTCCGAGGCGCGACCAGCGGCTCTTCTGTACAGGATGACCACCGGCTGAGGAGGCTGCTGTGGCGATCGACGGACTGGACGGCAGGATCATCGCGCTGCTGGCGCGGGAGCCGCGGATCGGGGTGCTGGAGATGTCCCGGCGGCTGGGCGTGGCGCGCGGGACCGTGCAGGCGCGGCTGGACCGGCTTCAGTCGAACGGAGTCATCCACGGCTTCGGTCCCCAGGTGGACCCGGCGGCCCTCGGCTACCCCGTCACCGCCTTCGCCACGCTGCAGATCCGCCAGGGCCAAGGGGCCGACGTACGGGCCCACTTGGCGACCGTGCCGGAGGTGCTGGAGCTGCACACCACCACCGGCAGCGGGGACATGCTGTGCCGGCTGGTGGCCCGCTCCAACGCGGATCTCCAACGTGTGATCGACCGGGTCGTCGGTTTCGATGGGATCGTCCGGGCCGCCACCGCGATCGTGATGGAGAACCCCGTTCCGCTGCGGATCATCCCGCTGGTGGAGCAGGCGGCCCAGGACGCGGAGAGCACCTGACCGACCGGCGGGGGGGTAAGCGCGCGTGACCTTCTGGGAGTACCTGGGCGACCGGCACCGGCAGCTGCTCACGGACGCCTTCCAGCAGGCGAGCGCGGTGCTGGAGTGCATGGTCGCCGCGACCGTGCTCGGCGTGCTGATCGCCGTCCTCACCTACCGCAGCGACTGGGTCGGGACCTGGCCACCTCGGCCACCTCGACGGTCCTGACCATCCCCTCCCTCGTCGTGATCGGCCTGCTCGTTCCGGTCGTCGGCCTCGGCGTGCCGCCCACGGTGACCGCGCTGACGCTGTACGGGCTGCTGCCCGTCGTGCGCCCCTCGCCGAACTCCTGCTCTCGCCCCGGGGGTTGGAGGCGTGGGGGAGGGCGGTAGGGCGCGGCTTACAAAGAAGTTGTTGCAAAGAAGACGTTGCAAAGGATCCTTTGCATAGCTACCTTTGTACGCATGCCGGAACCAGAGCCCGAGACCCACAAGGTCCGCCATCTCGACGCGCGTTCACTGCGGGGGCTGGCCCATCCCCTGCGCATGCAGCTGCTGGACTCGCTGCGCTTCGGCGGTCCCGCCACCGCGTCCCAGCTCGCCGAGAGACTGGGCGAGTCGAGCGGCGCCACGAGCTACCACCTGCGTCAGCTCGCGACCTACGGCTTCGTCGAGGACGCACCCGGGCACGGCAAGGGGCGGGAGCGGTGGTGGAAGGCCGCCGACGACGGGCTGTACTTCGACGACGCCCTGTTCACGGACGCCAGCCCGGCCGTCCGCGGGGCCATCGACATGGTTATGCACGAGGTGGCCACGAAGCACGCCCAGGAGCTGTCCACCTGGCTCGGCAACCGGCACACCTGGTCCGAGGAGTGGGTCCAGGGCACGGACATGAGCGACATGACGCTACGGCTCACACCCGGGCTCGCTCACGAACTCATCGAGAAGATGCACGCCCTCGTCGAGAGCTACCGCGACCTGCCCGAGGCGGCGGACGCCCCGGACGCCGAGCGCGTACGCATCCACACGCACACGTTCCCGCTCAGCACGGACTGACGGAAGGCCACCCGCATGCACCCCGAAACCCATCTCACCCTCCACCACGCCCGAGCCGCCGAGCTCCGCGCCGAGGCCGCCGCCCACCGCCTCGCCGCGCGGGCCAGGGTGCCGCTCGATCTGCGCGGCCGACTGGGCTGGACCCTCGTCGAGGTCGGTCTGCGGCTGGCGTCCGCGAGGCGGCCGGCGCTGGTCGGCTAGCAGCTCGGTACGGAGCCCTTGCCGCCCTCCAACGCCACCAGGGAACCGACCGCACCCTTCAGCGTCGTCACCGGCACCAGACGCAGCCCCTTCGGCAGTTCCGACTTGGCGTCGCCGCACTCGTCCTTCGGCACCAGGAACACCGTCGCCCCGTCCCGCCGCGCGGCCTGCGTCTTCAGCGCCACGCCGCCCACCGCGCCGACCTTCCCGTCGGCGCTGATCGTCCCGGTGCCGGCGACGGTACGGCCCCCGGTCAGGTCTCCCCCGCTCCCGTTGCCGTCGAGCTTGTCGACGATGCCCAGCGTGAACAGCAGCCCCGCGCTCGGCCCGCCCACGTCGGCGAGCCTGAGGGTGACCTTGACGTCCTTCGCGCTGAGGTCGAGGTACTTCAGCGCCGCCTGGGTAGCGGCGTCCTGCGACTCCTTCATCTGCGCGGTGTTGTGCTGCTCGATCTCCTTGGTGCTCTGCCCGCTCGGATAGACCGAGTCGCGCGGCATCACGGCCTTGTCCGTGGCGAACCAGGCGGAGAGCACGTCCCCGAGCGAGACCCGGGTGTCAGGATTGGTCGCCTCGATGGTCGTCATCCGCAGCTGCCCGCTCGTCTGCCGGGTCTTCGCACCGGAGATCGTGATGACCGGTGTGCCCTGGTTGTCCCCGAGGACGTTCGCCGTCATCCCGGGCTGCGCCAGTGAGAACGGCAGCGGCGCGAACACGGCCGTGGCGATCAGCGCCACGACGGGCGCGGCGCAGACGGCGAGGGCCTGGGGGCGTGTGAGGCGAGAGAGCACGGGATCAATCTAACGTGACGGTGACTTCCGGCCAGGCGTCGGTCGGGCGACGGTCAGCTCACGTACAAGTCTCGCCGCTCCCGTGTGAAGCGCCGCAGTGCGTCCGGCAGCGGTTCGATACCGATCCCGGGGGTGGTCGGGACCGTCAGGTGGCCGTCCTCGAGGACGAAGGGCTCGGTGATGTCCTCGGCGAAGTAGCGGGAGGAGGCCGAGGTGTCGCCGGGGAGGGTGAAGCCCGGGAGGGCGGCCAGGGCGAGATTGGGGGCGCGGCCGATGCCCGTCTCCAGCATGCCGCCGCACCACACGGGGACACCGTGCGCGTGCGCCACGTCGTGGATGCGGCGGGCCTCGAGGTAGCCGCCCACCCGCGCGGGCTTGACGTTGACGACCCGGCACGCCTCCATCGCGATCGCGGAGGCGGTGTCGCGGGCGTTGTGGAGGGACTCGTCGAGGCAGACGCGGGTCGTCAGGCGCCGCTGGAGCTGTGCGTGGGCGTGGAGGTTGTTCTCCTCCAGCGGCTCCTCGATCAGCAGCAGGCCGAACTCGTCCAGGCGCCTGAGGTGCTCGGCGTCCGCGAGCGTGTAGGCCGTGTTGGCGTCGACCTGGAGGGGCAGGGCGTCCCCGAAGCGGTCGCGCACCGCCCGTACGGGCTCCACGTCCCAGCCCGGTTCGATCTTCAGCTTGATACGGACGTAGCCCTCGGCGAGATAGCGCTCGACGTCGTCCAGCAGCTGCTGGACCGAGTCCTTGATACCGACGGAGACACCCGCCGGGACGCGGTCGCGGACGGCTCCGAGGTAGGTGGCGAGGGACATGCCGTACGAGCGCAGCTCCGCGTCGAGGACCGCGGTCTCCAGTGCCGCCTTCGCCAGCTCGTGGCCCTTGGTCTTCGCCAGGGCGGGGGCCAGGGCGGCCGTGGTGAGGTGGGCGAGGGCGGTGGCGCGCGGCAGCAGGAAGTCCCGCAGCACGATCTCCGCGCCGGCCACGAACTCGGAGCAGTACCGCGGCTCGGGGTCGGCGGCGAACTCCGACCAGCCCTCGGCCTCGTCCGTGACGACGTGCAACAGGAAGGTGTCCTTCGTGGTCATCGTGCCGAAGGAGGTGCGGAAGGGGGAGACCAGGGGGATCGCGACATGGACGATCTCGACGCGTTCGAGCTTCATACCGCGGAGTCCTTCCGGGGCTTCTGGGGCTTCTGGGGCCTCCGGGTGAGCGTGTACCAGCCGTCGCGGGACATGCCCGTGGCCGTGAAGCCCTGGGCGAAGGCTTCCGTGAACACCTCGCGGACGGCGTGCCGCCAGCGCAGGGCGAGACGGGGGTCGGCGGATCGCAGCTTGACTATGTCGTCCGGGACGCGGCACCAGACGCGGTCGTCACCGCGGTCGCGCCGGGCCAGCGTCCCGCCGTCGGGTGCCGTGTGCGTGGCGGGCGCCGTCTCGCGGTCACCGGTCTCGTCCGGTGCCTGCGGCCGGGCGAGGTCCCAGGTGACCGTGAGCCGGTCGCTCTCGTCGCCGTCGTTCACACCGTCGGCCATGGGGCCGTAGAAGTCGACGAGGTACTCGGTGCCGGTCGCGCCCAGTTTCGCGAGGTTGAAGCGGGCGTTGCGGCCGATCAGCGGGTCGAAGGTCCAGCGCATGGTGCGGGCGCCGAGGTCCAGGGCCCAGGCCCGCTGGGCCTGCTTCACGTGGTAGCCGAGGCCCTGGTCCGCGGCGGCGACCAGCGAGTACGTGGCCCGGTCCGGCCCGAACACGGCGGCGGACGCCCCGGCGAGCCGGGTCCCGTCGTAGGCGGCGTGCACGGCGCCGCCCGCGTGGACGAGGCTGCGCAGCACCTCGGCCGGATAGGGCGGGGAACTGCGCGGGGTCTGCCACACATCGCTGAAGTGGTCGGCGACGGCCGTGAGGCCGGCGACGTCGTGGACGGTGCGGATGGTCACTCCGGGCGGGCGGTCGAGCGTCATGCGACGAGTCTCGTCGGCGGGTGCGGTCGGCACATTGTGCGAGCGGACAAGGCGCGCGTACGTTCGTTTCCGGATCGGCCAACCGTTCGCCCCCTCACCACCGGCCCCAGGAGGAACCCATGGACGCCTGCACGCTCGGCGACCTCCTGGACGTCATCGGCGGACCCTCCGTCCACCTGCACGCAGCCCCCGGCGGACTCACCGTCCCGGTCACCGAGGCGCTGCTGTACGACGCCCACGCCCCGCAGCCGCATGCCCCGGGCGCGCTGCTCCTGGCGGTCGGCGTACGGGCGGCCGCGGCCGGGCCGCTGGTCCGCGTGGCCGCACAGGCGGGGATGACCGGGCTCGTCGTACGCGGCCCGGACGGCCCGGTCGGGGAGGCCGAGGCGCACGGCATGGCGCTGCTGTCGGTCGACGAGGACGTGGCCTGGCACCAGGTGCATCTGCTGCTGTCCTCGGCGATCGGCGCCCGGCCCACGCCGTCGGCCGGCGGTCTCGGGGACCTGTTCGCGCTGGCCGACGCCGTCGCGGCGGCGACCGGCGGGGCGACGGCCGTGGAGGACCCGCGCCAGCGGATCCTCGCCTACTCCACCGTGCCCGGCCAGCCGGTCGACGAGGACCGCCGGCAGGGCATCCTCGGCCTGCGGGTCCCGGTCAGCGCGGCCAACACCGAGCAGTACCGGGCACTGTTCGCGGCCCCGGGTCCGCTGCGGCTGCCCGCGCAGCGGGACGGTGACCTGCCCCGTCTCGCGGTCGCCGTCCGCGCGGGCGGCGAGACGCTGGGCTCGGTCTGGGTGGTCGACGACGGCTCGCTCGCGCCCGACGCCGAGGACACCCTCACGCAGGGCGCGTCCACGGCGGCGCTGCTCCTGCTGCGGGCCCGGGCGGCCCAGGAGCTGGCCCGCCACCACAACAGCGACCTGCTGCGCCGACTGCTCGACGGCACGGCGGACGCGGCGACGGCCGCGCAGCGCCTGGGCCTCGACGGGCCGATGCGGGTCGCCGCGTTCGTCCTCGACGCGGCGAGCCTGCCGGACGCCGAGCAGACCGCCCTGCGCCTGCTGGACGTCGTACGGCTGCAGTGCGAGGCGCGTTACGGGCGGCACGCGTGTGTGCCGGCCGACGGGGTGGTGTACGCGGTCCTGCCGGGGTCCGGTACGCGCCACAAGCGGCTGGCCGAGGACATCGTGGCGCGGGCGGGGCAGGCCTTGCGGGTGTCGGTGCGGGCCGCGCTGGGGGACGTGGTGGCGGGGCCGGCGGAGCTCGCGGGGTCGCGTCAGGACGCCGAGCTGGTGCTGCGGGTGCTCGGGCCGGAGCTGCCGGTGGCCACGCTGGAGGAGGTGCGTCCGCGGGTGACCCTGCTGCGGCTCGCGGAAGTGCTCGGCGAGCAACGGGAGTTGAGCGAGGGCGCGTGGCGCCGGGTGCTGGCGTACGACGCGGAGCACGGCACCGACTACGCGCGCACGCTGGTCAGCTGGTTCGACGCGGGCTGCGACATGGCGGGGGCGGCGAAGCTGCTCGCCGTGCACCCGAACACCTGCCGCTACCGTCTGAGGCAGGCGCAGCAGCAGGTCGGGATCGACCTCGCCGATCCCGACGAACGGCTGGTGCTGTGGCTTCAGTTGCGGACGCTGGCGGGCCTCACCGGAGCCACGCCCTGAGCCGCTCCTCGCATGTGCGCAGGCGGCCCACGCGGACGTACTCCCCCGCCGTGTGCGCGAGCGCCGTGGCTTGAGCACCTGCGGGGGCACGGCTCAGCGCAAGGGGTCGGCGGCCCCCGGGGGCTTGGTTCAGCGCACGGCTTCGGCGGCCCCCGGGGGCACGGCCGAGCGCACGACTTCGGCAGCCCCGGTGGCACGGCCGAGCGCACGACTTCGGCAGCCCCGGTGGCACGGCCGAGCGCACGACTTCGGCAGCCCCGGTGGCACGGATCAGCGCACGGCTTCGGCGACCCCCGGGGGGCGTGGTTCAGCGCAGGGCCTGGGCGCCTCCGGCGCGCGGCTCAGCGCACGGCTTCTGCAGCCCCGGTCGCGCGGATCAGCGCACGACTTCAGCGCCCCCCGGGGCGCATTCAGCGCACGGCTTCGGCAGCCCCCGGGGGGCGCGGATCAGCGCACGACTTCGACGGCCCCCGGGGGCGTGGTTCAGCGCGGGGCTTGGGTGGCTCCTGGTGACGTGGGTCAGCGCAGGGCCTCGGCGACCTCCCGTGCCGCGTCGACGACCCGGGGGCCGACCCGCTCCGGCACCGCGTCGGCCAGCATCACGACGCCGACGCTGCCCTCGACGCCCGTGACCCCGATCAGCGGGGCCGCCGCTCCGCTCGCGCCGGCCTCCAGCTCCCCGTGGGTCAGGGTGTACCCGGGCTCCCCCACGGGCTTGGCCCGCGCGGAGAGGATCGCCCGGCCGGCGGCGCCCCGGTCGAGCGGGTGCCGGAAGCCCGCCCGGTAGGCCACGTGGTAGTCCGTCCAGGTCGGCTCCACGACGGCGACAGCCAGTGCGTCCGCCCCGTCCACCAGCGTCAGATGCGCGGTCGCCCCTATGTCCTCGGCGAGCGAGCGCAGCGCCGGCAGCGCGGCCTCGCGCACCAGCGGATGCACCTGCCGCCCGAGCCGCAGCACGCCGAGGCCGACCCGGGCACGGCCGCCCAGGTCCCGCCGTACGAGCGCGTGTTGTTCGAGGGTGGCGAGCAGCCGGTACACGACGGTCCGGTTGACGCCCAGTTTGTTGGAAAGCTCGGTGACGGTCAGCCCATGGTCCGTGTCGGCCAGCAGCTTGAGGACACGCAGTCCTCGGTCGAGCGTCTGAGAGGTCTCCGCGGTCACGACGCCCACTCCTCCAAGTGGTGAGGTCGGCGGTCTCCGCGCAACGATGCGTCACCGAGTCCCGTCAGTGACGCGCAACAGAGGCCGCCGATCGGCCGGCGGTCCGGCCGATACCGGACCGCGTCGCTTCACGGCTGCGCTCCGCGGCGGCGCTGCCACGGGGCGTGTGCGTAGCGGGACATTAGCGGTGCGGGTTCGCTGAGCGGAAGTCTCCGTCCAGAATCCGGGCACTGGCCGGGACCGGACTACCTCTGTTTGTCCTGATACGGGCGGTGCGCCACCGTGTCCCCGCAGGGCGCCCGGCGTCACTTCATGCGGGTCGCCCACTCCTGCACCTTGGCGATCCGCTGCCGGAGCTGACCGGCCGTGGCCTCGGCGCTCGGTGGACCGCCGCAGGTGCGCCGCAGCTCGGTGTGGATGACACCGTGCGGCTTGCCGCTCTGGTGGACGTACGCGCTGACCATGGTGTTGAGCTGCTTGCGCAGCTCCATCATCTCCTTGTGCGAGACCACGGGCCGCCGCTCGGCGGGCAGCTCCAGCAGGTCGGCCTCGGCGTCCGGCTTCTTGCGGCTGTGCGCGATCTGCCGCGCCTGCCGCTTCTGCAGCAGCAGCTGCACCTGGTCGGGCTCGAGGAGTCCCGGGATGCCGAGGTAGTCCTGCTCCTCCTCGCTGCCCGGGTGGGCCTGCATGCCGAACTCGGCGCCGTCGTACAGCACCCGGTCGAAGACGGCCTCGGACTCCAGCGCCTCGAAGGCGAACTGCTCCTGCTCGCCGGTGTCCTCGTCCTGCTCCTTGTTCGCCTCCTCCATCTCCTTCTCGGACTCGGCGTACGGGTCCTCCTCGCCCTCCTTCTTCGGCTTGTCGAGGGCGTGGTCGCGCTCGACCTCCATCTCGTTGGCGAAGGTGAGCAGGTCGGGGACGGTCGGCAGGAAGACGGAGGCGGTCTCGCCACGCCGCCGGGACCGCACGAAACGCCCGACGGCCTGGGCGAAGAAGAGCGGCGTGGAGATGGTGGTGGCGTACACCCCGACCGCGAGCCGCGGCACGTCGACGCCCTCGGACACCATCCGCACGGCGACCATCCACCGGTCGTTGCTCTCGCTGAAGTCGTCGATCCTCTTCGAGGCGCCGGCGTCGTCGGACAGCACGAGCGTCGCCCTGCTGCCGGTGATCTCGCGGATGAGCTTGGCGTAGGCGCGGGCGGAGTCCTGGTCGGAGGCGATGACGAGGGCGCCGGCGTCCGGGATGCCCTTCCTGACCTCGGTCAGCCGCTGGTCGGCGGCGCGCAGCACGCTGGGCATCCACTCGCCGCGCGGATCCAGTGCCGTACGCCACGCCTGGCTGATCGCGTCCTTGGTCATGGGCTCGCCGAGCCGGGCGGCGATCTCGTCACCGGCCTTGGTCCGCCAGCGCATGTTGCCGCTGTAGGAGAGGAAGATGACGGGCCGCACGACGTGGTCGGCGAGGGCGTTGCCGTAACCGTAGGTGTAGTCGGCGGCGGAGCGCCGGATGCCGTCGTTCCCCTCCTCGTACGTGACGAAGGGGATCGGGTTGGTGTCGGAGCGGAAGGGCGTACCGGTGAGCGCGAGGCGGCGGGTGGCCGGCTCGAAGGCCTCCAGACAGGCCTCGCCCCAGGACTTGGAGTCACCTGCGTGGTGGATCTCGTCGAGGATGACGAGGGTCTTGCGCTGCTCGACGCGGTTGCGGTGCAGCATGGGCCGTACGCCGACACCGGCGTAGGTGACCGCGACCCCGTGGTAGTCCTTGCCGAGCGGGCCCGCGCTGTACTCGGGGTCCAGCTTGATCCCTATCCGCGCCGCCGCTTCCGCCCACTGCTTCTTCAGGTGCTCCGTCGGCGCGACCACGGTCACCTGCTGCACGACGTGGTGGTGCAGCAGCCAGGATGCGAGCGTCAGCGCGAAGGTCGTCTTGCCGGCGCCGGGGGTGGCGACGGCGAGGAAGTCACGCGGCTGCTCCTGGACGTACTTCTCCAACGCCCCCTGCTGCCAGGCACGCAGCTTGCTGGCGGTGCCCCAGGGGGCGCGGCCGGGGAAGGCGGGAGAGAGGTGGTGGGAGTGCGAGGCGGAGCTGGCAGACATAGGTGTGGGCCCGGAGGGCCCTCCGTTGAGGGTGGTGGTGGGCGACGGGCGGGCGGTAGTCACGGTCTCCGTGGGGTGGGTCGGGCGGCTCGGCTTATAGGGATTGGGATGGCTCGGCTACGTATGACAACCGGGCCACCCTACCGGCGGGCCCCTGCTGTCCATGCGCGTACCGGGGCGGGTCGTCCGTGGGTGGGACCGAGGTCACAGTCGGCGCGGAAGACTCCGCTCGTCACGGCACCTCCGTCACCGCGTGGCGTGCCCGGCGGCCCTCACCCGCGTCGCCACCCACGCCCCCACCAGCGCCACGGAGGCCATCGGCAGGAACACGGCGGCGAAGGCGGCCGGATGGTGTCCCGCGCCGGAGGCCGCGGCCTCGGCCGCGGTCGCCGTCTGGGCCACCGCCCCGCCGCCCAGCGCCGCGAAGGCCGCGCCGCCCGCCGACAGCATGACCACGTTGGACAGGCCGTCCGAGATCTGCAGCGCGGCGGAGTTGGCGCCGGCCTCCTCCGGGGCGGACAGCTTCAGCAGCAGCACGCTGGTGGAGGCGATCACCAGGCCCATCCCGAAACAGCCGAACGCCCAGGCGACGGCCACGGTCCAGGCGGGCACGGAGTCGACCAGCACGCTCGGGGCGGTGGCGATGGCGGCGGCCACCAGCACCATCCCCACCACCATCAGCCGCTCCCGGTACGGCTGGACGCGCTCCCGCGACTGCACCCAGGACCCCACCGCCCAGGTCACCCCGCCCGCCGCGAGGGAGAACCCGGCGAGCGTCGGCGACAGGCCGCGCTGGGTGACCAGCATCAGCGGCACGAAGGACTCGGCCGCGATGAACGACCCCGCCGCGACCCCGCGCAGCAGCACCACCGACGGCAGCCCGCGCGCCGCGCGGTACGTCCCGCGCGGGAGCAGCCCCCGTACGGCCGGCACGAGCAGTGCGGTGCCCGCGAGGGCGGGGAGGAGGGAGAGCGGGCGCACGTCCTGGGCGGCGTACTGCAAGAAGCCGGCGCCGAGGGAGATGGCGAGGGCGAGTCGGATGCGCCGCCGGTCGACGGAGGCGTCCGCGCGGCCGTCGACCGGGCCGGCGGCCCGGTGCCGTATCTGCGGCAGCGCGATCGCCAGTGGGAAGACGACGAGCGCCGGGATCCCCAGGAACACCCAGCGCCACCCGAGATGTTCGGTCACCGCGCCCGCGGCCAGCGGGCCCACCACGGACGGTACGACCCAGCTCGCGGCGAAGGCCGCCATGATCGCCGGCCGCAACCGCTCCGGGTAGGCGCGCCCGACGACCACGTACAGGGCGACGATCACCAGCCCGCCGCCGAGCCCCTGCACGGCCCGTCCGAGGACGAATACCCACATGACCCCGGCGGTGCCGGCCACCACCAGCCCGGCGGCGAACGCGCCGATCCCGGTCGTCAGCGCCCCGACCGGTCCCCGCCGGTCCGACCACTGCCCGGCGAGCACCATCCCGAACAGACTGGTCGTGAAGTACCCCGAGAACGCGAACGCGTACAGCCCGACCCCGTCCAACTCCCGTGCCGCGACGGGCATCGCGGTCCCCACGGCGGTCGCCTCGAAGGCGATGAGCAGCACGACGGACACGATCCCGACACTGAGCGCCCGGTAGGCCCGCCCCAGCACGCTGTCACCAGCGGTTCCCTCGACGACTACGGCGTCACGCGGCTCCAGGACGGTCATGCCCGCCAGCGTAAGGTCCACAACCCCCGTTGACCCCTGTCGGGGGTCCCGTCCGCCCTGCGACCTTGGTCGTAGGCCCCCTTTCATGAACGGCGTGTGGCAGTCCTGTTGCGGCGCCACGGATTCCCTTGAGCCCCGCGCCCGCCCCGTCCTACGGTCATCCCAACGACACGGCCGTGTGCCCGAGTGGTTCAGGGACTCGCCTGCAAAGCGAGTTACGCGGGTTCGATTCCCGCCACGGCCTCCATCTGCCTCACCAGGCAGGACGGAAGAATGAGGCTCCCACCGGCGGGATCGGTGGGGGTCAGCCCGCTGAGCAGAGGCCGTCGGTCGGGCAGAACATCACCCAGGTGAAGTTGTAGCCGGTCCGTACGGTCACGGGGTTCGGTGTGGGGCCGTCGTTGATGTAGGACCCGGAGTCGGGTGTGGCGGTGAAGATGACCGTCGTTCCGACCTGGAAGCTCGCGGTACAGGTTCCGGTCGGGTTCGGGGCGGGATCGCCGGCGTACGGATCCCACGCCGACGTATGGCAGTTGATCCCGGCCGGTTGGCTGGTGATGGTTCCGCCGCCCCAGCCGTCGCTGACGTACGCGGACAGTTGAGCGGTGGACTGAGCTTGTGCCGGGGCGACGGAGGCGATCGCGGCGGCCGTGGCGAGTGCGGTGACGACACCAGCCGCACGCCAAGCGCCGTGTCTAGTCTTCCTCATGGGAGGCTCCTCGGATCGAACCATGTCGACCCCCTGTGACCAGCCTATTCGCCGCCCCGGGCATGCGCTACGGGAGCGCGGGGTCAGAGGACCCCGCCCGGCTCGTCCTGGAAGGCCTGGGTCCAGTAGTGCCAGTCGGCCGCGGTCGTCGTGGCGGTGGCGGTCGGGTCGATCGACGTGAGGACCTGGAGCATGGTGGCGGCCAGTTGGTCGTAGGCCTCGGTGGACAGCTCGTGGGAGAGCGCCCGGTCGATGGTGCGCTCGCGGTGGTGCAGCCACAGGGTGAAAGCCAGGGTGGAGACGTCCGTGTTGAGGGGGTACAGCCTCGCCTCGGGCTCGCTCCAGTTCAGGACCTCGCCCGTCGCGCCGTCCACCACCAGGCTGTTGTCCTCGACCAGGTGGCCGAGGCGTATCAAGTGGTCGGCCCGGGCGGGGAGTTCGAAGGGGGACGCGGTGCCGGGGCGGTCGTCCGCCGCGTATTCGGCCAGGGTCTGGAGGGGGACCTCGGTGTCCAGGCGGAAGAGCACCGTCTGCTCCGGCAGGCCCGTCTCGCGCAGGAAGCGGCGGGTCGGCTCATGGGTGAGGGTCGACGGGAAGTCGACGTCCTCGTAGCGGGCCACGCGCCCGTGCCCGAACTCCTCGAGCAGGAGGCGGGCGGGGACGTCCAGGGTGAGGCCGGAGTCCGTGCCGGGGCCGGCCGCGAGGGCGAGGGGGCGGATCAGCGCCGCGGCCTTCCAGTACGGCGGGACCCGGCCGTCCGTGCCCTCCTCGAACAGGGCCAGGAGCCGACGGGAGGCCTCGGCCGCGGCCTTGGTTCCGTGGCGGCCCGCGTAGGACGCGAACTGGCCGCGCAGGTCCGCCAGTTCCTCGGTCACGGCTGCGAACCGCACCAGCGCCTCCAGCGAGGGCGCCAGCGGGCGGCTGTCCATCAGCTCGAACAGGTACGCCGTGCTGATCTCGCCGGTGCCGCCGTCGAGGAGGATCGACTCCGGGTCCATGCCGGCCGGGGCGAGGAGCTCGCCTATGACCAGCCGGTCCCGCAGCTCCGTCGGCAGGTCGGGGTCGTCGGCGTCGGTGGACTGGGCCACCGTGCGCAGGCCGCGGGTGCGCAGGGCCGTGAACGTCAACAGGGCTCCGTCGGAGGGGAGTCCGGGGCCCGTCAGCCGGTGCCGCGTCGGCGCGTGCGTGACGTACGGATCGAGTTGGTCCTCGGTGAGTCTGATCACCCCGACGGCGGTGTCGGTCCTGCTCATTGCTTCCCCCGCATGTGTTGCGTCACATGAACTTCGTCGCGTGTGGGCTCGGCTGCCGACCGTCACCCACCGGCCGTCACCCACTGCCCGGAACACTACGCCCCGCCACTGACAACGCCCTGGAATTACCCCGGGCCGACGCATCCGCCGACGCATCCCAGGACGCTCAGCGCACCCTCGTCCGTTCCCGCCCCGCGAGAATCGCCTCCACCGTCTCCCCCACGCTCAGCCCCGTGGTGTCCAGCCACAGCCCGTGCCGCGGCGTCGCCCATTACCTGCCTCGTGGAGCCCGGTTCGGGCTCGCGGCCTCCAGGGCCGGCATGACTCGTCGCCCTGTCCTCGATGATCCGGGGGGTGCTGTCACCGGTCTTGGCGGCACCGGATGGTCGCTGGTGGAAGCGTGTCCGCCGACAGGCGGCGGCGCAGGCGTAGTTGGGCCTCGGGGCCGGCGTCCGGGGCGTATTCCTCGCGGCCGGAGACGATCATGCGGCGGAAGGTGTCGCCACGCACGGGTGCCGCTCGCGGCAAGCGTTCCGCGAGCGCCTGCGACACCGTCGACTTGCCCGACGCCATCATTCCCGTGACGACGACCACGCCCCGCACCGTGCGCGGTCCTACTGGCCCGTCACCACCGCTGCCTGCGGGCGGATCGGCAGGCGGTTGACGGGGCGGCCGGTCGCCGCGCGGACCGCGGAGGCGATGGCGGCCGGGGACGTCACCACCGGTACCGCGCTGACCGCCTTCGCGCCGAAGGGCGCCACCACGTCGCGTTCCTCGACGAGTTTGACGATCCGGACGTCCGGGGCGTCCAGGGCCGTCGGCAGCGCGTAGCCCGTCAGGTCGGGGTGGCGGATCAACCCGCGCGCGGAGCGCAGGTTCTCCGTGAGCGCAATGCCGACGCCCTGGGTGACACCGGCCTCGATCCGGGCGGCCAGCTGGGCGGGGTTGAGGACGCGGCCCACGTCCTGGGCGAGCGCCAGCTCCACCACTCGTACCGACCCGAGTTCGATGTCGACGTCGACGACCGCGCGGATCGCGCAGAAGGCCATGCCCACGAAGGCGTCGCCCTGGCCGTGCTCGTCGAGCGGCTCGGTCGGGTGCGGGCGGCACTGGGCCGTGGCCCACAGCTCCTTGCCGTCCATCGCCTCGGTGACGGTGGTGGACAGCACACCGTCGTACGAGGTGATCTTGCCGTCGGTGATCTGCAGCAGCTCGGTCGACATGCCGAACTTGTGCGCGAGGGGCTGCAGGAGCTGGGTGCGCACCATCTTGGCCGCCCGCTCGACCGCACCGCCGGACACCCAGGTGTGGCGGCCGCGGCAGCCCGCGCCGGCCGGGGGCTGGTCGGTGTCGACGGGCGCCACGTGCACCTCGTCGATGCCGAGCGTCTCCTGAACGATCTGCCGGGCCAGCGTGGTGAAGCCCTGACCGGTCTCCACGGCCGCGCAGAGCACGGTCGCCACGCCGTCCTGGACCTTCACGGTCGCCGTGGACACCTCGTCGGCGCCCTCCGCGCCGAGCATGTGCACCATGCCCAGGCCGTAGCCCACGCCCCGGCGCACCGCGCCCGGTTCGCCCGCGCCCTCGGGGCCGCCGGGCAGCAGCCACTCGTCCTCGGGGGTGTCCTTGGGAAGGGCGGGGAGGGGGAAGTCCCGTACCGCCTGCAGGAGTTCGGCGACGGGTGCCGGGCAGGTCACGGTCTGGCCGGTCGGGAGCACGTCCCCGGTGGCCAGGGCGTTGCGGAGGCGGAGTTCGGCCGGGTCGACGCCGAGTCTCTTCGCCAGCTTGTCCATCTGCGCCTCGTAGGCGGCGCAGACCTGCATGGCGCCCTCGCCGCGCACATGGCCGGAGGGCGGGTTGTTGGTGCGCACGGCCCAGCCCTCGATGAAGGCGTTGGGGACGACGTAGGGGCCGCAGGCGAAGCCCACGGCGGCGGCCAGGGCCTCGGAGGAGGCGTCGGCGTACGCGCCCGCGTCGAGCAGGATCTGCGCCTCGACCTTGACCAGCTTGCCCTCGGCGTCGGCGTGGTGCCGGTAGCGCAGGAGGGTGGGGTGGCGGTGGGCGTGGCCGAGGAAGGACTCTTCGCGCGTCGCGGTGAGTTTGACCGGGCAGCCGGTCCTCAGCGCCAGCAGGCCGAGCGGGAGTTGGAAGCCCTGGTCCTCGCGGTCGGCGGTGGCGCCGGGGACGCCGGTGACGACGATCTTGACGCGCTCGGGTTCCAGGCCGTAGCAGGCGGCGGCCGTGTCGCGGTCGGTGTGCGGGTCGGTGGAGGCCAGGTACAGCTCCACGCCGCCGTCGGGGCGCGGGACGGCGAGCCCGGCCTCGGCGCCGATGGGGGCGGGGTCCTGACGGCCGATGCGGTACAGGCCCTCGACGACGATCTCACCGACCGCGTCGGGGTCGCCGTGGCGCAGCGGGATGTGCCGGATCAGGTTGCCGTCGGGGTGCAGCGGCTCGGCCTCGAAGGCCTGCTCGGGGTCGGTGACCGGGTCCAGGACCTCGTACTCGACCATGATGGCCGCGGCGGCCATGCGGGCGGTGTCGGGGTGGTCGGCGGCGACGGCGGCGATGGGCTCGCCGTGGTGGCGCACGACCTCGGAGGCGAAGACCGGGCGGTCGGCCGTGCCGCGCCCGTGGCGGGCGGAACCCGGCACGTCCTCGTGGGTGACGACGGCACGGACGCCGGGCATCTCCCGCGCGTGGGAGGTGTCGATGGACACGATGCGCGCGTGGGCGTGCGGGGAGCGCAGGACGGCCGCCCACAGCAGGCCCTCGGCCCACAGGTCGGCCGCGTACGGGAACGTGCCCTCGGTCTTGGCGCGGGCGTCGGCGGCCGGCAGGGAGGCGCCGAGGCCGTGCGGCAGCGGCTCGGGGGCGGGTGCAGCCTCCGCGGTGGTGGTCGCGGTGGCGGCTTCGTTGCTCACGCCTGGCCTCCGTCCTGTCCGTACGCCTGGTCACGCGGTCCCCTGGGCCCTGGGTTCATGGCCCCGGGTGACTCGAACGCCGACGGGTTGACGCCGCCGGCACCCGGGCCCGCCTGGTGAGGAATACGCGCCTCGTCGCCGTCGTGTTCGGCGGCCTCGGCGGCGGCGTGCGCCTCGCGTTCGGCGACGACGTCCTTGACGGCCTCGACGACGCCCCGGTAGCCGGAGCAGCGGCACAGGTTGCCGCACAGAGCCTGGCGCGTCTCCAGCTCGCTGGGCGCCGGGTTGCCCTCGAGGAGGTCGTGCACGGTCATCGCCATGCCGGGTACGCAGAAGCCGCACTGCACGGCGCCGCACCGGGCGAGCGCGCGCTGCACGTCCGAGGGCTGGCCGTCCTCGGCGAGACCCTCCACGGTCCGCACCTCACTGCCGGAGGCGGTCACGGCGGGGACCAGGCAGGAGGCCACGAGCCGCCCGTCGACCTGCACGTTGCACGCCCCGCACTCGCCCTGCGAGCAGCCGTCCTTGGCGCCGGCCAAGCCCAGCCGCTCGCGCAGCACGTACAGCAGCGACTCGCCGATCCAGGCGTCGGACACGGGCCGTTCGACACCGTTGACGCGCAGGACGTAGGAGGCGAGGGGGTGTTCCTCGGCGGGGGGCAGCGGGGACGGCTCCTCGGCCGAGTCCGGCTGATCCGCCGGGGCCGGTCCGGCACGGGTGGCGTCGGGGTCGTCCGAAGGGCCGTCGGCGGTCGCGGCGTCGGCCGCCTCGCCCGCGTCCCGCGCTCCGGCCACGGCGTTCACCGCCCTGGCGGCCTTCACGGCCCCCTCAGCGGCCTCCGCGGCCCCCTGGGCCCCCTCGCCCACCCCGGCGGCCTCACCGGCCCCCTGAGCGGCCTGTGAGGCGGCTACGGCGGCATCGGCGGCGGACTCGTAGGGCTCACCGGGATCGGCGAGGCGGGCCGGGGCGGAGCCACCGGAGGTGTGGTCGGCGGCGTGGGCGGCCCGGTCCCCGGCCATGTGCGGGTGCTCGTCGCCCCCGGCGCCGTGGGCGCGGGCGTCGGGGTGGCCGGCGTTCCCGGGCGGGCGCTCGTCCGCCCCGCCGTCGTGCTCGGGGGCGTGGCCCGGGGTCCCGGCCGGGTGCGGCTGCCCGGCGTACTCGGCCGTCGGAGACGGGGTGCCGTGCTGCTGCTCGCGGTCGTGGGCGGGCCCGGACGTGTACTCCGGCCGGTCCGCTCCCGCGGGCGCGTGGCCCGAGGGCTCCGGTGCCGACGCGCCCGGCTCGACGCCGGAACGCGGCGAGGACTGCTCGTGCGCGGTGCCGTCCTGCGGGTCGTATCCGGTCCCGGTCCGCGCGTCGTGCGTCCGGCCGGGGAGTGTCCCCGTCGACGACTCGTGGGGGCGGCCGGTGCCGTCCTCGGCGCCCGGTGCCTCCGGCTGGTCCCAGGGCCGGCCCGCCGCCTCCGTCGCCCAGGGGGCCGCGGCGCCTCCCGGGAGCGTCGCCGGCGGTGTGCCGCCCCACTGCTGGACCAGGGACGAGGTGGTGAACTCGCCCGATTCGTCCGGGAGGTCGCCGTCGGCCACCGGGATCGACCACTGGCCGGTCACGTCGTGACCCGGCGCGGAGGTGGGCGTGTGTCCCGTCGGCTGCGGATCCTCGTAGGTCCACTGCTGTGTGGAGGCGGGGTTGTACGTGAAGCGGTCGTCGCCCCCGGTGGGCGCGGCGGCGTTGGGGTCGGGCCACTGGGAGCCGTCGGCGGGGGCGCCCCACGGGCCGGCTGCCCCCTGGTCGGTCCCCGCGCCGGGCGTTATCTGCGGGGGCACGTACCCGTGACCCCGCGCGGCCAGCGGGCTGTCGGAGGCGGCCAGGAGCGCGTCGATGCCGCCCTCGGGGAGCTTCACGAAGGCGGTGGCGCCGTCGTCGTAGTCACCCTGGGGCAGCGGGTCCCAGCGGCCTCCGCTGCGGGGCGTGCCCTCTCCGTGCTGGTCGTCGGTCACGACAGCGCCCTCCCCAGTGCTCGTCGGGCCAGCGCGGCGACGGTGCGCCGCAGGTGCAGTACGGCGGGCGGGAGCGGTTGAACGGTGCCGTCCGCCTCGGGAACGGGATCGGGGATGCAGGCCGCGGCGACGTACTCGCCGAAGGCGTGCAGGGCCTCGGGGACGATCGTGCGGTTGTTGTCCCAGTCGATGAGCCGGGCGACCCACTGCTCGGCGTCCAGCGGACGCAGCGGCATCGGCGCTATGGCACCGACGGCGCACCGCACCCCGCGCCGGGCGGGATCGAGGACGAGCGCCACGGAGGCCATCGCGCGGCCCGGTCCGGTGCGTCCCGTCGCCTTCAGGAAGACCTGGGGCGCGTGCAGCAGCGGCACGCGCACGTACCCGATGAGTTCGCCGCCGCGCAGCATGTCGACGCCGGCCAGCAGATGCGACACCGGGATCTCCCGGCGGGCTCCGCCCGGGCCCGCGATGATCAGTGTCGCCTCCAGGGCGGCCAGCACCGGCAGCGCGTCCCCGGTGGGCGCGGCCGAGGCGATGTTGCCGCCCAGGGTGCCCGCGTTGCGGATGTGCGGCGGGCCTGCGGCGCGCGCGGCGGCGGCGAGCGCGGGGATGAGCGCCGCGAAGTCGGGGCGGCCCATACGCGCGTGTGTGAGGCCCGCGCCGAGCAGGGCGTGCCCGTCGAGGTACTGCCAGCCGCGGATCTCGCTGATCCGGCCCAGGCCGACCAGCGCGGCCGGCCTGAGCTGCCCGGAGTTGACGGCGGCCATGAGGTCGGTGCCGCCCGCCACGGGGACGGCGGCTGGCACGGCGGTGAGCGCCGCCACGGCCTCGTCCAGGGTCGTGGGCAGCGCGACGGCCTGCGCCGCCTGCGGTGCGTGCGTGGTCAAACCGGCTGCCCCTTCCCGCTGCCCCCACCTGGTCCCACCTGTGTTGCCGTACGGTACGTGCTGACAGGGCGGACGTGGCAACTCTGGCACATCTTCGAGGCACCCGAAGACGGGGGTCCGCTAGGCGGCATTCGCCCCCCTCATCAGGGAGATGGTCCGTTTTCGCACAACATCACCACTGCGCGCGATTTGGCACTCTTCGGTGATGCTTGCGACGTTTTTCCACCACCTGTTCGGGACGCCCGGTTACCCGTTCGTGAGCTACCTGTTCGGGGGCGTGCCCTCGATCGGACGGCCGAGGACTCCGGGGCGCCGCTGCCACGGACGGGGTCCGGCGGGTGGCCGGTAGGCGACGCCCAGGGCGTCGAGCCGCCGGTAATGGGCGCTCATCCGCCGCTCGAAGTCGGCGAAATCCCGTTCCCGGGAGGCCGGCAGGGAACTCCACGCCACCTCGGCGAATGCGGCCAGGCGCGGGAAGGTCTGGTAGTCCACGCGCCCTTGGTCCTCCATCACCTCGGTCCACACGTTGGCCTGCGTGCCGAGGACGTGCGGGACCTGTTCCGGCGTCAACTCCGCTGGAACGGGCTCGAAGCGGTAGACGTCCTCCAGGGTGCGGACGTACCCGATCGGGACCGGCTCGTCGGCGCCGCCGGCCTGGCGGTGGTCCAGGTACACGTACTGCTCGGGGCACATGACGACGTCGTGGCCGGCCCGCGCGGCGGCGACCCCGCCGGCGTAACCGCGCCACGAGGACACGGCCGCACCCGGGGCGAGGCCGCCCTCCAGGATCTCGTCCCAGCCGATGAGCCTGCGCCCACGCGCGCTCAGCCAGGTGTCGAAGTGGCCGATGAACCACGCCTGCAGACCGTCCTCGTCGGTGACGCCGAGTTCCGCGATGCGGGCCTGCGCGGTGGGCGATCGCCGCCACTGGTCCTTGAGGCATTCGTCACCCCCGACATGGATGAACTCGGAGGGGAAGAGATCGAGGAGTTCCTCGAACACCCCCTCGTAGAAACGCAGGGTGGTGTCAGTGGGGGCCAGTACGTTGGGAGAGATTCCCCAGTTGTCCCAGACGGAGAGGGAAGTGGTGTCGATGACATCCGTGTTGCCGAGTTCCGGGTACGCGGCGATGGCGGCCTGCGAGTGTCCCGGCACGTCGATTTCGGGGACGACGGTGATATGCCGCTCGGCGGCATGGGCGACGATCTCCCGGATGTCGTCCTGGGTGTAGAAGCCACCGTGCGGCTTCTCCTCCCACAGCTTCGAGGCGCGGTGACCGAATTTCGTCCGTGACCGCCAGGAGCCGACCTCGGTGAGCCGGGGATACCTTTCGATCTCGACGCGCCAGCCCTGGTCGTCCGTCAGATGGAAGTGGAAGACGTTGAGTTTGTGCGCCGCCATGAGGTCGAGGTAGCGCAGGACGCCTTCCTTCGGCATGAAGTGCCGGGCAACGTCGAGCATGAGTCCGCGCCAGCCGAAGCGCGGCGAGTCCTCGATCCGGACCAGGGGCAGCCGCCAGGTCCGGCCGGGCAGCGGGGCGCGCCGGAAGGCGTCCGGGCCGAGCAGCTGACGTAGCGTCTGGGCACCCCAGAACAGACCGGCGGGGCCGCCTCCGACCAGGTGCGCGCCGCTGGGGAGGACGTCGAGACGGTAGCCCTCCGCGCCCAGCTCCCCGGTCTCCGCCGGGTCGACGGACAGGCGCAGGACGTCGTCGCCGTCCCCGTCGGCGGGAGCGAGCGGCAGGCCGGTGGCGGCGCCGAGGGTGCCGCGCAGCCAGCGTGCCGTGCCGTCCGCGCCCTTTCCCACCGACAGTCCGGTCCGCGGTCCGAGTTCCCAGAAGCCGGGGCCGTGCCGGTGTGTGCGGGCGGGCTTCGGAATCACATCCATCACGTCACTCCTCAGAAAACACCCTGCGAACAGGAAGCCGTTCAGGCCGGGATGAGGGAAAACCGGAATTGCGTCACGTCGGTCGCGGCGAGGAATTCACAGAAAGGTTCTCCGGAGCACGCGTTGCACCATGCGCAATGCGCGTTTCACTGCGCACAACATCATACGAAGACCCCCGGGGCGCGCCCAACGGCGCCCCGGGGGCCTTGCGAGCCTCGGGCGTTACGGGTTACTTGTCGCCCTTGTCCTTGTCGCCACCGCCGGCGCCCATGGAGTCGTAGATCTCCTTGCACATCGGACAGACGGGGTACTTCTTCGGGTCGCGGCCCGGTACCCACACCTTGCCGCACAGCGCCACGACGGGGGTGCCGTCGAGGGCGCTCGCCATGATCTTGTCCTTCTGGACGTAGTGGGCGAAGCGCTCGTGGTCGCCGTCGCCGTGGGACACCTGCGGCGTCGGCTCTACGAGGGTCCCCGTACCAGTCCCGCGCTCGGGCTCAAGAGTGCTCATATCGCCAAGGGTACTGAAGCTCACAGGCATCAGTTGAGCGAAGGGTCGTCCGGGTACGTGGCCACCATCGCCAGCTCGTTGCGCTGGCGGCGCAGCACCTCGCGCCAGAGTCTCTCCGGGGACGGCGAGGAGACGTCCCCGGGCTCCGACTCGACGACGTACCAGGCGCCCTCGACCAGCTCGTCCTCCAGCTGACCGGGGCCCCAGCCCGCGTACCCGGCGAAGATCCGCAGGGAGCCCACGGCCGAGGCGAGCAGCTCCGGCGGAGCCTCCAGATCGACCAGTCCGATCGCGCCGTGCACCCGGCGCCAGCCCAGCGGTGCCCCGTCGGCGGACGAGCCGCCGGGGATGACGGCGACTCCGAGCGCCGAGTCGAGGGAGACCGGGCCGCCCTGGAAGACGACCCCGGGCTCGCCGGCGAGGTCCGCCCAGCCCTCCAGGATGTCGCCGACGTCCACGGGGGTCGGACGGTTGAGGACGACACCGAGGGAGCCCTCCTCGTCGTGGTCGAGAAGGAGCACCACCGCACGGTCGAAGTTCGGGTCCGCCAGGGCGGGCGTTGCCACGAGCAACCGCCCTGTGAGCGAGGACACCTCGGTCATGCCAGACATGATCCCGCATCTTCCCCGGGCGTGGGGAGGCAATCGGCGTAAGGAGGGGGAATGCAGCTCAGGGCTCAAAGAGGCACGCGGCGGGCGCACGGGACGGCCGGTGACCCCACGTGCCCGGCGGTGAACGGGCCGTGTTGTGACAGAGCTATGACGTAGCTGGGCGGTACTTGGGCTTACAGAAGGGGGGTGGGCGGCGATTACCCTTTCCCTTCTGGCCCCTGCCCGACTCATCGGAACGCGAGATACATGACCGTCAACGACGATGTCCTGCTTGTCCACGGCGGAACCCCGCTGGAGGGCGAGATCCGTGTCCGCGGTGCGAAGAACCTCGTACCGAAGGCCATGGTCGCCGCCCTGCTGGGCAGCTCGCCGAGTCGACTGCGCAACGTTCCGGACATCCGTGACGTGCGTGTCGTACGCGGTCTGCTGCAGCTGCACGGGGTGACGGTCCGTCCGGGTGAGGAGCCGGGCGAACTGGTGATGGATCCCACGCACGTCGAGAGCGCGAACGTCGCCGACATCGATGCCCACGCGGGTTCCAGCCGGATCCCGATCCTCTTCTGCGGCCCGCTGCTGCACCGCCTCGGCCACGCCTTCATCCCCGGTCTCGGCGGCTGCGACATCGGCGGCCGGCCCATCGACTTCCACTTCGACGTGCTCAGGCAGTTCGGCGCGCGGATCGAGAAGCGCGCGGACGGGCAGTACCTGGAGGCTCCGCAGCGGCTGCGCGGCACGAAGATCCGGCTGCCGTACCCGTCCGTCGGCGCGACCGAGCAGGTACTGCTGACGGCCGTCCTCGCCGAGGGGGTCACCGAGCTGTCGAACGCGGCCGTCGAGCCGGAGATCGAGGACCTCATCTGCGTCCTGCAGAAGATGGGCGCCATCATCGCGATGGACACCGACCGCACCATCCGCATCACGGGTGTGGACCAGCTCGGCGGCTACGCCCACCGGGCGCTCCCGGACCGGCTGGAGGCCGCGTCCTGGGCGTCGGCGGCGCTGGCGACCGAGGGCAACATCTACGTCCACGGCGCGCAGCAGCGCTCGATGATGACGTTCCTGAACACCTACCGGAAGGTGGGCGGTGCCTTCGAGATCGACGAGAAGGGCATCCGTTTCTGGCACCCCGGCGGGCAGTTGAAGTCGATCGCCCTCGAGACGGACGTGCACCCCGGCTTCCAGACGGACTGGCAGCAGCCGCTCGTCGTGGCCCTCACACAGGCCACGGGTCTGTCCATCATCCACGAGACGGTGTACGAGTCCCGCCTCGGCTTCACCTCCGCGCTGAACCAGATGGGCGCGCACATCCAGCTCTACCGCGAGTGCCTGGGCGGCTCCGACTGCCGCTTCGGCCAGCGCAACTTCCTGCACTCGGCCGTCGTCTCCGGCCCGACCAAGCTCCAGGGCGCTGACCTGGTCATCCCCGACCTGCGCGGCGGCTTCTCCTACCTCATCGCCGCCCTCGCCGCCCAGGGCACGTCCCGGGTCCATGGCATCGACCTGATCAACCGCGGCTACGAGAACTTCATGGAGAAGCTCGTGGAGCTCGGAGCGAAGGTGGAACTGCCGGGCAAGGCGCTCGGATAACACCAGTCGCACCAACGCCGATGGGGCGGTCACCCGAGTCCGGGTGACCGCCCCATCGGCGTTGTGTTGAGCGCCCCCTCAGGGGCGCGGGGAACTGCGCGACCAGCCACGGCGGTCCCGTCGGCCGAGAAACGACCCGCAGTCACCCGGCGCTCGAAGCGGAGCGCTCAGTTACCCTTGGCGGCTTCCTTCAGCTTGCTGCCCGCGGAGACCTTGACGCTGTAGCCGGCCGGGATCTGGATCGGGTCACCGGTCTGCGGGTTGCGCGCGGTGCGAGCGGCACGGTGGGTGCGCTCGAAGGTCAGGAAGCCGGGGATGGTGACCTTCTCGTCGCCCTTGGCGACGATCTCGCCGACGGTCTCGGCGAACGCGGCCAGAACGGCGTCGGCGTCCTTGCGGGTCACCTCGGCGCGGTCGGCCAGCGCGGCCACCAGCTCACTGCGGTTCATGTTGTTACTCCCGTGTTCTTCTTGCCGTTGGGGTGTGCCACGCGGCAGAGCCGCACATTGGCACAGCGAAGCCGATGCGCTCGCGCCCAGGGACGCATCCTGCCCCTACCTGCGACGGGAAAGCCAATCCGGCACCCGTTGGAGTCGTGAGTACACCCTAGGGGGTCACACGAAACGCGGGCCGAGGAGGCGCGAGCGTGGCCGCCACCCTAGAGGGTGGCGAGAGGCGCCCGGTTCCACGACTCGCCGGTGCGGCACGTCGTGGTGATGCTCACAGTCCGCCCACAGTACGACAGGCCCGCCAAGCCGCGACAGGCCCGTCCAGCACCGTACGCCACGTCTAGGACGTGGCGCCCGCCGCCTTGGCCGCCTCCCGCACCGCACCGGCCACCGCGCCCGCGACCTTGTCGTTGAAGACGCTCGGGACGATGTAGTTCGGGTTGAGCTCGTCCTCGGTCACCACGTCGGCCAGCGCGCTCGCGGCGGCCAGCATCATCTCCGTGTTGACGGTGCGGGACTGCGCGTCCAGCAGACCGCGGAAGACGCCCGGGAAGACCAGCACGTTGTTGATCTGGTTCGGGAAGTCGGAGCGGCCGGTGGCCACGACGGCCGCCGTCTGACGGGCGATCGCCGGGTCGACCTCGGGGTCGGGGTTCGCGAGCGCGAACACGATGGCACCCTCGCCCATGGCGGCCACGTCGTCCCCGTCCAGCACGTTCGGGGCGGAGACGCCGATGAACACGTCGGCTCCGCGAACGGCTTCCTTCAGCGTGCCGGTCAGGCCCTCGGGGTTGGTGTTGTCGGCGATCCAGCGCAGCGCCGAGTCCGCGGGAGCCTCCCGCAGGTCCTCCCGCCCGGCGTGCACGACACCGCGGATGTCGGCGACGACGGCGTTCTTCACGCCGGCCGCGAGCAGCAGCTTGAGGATGGCGGTACCGGCCGCGCCGGCGCCGGACATGACGACCCGGATGTTCTCAATCGCCTTGCCGGTGCAGCGAAGTGCGTTCTTGAGGGCGGCCAGGACGACGATCGCGGTGCCGTGCTGGTCGTCGTGGAAGACGGGGATGTCGAGGGCCTCGCGCAGCCGCGCCTCGATCTCGAAGCAGCGGGGGGCGGAGATGTCCTCGAGGTTGATGCCGGCGAACCCGGGGGCGATCGCCTTGACGATCTCGACGATCGCGTCGGTGTCCTGGGTGTCGAGGCACAGCGGCCAGGCGTCGATGCCCGCGAAGCGCTTGAAGAGGGCCGCCTTGCCCTCCATGACCGGGAGGGCGGCCTTGGGGCCGATGTTGCCGAGGCCCAGCACGGCGGAGCCGTCCGTCACGACCGCAACGGAGTTGCGCTTGATGGTCAGACGGCGGGCGTCCTCGGGGTTCTCGGCGATCGCCATGCAGACGCGGGCCACGCCCGGCGTGTAGACCATGGACAGGTCGTCACGGTTGCGGATGGGGTGCTTCGACGCCATCTCGATCTTGCCACCGAGGTGCATCAGGAACGTACGGTCGGAGACCTTGCCGAGGATGACGCCCTCGATGCCGCGCAGCTTCTCGACGATCTCGTCGGCGTGGCTGGTGGAGGTGGCGGCGATGGTGACGTCGATGCGGAGCTTCTCGTGACCGGAGGCGGTGACGTCGAGGCCGGTCACCGAGCCTCCGGAGGACTCCACGGCGGTGGTGAGCTGCGAGACGGCGGTTCCGCTCGCGGGCACCTCCAGCCGGACCGTCATCGAGTAGGAGACGCTGGGCGCCGTTGCCATGGCCGACTTCCTCTTTCACTCAGGTTCGCCGCGCGGTATCTGCGCCGGTCGTCCCAGCCGACCCGTTCTTTCTGCCGGGGGTCCGGGGGTTGCCCCCCGGGAGACGCAGCCACCTTGACGCTGGGTATGCCGTCCGATGGTCGCACCTACTGCTGAGTAGGCGTTAGCCGCCCCGGATTGCGATCGTTTTGTTCGCAACAAAAGAGGTCCGCGCCCTGCTGGGCGCGGACCTCTTCGACGTCAGTGACACCGACCCGCCATGCTCGCCTCGCGGCAAGTGGTCCCTCTCAGGGACGAAGGTTGGGCCCGGGGGCTTGGATCGGGCCGGTGTCGCATCCAGGCTAACAAACGGATCCCGTCAGGCCATTCCCGTCACGAGAGTTCATCTCCTTCTAATCTCTGAGCAGGTCCGGCACCCCGGCCGGGTCCGGCTGGTCGCGCTCCGCCGACACGACCGTCAGCTGCTGGGTCGCCCGGGTGAGGGCCACGTACAGCACCCGCAGTCCCGCCGGGGACTCGTCCGCGATCTCCGCCGGGGAGACGACGACCGTGGCGTCGTACTCCAGGCCCTTCGCCTCCAGGCTGCCGAGCGCCACCACCCGGTCGCCGAGTCCGGCGAGCCAGCGGGCCGCCTCCTCGCGCCGCTGCATGGCGACGACGACACCGACGGTGCCGTCGACGAGGTCGAGGAGGCGGGCGGCCTCGGCGCGGACGGTCTGCGCGAGGGAGTCGCGTACGACGGTGAAGCGCGGTTGTACGCCGGTGGAGCGGACCGCCGAGGGGGACTCGGCACCCGGCATGGCGAGGGCGAGGACCTTGGAGGCGAGTTCGGCGATCTCGGCGGGGTTGCGGTAGTTGACGGTCAGCTGGAAGCGGCGGCGCGGGCGGGTGCCGAGGGCCTCGTCGCGGGCCTCGGCCGCCTCGTCGGGGTCGGACCAGGAGGACTGGGCGGGGTCGCCGACCACCGTCCAGGTGGCGTGCCGGCCGCGGCGGCCGACCATCCGCCACTGCATCGGGGTGAGGTCCTGAGCCTCGTCGACGATGACGTGGGCGTACTCGGTGCGCTCCTGCGCGAGGCGTTCGGCGCGCTCGCGCTGCGACTCCTCGCGCACCGGCATCAGCTCCTCCAGGCCGGTCAGCTGGTCCAGCGGGTCCAGCTCGCGCTTCTTCCGGGGCCGGGCGGGGACGCCGAGGATGGACTGGAGCTCGTCCAGCAGGGCGATGTCGTGCACGGAGAGGCCGTCGCGGCGCAGCGAGCGGGCGACGCGGCGGACCTCGCCGGGGTTGAGGATCCGGCGGGCCCAGCGGCCCAGCCGGCGCTCGTCGGCCATCGCCTCCAGCACCGCACGCGGGGTCAGCTCGGGCCACCAGGCGTCGAGGAACTCGGTGAAGGAGTCCTCGGTGGTGATGTCCTCGTCGAAGGAGGAGCGCAGTTCGGCGGCGAGCTCGGGGTCGCTGTGCCGGGTGCCGGCGCCGGACTGCTCCCACAGGGCGTCGAGGAGCAGCTTGCGGGCGCGGGGGCGCAGCAGGTTGACGGGCGCGGTGCCGCCGAGGGCGGTGCGACGGATCCGTTCCAGCGCGCCCGCCTCCAGCTCCAGCCGACGCCCGAAGGCGACGACGCGCAGCCGGGTGGGGGGCCCGGCGGGCGCCGGCGCGGCTGCGAGCGCGCCGAAGCCGTCCCCGCTCCTGTTCCCGTTCCGGTCGCCGGCCCCGTCCCCGTCCCCGAACGCGAGCTGCTCCGGGCGGTCCGGCCCGGCAAAGGCGGCCTCGCCCGTGTCGTCCGTGGCGTCCGGGCCCTCCTCTCCGACGCCGCGCCGGCCGGAGCCCGGGCCGGCACGGCGGCGGGAGGCGACGGAGTCCGGTGCGGCGGCATGTGAGGCGGCGGGCGGGCGCCCCCCGGCACCCGGACCGCCCGGCCCCCCGTCCGGCCCCAGCTCCAGCGCGCCCCGCGCCGCCTTCCGCAGGACCTTGAGCATGCGGTACGAGCCCTTGGCGCGGGCGGTGGACGGGGAGTCGTACAGCGTGGCCTCCGCGCCGTCGACCAGGGAGCCGATCGCGCGGATGGCGACCTGGCCCTCCTCGCCGAGGGAGGGCAGGACGCCCTCGGTGTAGGCGACCAGCAGGGGGGTCGGGGAGACGATGAGGATGCCGCCCGCGTACCGGCGCCGGTCCTGGTAGAGGAGGTAGGCGGCGCGGTGCAGGGCGACGGCGGTCTTGCCGGTGCCGGGACCGCCCTCGACGTAGGTCACCGAGGCGGCGGGGGCACGGATGACCAGGTCCTGCTCGGCCTGGATGGAGGCGACGATGTCCCGCATGGTGTGGCTACGGGCCTGGCCGAGCGCGGCCATCAGGGCGCCGTCGCCGATGACGGGCAGTTCCTCGCCGTCGAGGCGGGCCTTGAGCTCGGGGCGCATCAGGTCGTCCTCGACGCCGAGGACGCGGCGGCCCTTGGAGCGGATGACCCGGCGCCGTACGACCCGGCCGGGGTCGACGGGGGTGGAGCGGTAGAAGGGGGCGGCCGCGGGCGCCCGCCAGTCGATGACCAGGGGCGCGTACTCGGCGTCGAGGACACCGATCCGCCCGATGTGCAGCGTCTCGGCGATGTCGGCCGTGCCGTCCTCGCGCACGGCGCCCTCGGCGGGCTCCACGGCGGTGTACGCGCCGTCCGGCCCCTTCTTGCCGTCCTTGCCGAGCAGCAGGTCGATCCGCCCGAAGAGGAAGTCCTCGAACTCGTTGTTCAGCCGGCTGAGATGGATGCCGGCCCGGAAGACCTGGGCGTCCCGCTCGGCGAGCGCCCCGGGTGTGCCGACCTGGCCGCGCTTGGCCGCGTCGTTCATCAGGAACTCGGCCTCGTGGATCTTCTCCTCGAGCCGCCGGTAGACCCGGTCCAGGTGTTCCTGTTCGACGCTGATCTCTCGGTCCCGTACGGAGTCGTGATCCGAGCCGACCGCGGTTTCCTGCTGAGCCTGAGCGGCCACCGGGCCCCCTTCTGACGTGCTGGGCAGCCGTCAACCGTACGCGAAGGGGACCCGTCAAAGCTACGTGGCGGCGCGCGTCGGTCCCACGAGGAGACCGACAAGTGCTACGCGTCGACCTGGACGAGCTTCTTGCCGTCGAAGGTCATGACCTCGAAGTGGTCGATCTCGTTGGGCTGGAAGGCGGCGCCGCCCTGCGCGTACAGAGGCTGCTTCGCCTCCTCGACCTTGGCGTTCGGGACGCCGTAGCCCCACTTGGGGACCGACCAGGAGGACATGGTCTCGCGCTCGCCGTTCTTGCCGACGGCGATGAGCGAGCACTTCAGCGGTCCCTTGACGTTGCTGAGCTCGACGACGCCCCAGGTGCCCCAGTCCTTCTTCTCCATGGCCACGGTCGCCTGGACCTTGGTGGAGGAGTCGGTCGCCGACACCTTGTCGGAGATCTGACCGAAAGCAGCCTTGGCGCCGGCCGCCAGCGGGGTGGCGTTGGTGCCGCCCGAGCTGCCGCCGCCGTTCGCGGCCATCACCGCGAGCGGACCGCCGATGATCAGCGCGGCCGCGGCCGCGACCAGGTAGAAGCCCTTGCGGCGCTTGACCGCCCGGCGCTCGGCGACCTCGTCGACCAGCTTCTCCGCGAGCCGTGGGCTGGGCCGTGCGGAGAGCGATTCGCCGATCGCGGGCGTGCCGGTCCCCGGCAGGTCCGCGAGCGCCGCCAGCATGGGTTCCATCCCCGCCAGCTCGTCGAGCTGCTGGGCGCACCATTCGCAGGTGGCGAGATGCGCCTCGAAGGCGGTCGCCTCGGCGTCGTCGAGGATGCCGAGGGCGTAGGCACCGACCGTTTCGTGCTCGCTCGGGCCCGGAGATCCCATCATGGGGCCAGACATACCCGAACCACCCGTTCCGAATCCCCCGTAAACACTCATGCCGTCACCCCCCGCTCCTCCAGAGCCAGCTTCATCGACCGCAGGGCATAGAACACCCGTGACCGCACCGTTCCGCTGGGAATGCCCAGCGTCTCGGCCGCCTCATTGACGGTACGCCCCTTGAAGTACGTCTCGACGAGCACCTCCCGGTGGGCCGGGGTCAGGTCGTCGAGCGCGTCGGACAACGTCATCAGCCACAGCGCCTTGTCGATCTCGTCCTCCGCGGGGATGACCTCCAGCGGCGACGGATCGACCTCCTGCGGCCGGGCCTGCCGGCTGCGGTGGCCGTCGATGACGATGCGGCGCGCGACCGTCACCAGCCAGGGGCGTACCGATCCGGTCGCTCGATTGAGCTGGCCGGCGTTCTTCCAGGCACGGATGAGCGTTTCCTGGACCACGTCCTCGGCGCGCTGCCGGTCTCCGGCGACCAGGCGCAGTACATAAGCAAGGAGAGGTCCGGCGTGCTCCCGGTACAGGGCACGCATCAGCTCCTCATCAGGTTCCGAGGGCTGGGACATGCGATGTCGGGCCCTCGATCCACGTTCATTGGCCACGACGGAATCCTTGCGCACGCCCACCTCCGATGTCCGGGGGTTCCCCCAGTCGGTCGCTCGTGCACAGGTACGGATGTGGTCTCCGTCATGTTCAAAGAGGCACGACAGTTTTCTTCGGGGTGACGTGATGAGTGGGACATGAGAGCACATTCCCACCCCGCGATCTTTACATTTCTGCCACATCGGCAAGATCGAGCCGGCTGCCCAGGGGGGGCCGGAGGCAAACGGGATGTTGTCGAAATCACTTCGACACCAGAATGCCCGTTACCTGGCGTACGGAGCAATCAGGACACTTAGGCCCGGGTGAGGGCCACCCTGCGACGGTGCCGGGCCACCCGTTCGCGGTTCCCGCAGACCTCACTGGAGCACCAGCGCCTCCTACGTCCCCGGGACGAATCGACGTAGAAGATCGGGCAGTTGTCCCCCTCGCACTGCCGCAGTCCCGCCCGCGCGACCGGGTCGGTGAGCAGCTCCACGGCGTCCCGGGCGATCGCCCCGAGCAGCGCCGCGCACTCCGGCGGCCCGTCCAACTCCCTGACCAGCACCCCGTCCTCGCCGCGCACGGCACGCGGGGCCGGCGGCGCGGTCCTGGCGAGCTCGTTCACGCGGACGAGCGCGAGGTCGTACGACGGCCTGGGTACGGCGGCGAGCGCGCCGCGCACCAACTGGCCGATCCGGGCTCGCAGTTCTCGGAAGCCGACCAGCCAGCCCGGGTCGGCGTGCGCCAGTGACGTGCCCGGCGGAACGAGTCCCGCGCCCACGATCCAGGCGCACAGCACCTCGACCGAGTCGAACCGTTCCTCGGGATGCGTCGTCGCCAGGAGGTCCAGGCAGATCCGCCCGGCGTCGAAGCGCAGCTCGTGAGGGACCGAGACCGTACCCAGTGCCATGTGCCTGTCACCGCCTGGGGCTGGGGTGGAGAACCGTTCCCCTTACAGTGCCCGTCCGCCCGCGCGGCCGGAACCCCTCGTGCCGGCGGGGTGATTGGACGAGCGCGTATGGGAGTGCGCGTCTCGGCGATGTCCGGGGCGCCGCGCCGTCCGTTGACTTGAGGCATGACACGGAACAGGACTGCCACGGGACTCGTACTGGGCGCGGCCACGGTCGCCATGGGACTGATCGCCGGGGTCTACTACATCTTCGCCTGCTGCGTGATGCCGGCGCTGGCCCGCAGCGACGACCGGATCTACGTCGAGGTCATGAACGACATCAACGACGTGATCCAGAACCCGGTGTTCTTCCTCTCCTTCATGGGCGCGCTGCTGCTCACGGCGGTGTCGGCGTGGCAGCTGCGGGGACAGCCGTGCCGCTGGTGGGTGTGGGCGGCCCTCGCCTCGTACACCGCCGGCTTCCTGACGACCATGGCCTTCAACATCCCCCTCAACGACAGCCTTTCCCGCGCGGGCGACCCGACCGCGGCCCGGGAGCACTTCGAGCACGCGTGGGTGGCATGGAACGCGGTGCGCGCGGTGCTGTCGACGGTGGCGCTGGTGTGCCTGACGCGGGGGCTGGTGCTGTACGGGGCATTCCGGCGCAGGGGCGATATCAGCCCGTCCAGCGGTGCCCCCAGCGGCGTCCCGTCCGGGGGAGTCTGAGGACGCGGCCGTTCGGGCCGAAGGGGGCCCGGGAGCCGGCAGGCCCCGGCAGACGGCACCCGGAACGCCGGGCGCCCCACCTCAGACGTCCGCGTACTTCGCGTCCGCAGCCGGGTCCAACGCCAGCCGGTACCCCCGCTTCACCACCGTCTGGATCAGCTTCGGCGCCCCCAGTGCCGTCCGCAGGCGGGCCATCGCCGTCTCCACCGCGTGCTCGTCGCGCCCGGCACCGGGCAGGGCACGCAGCAGCTCCGAGCGGGCCACCACCCACCCCGGCCGCCGGGACAGTGCCCGCAGCAGGGACATCCCCGCGGGCGGCACCGGCCTCAGCTCCCCGTCGACGAGCACCGCGTGCCCCCGAATCTCCACCCGGTGCCCGGCGATCGGCAGGGCGCGCGCCCGGCCCGGCAGTTCCTGGCACAGCAGCTGCACCAGCGGCCCGAGCCGGAACCGCTCCGGCTGAACGGTGTCGACGCCACGCGCCTGCAGCGGCAGAGCGGTGACCGGTCCGACGCAGGCGGGCAGTACGTCGTGGTGGAGGGCCGCGATCAGCTCCGGCAGCAGCCTCCGTTCCTCGGCCCGGTTCAGCAGGGACGCCGCGGCCGGCGCGCTGGTGAAGGTGATCGCGTCCAGGCCCCGCGAGACGACGGCGTCCAGCAGCCGGTCCACCGGCCCGATGTCCTCCGGCGGCATCCACCGGTACACCGGCACCCCGACGACCTCGCCGCCCGCGGCCCGCAGCGCCTCCACGAACCCGGGCAGCGGCTCACCGTGCAGCTGTACGGCGATCCGGCGCCCGTCGACGCCCTCCTCCAGCAGCCGGTCCAGCACCTCGGCCATGGACTCGCTCGACGGCGACCAGTCCTCGGTGAGCCCGGCGGCCCGTATCGCCCCCTTGACCTTGGGTCCGCGCGCCAGCAGCTCCACCGCGTGCAGCCGCTCCAGCAGCGGCTCCCCGAGCCCCCACCCGTCGGCGGCCTCGACCCACCCCCGGAAGCCGATGGCGGTCGTGGCCACGACCACGTCGGGTGCCAGGTCGATCAGGTCCTTCGTCGCCGCCAGCAGTTCGCTGTCGTCGGCGAGCGGCACGATGCGCAGGGCGGGCGCGTGCACGACGGCGGCTCCCCGTCGCTGCAGCAGAGCGCCCAGTTCGTCGGCCCGGCGCGCGGCCGTGACACCCACGGTGAATCCCGCGAGCGGGCCGTGCTGACCGGGCTGCGGTCGCTGCTGTTCGTCGTCCATGGCTCTCGTCCCGAACTCGAGTCGTCATACAGGAGGTACGCGGTACCTGCAATGCCGAACGAGCCTGTCAACGGCGCGTGACAGGCTCGGTTCGGCTTCATGTCGGCGGTGTTACGTCACACCTCGGCATAGCTGAGCTGCGGCTTCGCCTCTGAGGCGGTCGCGGCCTCGGTGGTTGTGGCCGGGCGGCGAAGGTATACGGCCCAGGTGACCGCGAAGCAGAGAGCGTAGTAGGCGAGGAAGGCGACGAACGCGCCGGTTCCGGAGCCGTAGGACAGGAAGGACTGCCGGAAGGCCATGTTGATCCCGACGCCGCCGAGCGCGCCCACCGCCCCGATGAGGCCCATCGAGGCACCGGAGAGCCGGCGCCCGTACTTGACCGCTTCCTCGCCCTGAAGCCCCTGGGAGAGGGCCTTGGCCTGGAAGATGCCGGGGATCATCTTGAAGGTCGATCCGTTGCCGAGGCCGGCGAGCGCGAACAGGACCACGAACGCGGTGACGAACAGGGGGAGCGACTTCTGCATGCTGGCGAGGACCAGGACTGCGGTGGCGGCGGCCATGGCGATGTAGTTGTAGAGGGTGATCTTCGCGCCGCCGTACTTGTCGGCGAGCCAGCCGCCCACGGGCCGCACCAGCGAGCCGAGCAGCGGGCCGATGAAGGTGAGGTAGGTGGCCTGCAGCGGCGTACGGCCGAACTGGTTGGTCAGCACCTGCCCGAAGGCGAAGCTGTAGCCGATGAAGGAGCCGAACGTCCCGATGTAGAGGACGGACATGATCCAGGTGTGGGCGTCCCGGGCGGCGTCCTTGGCGGCGCCGGTGTCGTTCTTCACGTTCTCGATGTTGTCCATGAAGAGCGCGGCGAGGACCGCGGCGACGACGATGAGCGGGATGTAGATCCCGAGCAGCAGGCGCGGGCCGCCGCTGGCACCGATGACGGCGAGGGCCACCAGCTGGATCGCCGCGACGCCGATGTTGCCGCCGCCCGCGTTGAGGCCGAGCGCCCAGCCCTTCTTCCTGAGCGGGAAGAAGGCGTTGATGTTGGTCATCGAGGAGGCGAAGTTGCCGCCGCCGATGCCGGCCAGCAGGCCGACGAGCAGGAAGGTGTCGAAGGACGTCCCGGGCTTCATCACCGCGAACGCGGCGACGGTGGGGATGAGCAGCAGACCGGCCGAGATGATCGTCCAGTTCCGGCCGCCGAAGATCGCGACGGCGAAGGTGTAGGGGACGCGGACGACGGCGCCGACGAGTGTGACCATCGACGTCAGCAGGAACTTGTCGGCCGGGGTCAGCCCGTACTCCGGCCCCATGAAGAGCACCAGCACGGACCACAGGGTCCAGATCGAGAACCCGATGTGCTCGGAGAGCACGGAGAAGACGAGGTTGCGCTTGGCGATCTTCTCTCCGGTCTCGTTCCAGAAGGCCTCGTCCTCGGGATCCCACTGCTGGATCCAGCGGCCTCCCCTGCTGGATGCGGGGGCTGTACTAGGGGCTGTCATGACGCCTCCACGGTGCTCCGGGGCTCGGTCGTGCTTGGGGCAGATGAGCGGTGATGAATCCCGAAGGTAGGGAGGCGGCGTTACCGCCCTGTGGCACCGGGTGACCGGAAGGGAACGTTGCTCTCACCCGACGCGGGGGCGGGATGAGAGGTTCCGACCCCGCACGTTACGAACGGCTCCCGGAGCGGGGAGGCCCGGGAGTGAGGTCGATGTCGATCTCGAAGGGCACGGAGACCTTGAGGCGGTTGTGGAAGATGCCGGTGAGTCCGTAGGAGCCGGTGGCCGGGTCGAGTTCGTAGACGTAGACGACCGGCAGCCCCTTGTCGCCGTCCTGCTCCACCCGCCAGAAGTGAGGCACGCCCGCGGCCGCGTACTTACGGGGCTTGACCTCGCGGTCCCGTTCACGCGAGTCGGCGGAGACGACTTCCACGGCGAGGAGGATGTCCTCGGGGTTGTAGGAGGTCTGGTTCGGACCGGTCACCGCTTCGGCGAGGAAGACCACGATGTCCGGCTCGGGGCGGTTCTTCAGGTCAAGTCTGACCCGTCATCTCACGGTCGACGTCCAAGTGCGCTGGTGCCTGTTCCAGCAGAGCGTTGTCCAGCAGACGCATGGTCCGGCTGTGAAATCGAGTCTGCGGACTCATGAAGACGAGACTCCCGTCGATCAACTCCGTGTGCGGCGGGAGGCCCGGAATCCGGTCGAGGTCGTCCGCGGTCCAGCCTTCGGCCGGCGGAATCGGCCAGCGGTACGCCGGCTCGTCGTCCGGCCGGTCGTCGCGTACGGCGCTCATCGGTGCTCCCATGGGACGGAGTCTCGCCTGTCGTGTCAGCGTACCCAGGGGGAATGACACACGGGCCTCACCTCAACGAGTGATCCGTCGGGCTCCCCCGCGTCGCCTTCCGTCGGGCCACAGGCGTGGGCTGCGTCTGGCGGCCAGGTCCTCGATCCAGCCGAACGCCAGGATCGTCAGGCCGATCAGGGGCCAGATCAGGACGAACGTCCAGAAGCCGTACGTCGAGTCCAGGGCCGACGACGCCGTGTCGCTGTCCATGAAGGGGAGGTCGTAGGCGCGGTCGATGATCGGGAACGTCGCCATGATCAGGAGGTTGTGCCAGAGGTAGATGGTGACGGCCCTGTTGTTGGAGAGGGTCACCAGCCTGTCCCAGCGGGCGAGGCGGCCCGGCAGCTCCTGCCAGGACGGGGAGTACTGGAGCAGGATGACGACGAACCCGAGGGACCAGGTCGCCTGGGCCAGCGGGATGTCGTTCAGGTCCCAGGCGTCCTCGCCGGGATGGCCCGACGCCCACCACAGCCCGAACGCCATCACCAGCGCCGAGCCGGAGACCGCGAGGTAACGGGGGACGCGTCGCAGCAGCCCCTCGTGGTGGGCGAAGCCCAGGACCCAGCAGGCGCCGTACGTCCCGAAGTCGGTGACGGCGTTCCCCGTCTCGCCGGGGATCGTGACGACACCGGTGCCGACGATCGCCGTCAGGGCGAGCGGGGCGAGCAGCGTCGGCCACGGCGCGCGGCGGAAGGCCCACAGCAGCAGCGGAGATGCGATCACGAACCACAGATAGGCGCGGAGGTACCACAGCGGTCCCGCCGCCTGGTCCGCCCAGGTGGAGTCGAACAGGCCCCCGTCGGTGCCGAGGTGCCAGGGGTAGGGCGGGGCGCCGACCGGGACGACGTAGTTGAGGAGGTCCGCCACCCCCCAGGCGCCCCCGGTGTCCGGGTCCTTCAGCGGGTTCCAGCCGTCCGCGAACATCATGGCCACGACCACGGCGCTGAACGCCCACAGGGGAGGCAGCAGTCGGCGGACCCGGCCGCGGACCACGCTCAGCGCCGGGCGGCTGAGCGACCGTGCCATCAGCGAGCCGGCGAGCGCGAACATCACGCCCATGGAGGGGAAGAGGACCGACAGCCACGCCCAGCCGAAGAGGTGGTAGACGACCACCCGGACCAGGGCGATCGAGCGCAGGAGGTCCAGGTACCGGTCACGGGCCGGCTTCCCCGGCGCGGAAGCGGGCGCGGGCGCAGGTTCCGGCCGGTGCGGGACGTCGGTCGGGTGTCCTTGCCTCATGCCACGGGCCTCCGATCACTGCTGCTCGTACTGCTCGTACGGCCGCGCTGGCGCGGCACCGGCCCGCCCGGCGCCTCCACGACCCCCGTGCGGCGCAGCTTCTGCCAGCGCAGCCGGCCGCCGGTGAGGGCCGTGATCCAGGACTGGAGCAGCACGACGTACATGAGCTGGCGGTAGAGGATCTGCTGCAGGGGGAGCGAGATCAGATGGGTCATGCGTTCCTTGTCGAGGCGGAAGGCGTATGCCGCGCAGATCGCCTGGATCGCCAGCACCCCGAGCCAGGCCACGATCGTCTTCTCGGTGGGGCCGAACACGACGCCGTACAGGAGGAAGACGTCGATCAGCGGGGCGAGCAGCGGGGCCACCACCATGAACAGCGACACCAGCGGCAGTCCCACCCGGCCGAAGCGGCCCGAGGGACCCCGCTCCACGAGGGCGCGCCGGTGCTTCCAGATCGCCTGCATGGTGCCGTACGACCAGCGGTAGCGCTGGGACCACAGCTGCTGGACCGTCTCGGGCGCCTCGGTCCAGGCGCGCGCCTTCTCGGCGTACACCACCCGCCAGCCGTCGCGGTGCATGGCCATCGTGATGTCGGTGTCCTCGGCGAGCGTGTCGTCGCTCATCCCGCCGACCCGCTCCAGCGCGGAGCGGCGGAAGGCCCCCACGGCCCCCGGGATCGTCGGCATGCAGCGCAGGATGTCGTACATACGGCGGTCGAGGTTGAAGCCCATCACGTACTCGATGTGCTGCCAGGCCCCGATCAGCGAATCCCGGTTGCCGACCTTCGCGTTGCCGGCGACGGCGCCCACGCGCGGGTCGCCGAAGGGCTGCACCAGCTCGCGGACGGTGGACGGTTCGAAGACGGTGTCGCCGTCCATCATCACGACGATGTCGTGGCGGGCGTTGGCGAGGCCCCGGTTGAGGGCGGCGGGCTTGCCCGCGTTCAGCTGCCGCACGACCCGGACGTCGGGCAGGCCCATCGCCTCGACGATCCTCGCGGTGCCGTCGCCGGAGCCGTCGTCGACGACGATCACCTCGATGGGGTGCTCGCTCGCCATCAGCGAACGGACCGTGTTCTCGATGCACTTGGCCTCGTTGTACGCGGGCACGAGCACCGACGCCGGTTCGGTGACCGGCGGCCCCCAGCCGAAGTCCCGCCGCCGGACCCGGCGGGCGTGCGCGCCGGACAGCAGCAGCATCAGCGCGAACCGGCCGATGACGAGGGCGCCGATCACCGCGAGGCCGGCCACCATCACGCCGGTGATGTCGTCGGCGGCCCGGACCAGGAAGATCCACGCCCGGCCCTTCCACAGCTCGGCGCCGGTGACCGGATGGAGCGCGCTGGGCGCGTCGAGCGCCTCGGTGAGGTTGTCGAACCGGTAGCCCCTCGCCTGCATCTCGGGCAGGAACCGGTCCAGGGCCCGCACCGTCTGGTGGCGGTCGCCGCCGGAGTCGTGCATCAGGACGACGGCGCCCTTGCCGCCGCGCGGGGTGGCGTTGCGGATGATCGTGGCGACGCCGGGCCTTCGCCAGTCCTCGCTGTCGGTGTTGTTGACGACCGTGAGATAGCCCTTGGTGCCGATGTACCGCGTGACGGGCCAGGACCTGTCGTCCATGGCGTCGGCGAAGGAGGAGTAGGGCGGGCGGAAGATCGAGCTGCGGATGCCGGCGGCGCCCGCGAGCGCCAGCTGGTTCTGGGACAGCTCCCAGTCGATGCGCTTCTTCGACTGGTAGGAGAGGTCGGGGTGGTTGAAGGTGTGCAGGCCGACCTCGTGGCCCTCCGCCACCATCCTTCGGACCAGGCCGGGGTGGCGGGAGGTCATGGTGCCGGTGACGAAGAAGACCGCGTGCGCGTGGTGCTTCTTCAGCACGTCCAGGACCTTCGGGGTCCAGGTCGGGTCGGGGCCGTCGTCGAAGGTGAGGACGAGGCGGTGGTCGGGCACGCTCAGGCTGGTGGTGCGGCCGCTGCGGGTGTCGATGACCGGGCCGCCGTCGAGGATCCTCTCCGGGACCTCGCCGGTGGCGGCCTCGGGCCGGACGCGGTGGTCGGCGAGTATCTCGCTGTGGACGTAGCCGCGCAGCATCAGCATCGCCACGAGCGCGACGAGAACGAGCAGCGGCAGCAGCAGACGCAGGGGCAGGCGGCGGCGCCGTAGGCCGTCGGGGGTGGCGGAGGCGGCCTGCCGGCGGGTGGTGCGGGAAGCCATCAGAGGGTGTTCTCCGGGGACGTTCGTGCGAGCGGGGCGGCCGGTCCGGCCGCTTCCCCGGCGACGGGGTGGCGTGTGCTCGGTCCGTCGGCCACCGTGCCGGGGCCGTCTGGGGGCGTGGACGGGGAGCTCGTGCCGACGCTGGGGCTCGGGTCGGGCGAGCCGGACGGGGGCGGGCTGGTGGAGGCCGGCGGGCTGGGGTTGCCGAGGCCGGTTCCCGGTTTGGTGGGCGACTTGGTGGGTGTCGGCGTGGGGTCGGCGGACGTGGCCGGCGCCGACGGGTCGGCGGATGCTCCGGGCGCGGTGGCGCGCGCACCGGGCGACGGGGTGGTGCCGTCGCTCGCGGCCGGTGTGGGGCCCGGTGTGACACCGGCGGTGCCGGCGGGCCGGGCGGGGTCCGAGGGCGCGGGCGAGGTGTCGACCTGGCCGGCCGGCGTGTCGTCCTGCTGGCCGGGCACCGGCAGCCAGGGCGCGTCGGAGCTGCCGGAGAGCAGGGTGACGACGATGACGACGGCGTAGACCGCGCAGGCGATGCCGATGGCGATGCCCAGTCGGCGGAAGGTGCGGCTGCGGCGGCCCGACTCGTCCACGAACACGGGTGCGTCGGAGGGGTCGGCGGGAGCGGCCGGCCCGGGCTCGGCCTTCCGCGGGCTCAGGTCCTGCCGCAGACCGGCCCCGTCCAGCTGGACGGTCACCTCGTGCGGGTCATGGGTGTGCTCCGGGTCGGCCGACGCCGCCCAGGGGTCACGGGAAGCCGCGGGGCCTCGGGAAGCCGCGGGGCCGCTGCGGAAGGCGTCGAAGCCGTCCGGTGAGTTTCCGCCATGACCGGCACCGAGCACTTCGTTTCGTCCGGTGGCCGGAAACGACTGGGTTCTGTTCGCTTCGGCGACTTTTCCGGTCGCCGAGAGAGCATCGCCCCCTGATGGCGGTTCGGGCCATTCCAGTTGGGCGTCTTCTCGCCACTTTTTCACGCGCACGCACATCCCCCACGAGACCGTTCCGGGCGCGCACACGACACCGAGCACTCGCCGCAGAACCCGGCCCCCACCGGGATCTTGCGCCCCCCTTACCACTAGGTGCTCGGGCCACGAATGTAGCGCAGAAGGAGGATCCGTGTGCGCCGTGTGTCAGTAGTGGGTGCGCGCCGGGTCCAGATCCATGGCCGGAATCCATCCGTCGACCGGCCGCCGCAGCCATCCTTCGGCGGCCGACAGCTCCAGCGCGGCCCGCCGAAGCGCGTCGAATCCCGGGTGCACCAGGCCCTTCCGCCACACAAGTGACACCGGCGACAAAGGCACCGGGTCGATCAAGGGCCGCAGCACGGTCCTCGGCATGGCCGGAAAGTCCACCACGGCGAGGATCGGGTTGCGCATCTTGGCCATGATCCGCTCGAACTCCTCGTCGCCGACGGCCAGCGGCGCCGGCGGGGCGACGGCTATGCCCCGGCCGTCGAAGAGCCGGCGCGCGAGGTCCGTCCACTCGGGGGTGCGGGGGTTTCCGGCGCCCGCGTACACGGTCTCGCCCGCCAGCGCGGTCAGCGGCACCGCCTCCAGCGACGCCAGCCGGTGGTCCTCGGGCAGCACGACCGCCATCGGCTCGTACCGCACGAGCAGGTGCTCAAGACCGCCTCGCAGGGCCGGGTCCAGGCCCGCGAACCGGCCGAAGGACGCGTCCAGCCGCCCGGCGAGCAACTCCTGGGCCGCGCCGGTCAGGCCGCTCTCGTAACGGGCCATCAGCTCGTGCCCGGGGGCGAGTTCACGCGCCCGGTGCAGCACCCGGCGGCCGGTGACCAGGCCGGGCGAGTTGAGGTCGACCAGCAGCGGACGGGCCTGTCCGAAGGCGCCGAGCAGGTCGTCCTGCGCCTCGAGCACCCGGCGCGCGTACGGCAGCAGCCGCTCGCCGTCGGGCGTGAGCGTCACCTGCCGGGTGCTGCGCACGAACAGCTCGGTCCCGAGCTCCCGCTCCAGCCGCCGCACATCCCGGCTGAGCGCCTGCTGGGCGAGGTGGAGCCGGGCGGCGGCCCGGGTGAAGTGCAGTTCCTCGGCGACGGCGACGAAGGCACTCAGGAGACGGGGGTCGAGGTGACGGGGTGCGGACATCCGGCGAATTTACAACGGGAGTGCGTGGATCAAGGAGCAGCAGGTGTTGGACGCGGCGACCGCTCCGGGGCGACGGTGCTGCACATGCCCGAACCGACCAGGACAGCGCCGCTGTTCACCGTCACCGCCGACACCCTCGTCGCCGTCGACTTCGGCCCCCGTGGGCGGGAGCGCCCGCCCGGCCCCTACCGCCGCCTCTTCGCCGTCCCCGGCGCCCGCGCCTTCACCCTCGGGAACCTGCTGGCCCGGCTCCCGATGGGCATGTTCAGCCTGAGCGCGGTGATGATGATCGCCGGATCGCGTGGCTCGTACGCCCTCGCCGGAGCCGTCACCGCGACCGGGCTCGCGGCGACCGGGCTGGTCGCCCCCTGGATCGCCCGGCTCGTCGACCGGCACGGGCAGGCCCGGATCGCCGTACCGGCCACGGCGGTCGCTGTCCTCGGCTCGCTCGCGCTGCTGCTGTGCGTGCACTACGACGCCCCCGCGTGGACCTTCTTCGCCTCCTACGCCGCCACCGCGACGACCCCGAACACCGGCGGCATGTCCCGCGCCCGCTGGGCCCACCTGCTCGGGGACGACGAGCGGGCCCTGCACACCGCGAACTCCTTCGAACAGGCCGCGGACGAGCTGTGCTTCATGCTGGGCCCGGTGCTGGCGGCCTTCCTGTGCGGGACGTTCTTCCCGGAGGCGGGCACGCTCGCCGGGGCGGTGCTGCTGCTGACCGGCGTCCTGCTGTTCGCCGCGCAGCGTTCGACCGAGCCGCCCGTGCGTCGCCGCAGCCCGGCCGGGTCACCCCTGCGGGCCCCCGGGATGCCTCCGCTGCTGGCCGTCTGTCTCGCTGCGGGCGCGGTGTTCGGCTCGACGGAGGTCGTCACGATCGCGTTCGCGGACGCGCAGGGGCACCGGTCGGCGGCGGGCGTGGCCCTCGGGCTGCAGGCGGCCGGATCATGCGCGGCGGGACTGCTGTTCGGGGCGCTCGGGCCGGCCGGGCCCGTAGGCCGGCCTCTGACGTGGTGCGTCGCCGCGATGACGGCCCTGCTGACCCTGCCGCTGCTCGCCGCCTCCCTCACCGGCTCGCTCCCGCTCCTCGCGCTCGCCCTCCTGATCGCCGGCATGGCGACCGCCCCGACGATGGTCACCACCATGACGCTGGTCCAGCGGCACACCCCTCAGGGCCGGCTCAACGAGGGCATGACCCTCGCGGTGACCGGACTGCTCGGCGGGATCGCCTGCGGCTCGGCGACCGGCGGCTGGCTGGTGGACCATCTGTCGCCGACGGCCGCCTACGGAGCACCGGTGACGGCCGCCGCGCTGGCCCTCCTGCTCTCCCTCGGCACACGTACTCCGAACAGCGATTCACGTCAGATGCGTTGACGCGCCCACAGCCCGCACCTACCGTCCTCCGTCGAAGCGCTTCGACGCCTGGCGTCGAAACGATTCGACGACTACCCATCCGACTCCTGCGGAGGCACGGGATGTTGACGGCACGAAGGCGTGTGACGGCGGTCGCGGCCGCGCTCCTCAGCGGGGCGCTGCTGCTGACCGCCTGCGGCGGCTCGGACAGCGGCTCCTCCGACGCCAAGACGCTCAAGCTCTGGCACTACGAGGGTCCCGACAGCGCGATGGGCGTGGCCTGGAACGAGGCGATCAAGGAGTTCGAGGCCAAACACCCGGGCGTGAAGGTGAAGTTCGAGGAGAAGGGCTTCGAACAGATCCAGAAGACCGCGCCCATGATCCTCAACTCCTCGGACGCGCCCGACCTCATGGAGTACAACAAGGGCAACGCGACCGCGGGCCAGCTGTCGAAACAGGGCCTGCTGACCGATCTGTCGGCGGAGGTCACCCGGCGCGGCTGGGACAAGCTGCTCAGCCCGGGTGTGGCCACGACCAGCAAGTACGACAGCAACGGCGTCATGGGCTCCGGCAAGTGGTACGGCGTGCCCAACTACGCCGAGTACACGATGGTCTACTTCAACAAGGACCTGTTCAAGAAGTACGCGATCGCCGAGCCGAAGACGTTCGACGAACTCACGGCCGCCATGGACGCCTTCGTGAAGAAGGGCGTCACCCCGCTCGCCGACTCCGGTGCCGAATACATGGCCCAGCAGTACCTCTACCAGCTCGCCCTCTCCAAGGCCGACCGCTCGTGGGTCGACAAGTACGAGCTGTACAAGGGCAGGACCGACTTCCACGACGCGGCCTGGACCTACGGCGCGACCACCTTCGCCGACTGGGTGAAGAAGGGCTACATCAGCAAGAAGTCGACCAGCACCAAGGCCGAGGACGCGGGCGTCTCCTGGATCCAGGGCAAGGCGCCGATCCTGTTCTCCGGCAGCTGGTGGTACGGCCGCTTCCAGTCGGAGGCCAAGTTCGCCTGGGACACCACCCTCTGGCCGGGCTCGAACCTGACCCTGGGCTCGGGCGGGAACCTCTGGGTGGTCCCGAAGAACGCCAAGAACAAGGACCTGGCCTACGACTTCATCGACATCACCATGTCGAAGAAGATCCAGAACCTGCTCGGCAACAAGGGCGGCATCCCGGTCGCCGCCGACACCGGCTCCATCACCGACCCCAAGTCCCAGCAGCTCATCGCCAACTTCAACACGGTGAGCAAGCGTGACGGCCTCGCCTTCTACCCGGACTGGCCGGTCAACGGCTTCTACGACACCCTCGTCTCCGAGACCCAGAAGCTGATCACCGGCAACGAGAAGCCGGACGCCTACCTCTCCAACCTCCAGCAGGCGTACGACAAGGGCGTGCCGCAGCAATGACGGTCACCGTCGAACGGGGTACGCGGGCCGTCGGCGCCGATCCGCACACCGGCCCGCGCCGCCCCCGTACCCGCGACTCGTACGCCCTGTTCCTGCTGCCCGGCGTCCTCGCCTTCACGGCGATCATCATCGTCCCGTTCCTGATGAACACGGGCGTGAGCTTCACCGAGTGGCAGGGCGTCGGCAGCCCCAAGTGGACCGGCCTCGCCAACTACCGCGAACTGCTGGACGATTCCGAGTTCTGGGCGTCCTTCCGGCACAGCCTGTTCATGGTCGTCGCCATGGCCGCCGTACCGACCGTGCTCGGGCTGGTCCTGGCGGCCGCCCTGTTCGACTACATCGGCAAGCACTTCGGGTCGAGGTGGGCCGCGGTGCTTCGGGCCTGCTTCTACCTCCCGCAGGTGCTGCCGATCGCGGTCGCCGGCATCGTGTGGAGCTGGATCCTGGCGCCGGACAACGGCTCGCTCAACGAGTTGTTGAAGGCGGTGGGGCTGGGCTCCTGGCAGCAGGACTGGCTGGGCGACCCGGACATCGCGCTCTACAGCGTGATGGGCGTGATGGTGTGGGTGCAGATCGGCTTCCCGCTGGTCGTCCTCATGGCCGGACTCCAGCGCGTGGACCCGCAGTTGTACGAGGCGGCCGAGCTGGACGGGGCCGGCTGGTGGCGGCGGTTCTGGCACATCACGCTGCCGCAGATCCGGCCCGAGATCTATGTCGTCCTGACCTGGTGCACGATCGCCGCGCTCAAGGTGTTCGGCGCGGTGTACGTGCTGACCAAGGGCGGGCCGGGCGGGGCGACGGACGTGCCGTCCTACTTCTCCTTCACCACGTTCTTCGAGAAGACGCAGGTCGGCTACGGTGCCGCGATCTCCACGGTGCTCACCGTGATCATCCTGGCCCTCTCCCTGATCCTGCTGAGACTCCAGACCCGCAGCGAGGAGGGAGAGAGCGCATGACCACCGCCCTGCGCCGCTACCCGGTGCTGATCGCCCTGTGCATCGCGGCCCTCTTCATGGTCGTCCCGTTCCTGATCGTCGCCGTCAACGCGGTCAAGTCACCCGCCGAGTACTCCGAGCACGGCCCGCTGAGCCTCCCCCAGGGGCTCTACCTGGACGGCCTCAAGGACTTCTGGCAGCGTGTCGACTACGGGCAGAAGCTGTTCAACTCGGTCCTGGTCAGCGGCTCGGTGGCGGTCCTCGCCGCGATCTTGTCCGTCCTCAACGCGTACGCGATCGGCATCGGCCGGATCAAGGGCCGCACCTGGGTGCTCGCCTTCTTCGTGCTCGCCAACATGCTGCCGCAGGAGGCGCTGGTCTACCCGCTCTACTACCTGAGCAAGCAGGTGGGCCTGTACGACACCAGGCTGAGCGTGATCATCGTCTTCACGGTGATCCAGGCGGCCTTCGGCACGTACCTCCTCTCCTCCGTCCTGGGCCAGTTCCCGCGCGAGATCATCGAGGCGGCCCGGATCGACGGCGCCAACAAGTGGCAGGTGCTGTGGCGGATCGTCGTCCCGGTCAGCCGGCCGACGATCGGCGTACTGCTGGTCTTCTTCTTCATCTGGACCTGGAACGAGTTCCTGCTCCCCCTGGTCATGCTGATCTCCAACGACAACCAGACGGTGTCGGTGGCGCTCGGCGTCCTCCAGGGCCAGCGCCTGATGGACGCCACGATGACCAACGCGGCCGCCCTGCTCGGCGTCCTCCCGGCGATCGTGTTCTTTCTCGTCTTCCAGCGGACCCTCACCCGCGGCATCGCCGTCGGTGCCGTCAAGTAAGGACCCCCACGTGAAGTTCACCGATGGTTACTGGCTGCTGCGCGAGGGCGTCACCGCGGCTCACCCCGTCGAGGTACTCGACGTCACCGCCACGGACGACTCGCTGGAGATCCACGCGCCGACGCAGCCCATCCGCCACCGCGGCGACCTGCTGAAGGGACCGGTCGTGACGATCAGCGCGCACACGCCGATGCCGGACGTCATCGGCGTCACCTTCACCCACTTCGAGGGCGAGCAGCCGCGCGGGCCCGAGTTCGAACTGCAGGGCACGGAGTTCAGCCCGCAGGTCTCCTACGACGAGGGGCACGCGACGCTGACCTCCGGTGCGCTGTCGGTCCGGGTGGCCCGCACCGGCACCTGGCACGTCGACTTCCTCGCCCAGGGCCGCACGCTGACCTCCAGCGGCCCCAAGGGCATCGGCATCATGCGGGACGCGACGGGCGCGCACTATCTGCGCGAGCAGCTCAACCTGGGTGTGGGCACCAGCGTGTACGGCCTCGGTGAGCGGTTCGGCCCCCTGGTGAAGAACGGCCAGATCGTCGACATCTGGAACGCGGACGGCGGCACCGCGACCGAACAGGCCTACAAGAACGTCCCGTTCTATCTGACGGACGCGGGCTACGGCGTCTTCGTCGACCATCCGGGGAAGGTCAGCTTCGAGGTCGGCTCGGAGGCGGTGTCCCGGGTCCAGTTCAGCGCCGAGACGCAGGAGCTGACGTACTACGTCGTCTACGGGCCGAGTCCGAAGGAGATCCTGCGCAAGTACACCGCCCTCACCGGGCGGCCGGCGCTCCCGCCCGCCTGGTCGTTCGGTCTGTGGCTGTCGACGTCCTTCACGACGTCGTACGACGAGGAGACGGTCACCTCGTTCATCGAGGGCATGCGGGAGCGCGAACTGCCGCTGTCGGTCTTCCACTTCGACTGTTTCTGGATGCGCGAGTTCAACTGGTGCGACTTCCAGTGGGACCCGCGGGTCTTCCCCGACCCGGAGGGCATGCTGACCCGGCTCAAGGACCGGGGCCTGCACATCTGCGTGTGGATCAACCCCTACATCGCCCAGCGCTCCCCGCTGTTCGCGGAGGGCAAGGCGCTCGGGCATCTGCTGAAGCGGCCGGACGGGAGCGTCTGGCAGTGGGACATGTGGCAGCCGGGCATGGCGCTGGTCGACTTCACCAGCCCGGCCGCCCGCGACTGGTACGCGGCGAAGCTGGAGGCGCTGCTCGCGCAGGGCGTCGACTGCTTCAAGACCGACTTCGGCGAGCGGGTGCCCCTCGACGTCGCCTGGTCCGACGGCTCGGACCCGGAGCGGATGCACAACTACTACACGTACCTGTACAACCGCACCGTCTTCGACGTGCTGCGCAAGCACCGCGGCGAGGGCGAGGCCGTGGTCTTCGGACGCTCGGCGACCGCCGGCAGCCAGAAGTTCCCGGTGCACTGGGGCGGCGACTGCGAGGCGACGTACGAGTCGATGGCGGAGTCGCTGCGCGGCGGGCTGTCGCTGGGGCTGTCCGGCTTCGGGTACTGGAGCCATGACATCGGCGGTTTCGAGGGCACGCCGACGCCCGAACTGTTCAAGCGCTGGCTGGCGTTCGGCCTGCTGTCCTCGCACAGCCGGCTGCACGGAAGCTCCTCCTACCGGGTCCCGTGGCTCTTCGACGAGGAGTCCGTGGACGTGCTGCGGGAGTTCACCCGGCTGAAGCTGAGCCTGATGCCGTACCTCTACGAGGCCGCGCGCACCGCGCACGCCGAGGGGGTGCCGGTGATGCGGGCGATGGTGCTGGAGTTCCCGGACGATCCCGGGTGCGCGCATCTGGAGCGGCAGTACATGCTCGGGCCGGACCTGCTGGTGGCGCCGGTGTTCAGCGACGAGGGGGACGTGAGCTACTACGTGCCCGAGGGCACCTGGACCCACTTCCTGAGCGGAAGGACGGTGACCGGGCCGCGCTGGGTACGGGAACGGCACGGGTTCCTGAGCGTGCCGTTGCTGGTCCGGCCGGGGGCGGTGATCCCGGTGGGGGCGGTGACCGACCGGCCCGACTACGACCACGCCGACGGGGTCACCCTGCGGGTGTTCGGCCTCGAGCGGGGCGCGCAGGTGACGGTTGCGGTCGGCGAGGTCACCTTCACCGTCGTCCGCGAAGGTGACACCCTGCGGGCCTCGTGCGGTGATCCGGTGGCGCCGTGGAGCCTGGCCGCCGGGGAGCGGACGGCGGCGGCCAAGGCGGGGACCGGGTTCCTCTCCCTGGAGCTGGGCTGATGGTGAAGATCACCGATGTGGCGCGGCACGCCGGGGTCTCCCCCAGCACCGTCTCCTACGCGCTCAGCGGCAAGCGGCCCATCTCCGAGGAGACCCGGCAGCGGGTCGAGGCGGCCATCCGCGAGCTGGGCTACCGCCCGCACGCGGGGGCCCGCGCCCTGGCCAGCAGTCGCTCCAACGTCCTGGCGCTCGTCGTGCCCTTACGGGCCGGCATCCACGTCCCGGTCGTCATGCAGTTCGCGGTGTCCGTGGTGACCACCGCCCGCCGGTACGACCACGACGTGCTGCTGCTGACCCAGGAGGAGGGCGAGGACGGGCTGCGCAGGGTCGCGGACACGGCGCTGGTGGACGCGCTGATCGTGATGGACGTCCAACTGCACGATCCCCGGCTGTCGTTGCTGCGCTCACTGGAGCGGCCGTCGGTGATGATCGGGTTCCCGTCCGACGCGGACGGGCTGACCTGCATCGACCTCGACTTCAAGGCGGCCGGAGAGGCGTGCGTGGAACATCTGGCGCGGCTGGGCCATCGGGTGGTGGCACTGGTGGGGTCGCCGCCGGAGGTGTACGTCCGGCAGACCGCGTTCGCCCAGCGGGTCGTCCAGGGCTTCACCGCGGCCGCCGACCGCGGCGGGCTGTCCTCCTCCGTCCACCCCTGTGAGGCCACGCCCGCCGGGGCCCGGCTGGTCGCTGAGCAACTGCTGCGGGAGCAGCCCGCGTTGACCGGGGTCGTCGTCCACAACGAGCCGATCCTGGAGCCGCTGATCGACGCCTTCGAGCAGCTCGGGCTCCGCGTCCCCGGCGACCTCTCGGTCACCGCGATCTGCCCCGACGAACTCGCCGAGTCGGTCCGCGTCCCCGTCACCTCCGTCGCCCTGCCCTCCGCCGAGGTGGGCGAGCGGGCGGTGCAGCTGCTGATGAAGAAGCTGGGCGGGAGTGCCGTACCCGAGGCGACGCTGCTGCCGCCCCGGATGACGGAGCGGGCGAGCACGGCACCGCGCGACGCCTGATCCCGTCCGGTCAACGCCCTTGTGCAAGGCCCTACTCGAAGGAGCCGTGACATGAAAGGCAAGCGAAGCAGACCCAGAACGACCGTCCTGGTCGCCCTCGCCCTCGTCGCGGGCCTGGGCGCCACCGTCCCCGCCCACGCCGACGACACCGCCTACCCCTTCCGTGATCCGGACCTCCCGGTCTCGAAGCGCGTCGACGACCTGCTCTCCCGCCTCACCCTCGAGGAGAAGATCTCCCTCCTCCACCAGTACGAGCCGGCCATCCCCCGCCTCGGCATCCAGTCCTTCCGCACCGGCACCGAGGCCCTGCACGGGGTGGCCTGGCTCGGCAGGGCGACTGTGTTCCCGCAGGCGGTCGGGCTGGCGTCCACCTGGGACCCGGGCCTGATCCGGCAGGTCGGCTCGGCCGTCGGCGACGAGGCACGGGGCTTCCAGCAGACCCGTCCGGCCGGCTGGGGGCTGAACCTCTGGGCGCCCGTGGTCAACCTGCTGCGCGACCCGCGCTGGGGCCGCAATGAGGAGGGCTACTCCGAGGACCCGTACCTGACCGGGTCGATCTCGACGGCGTACGGCACGGGCCTTACCGGCGGCGATCCGGACCACCTCAAGACAGCCCCGACGATCAAGCACTTCCTCGCCAACAACAACGAGGTCCACCGCGACACCACCTCCTCCGAGCTGCGCCCCCGCGTGCTGAAGGAATACGACGAGCAGGCCTTCAAACCCGCGATCGCGGCGGACGCGGCGACGGGCGTGATGTCCTCCTACAACCTCGTCAACGGCCGCCCGAACACGGTGAGTCCGGCCCTCGACGACACCGTCCGCACCTGGACCTCGCAGCGGCTGCTGAACGTGACCGACGCCTACGCGCCCGGCAACCTGGTCGGCAGCCAGCGGTACTACGGCACCCAGGCCGAGGCCGACGCGGCCGCGCTGAAGGCGGGCATCGACAGCTTCACCGACAACGACACCGACTCCGGCCCGACGACGAGCGCGGTCAAGTCGGCGCTGTCGTCCGGCCTGTTGAAGGAGTCGGACATCGACGAGGCGGCCGGTGACGTGCTGAGCGTCCGGGTGCGGCTCGGCGAGTTCGACCCGGGCGGCGGCCGGTACGGCTCCATCGACGCGTCCGTCATCGACAGCCCGGCCCACCGCGCGCTGGCCCGCACGGCGGCCACCGAGGCGGCGGTGCTGCTGAAGAACCACAAGGGCGCACTGCCGCTCAGCAGATCCGCGAAGGACGTGGCCGTGGTCGGTCCGCTCGCCGACACCCTCCACACCGACTGGTACTCGGGCACGCTTCCCTACGCCGTCACCCCGAAGGACGGCATCGCGGCCAAGCTCGGCACGTCCGTCGCGAGCAGCGAGGGCGTGGACCGGATCGCGCTGAAGGACACGGCGACCGGGAAGTACGTGACCGCGGGCACGGGGGAGGCGGGCGCGGCCCTGAAGGAGACGGACGCGTCCGGCGCGACCTCCCAGTTCGACGCCTTCGACTGGGGCTCGGGGATCGTGACCCTGCGTTCGGCCGCCAACGGCAGGTACGTCGGCTACAACTGGTCGGCCTTCGTCAACGACCAGACCCAGCCCAACGGCTGGTTCGTGCAACAGCAGTTCAAGCTGGAGCGGCAGGACGACGGCACGTATCTCCTTCGCTACGCCGGCTACGAGACCCAGGAGTCCTGGTGGACCAACCCGGTCTACCTCGGCCCGACGGGCGCGGACGGCACGCTGGGTCTGGTGGCGAAGGACCAGGCCGCCCACTACACCAAGGACGTCGTCCGCAGCGGCGTGGACGAGGCCGTCGCCGCCGTGAAGGGCAGGGACACCGCGGTGGTCGTGGTCGGCTCCGACCCGTCGATCAACGGCCGCGAGGCCCACGACCGCACCGACATGGGTCTGGCGCCCGCGCAGGAAGCCCTGGTCAAGGCGGTGCACCGGGCCAACCCGCACACGGTCGTGATCGTCGAGAACAGCTATCCGACCACCCTCGGCAGCCTCCAGAAGGAGGTCCCCGCGCTCCTGTGGACCACCCACGCGGGCCAGGAGACGGGCAACGCGCTGGCCGACCTCCTCTACGGCGACGCGAACCCGTCGGGCCGTCTGACCCAGACCTGGTACCGGTCGGAGTCCGACCTCCCCTCCCTCCTCGACTACGACATCATCAAGTCCGACCGCACCTATCAGTACTTCAAGGGCAGCCCCCTCTACCCCTTCGGCTACGGCCTGTCGTACACCCGCTTCCGCTACGGCGGCCTGCGGCGCGTGGACGGCGGCTACCAGGTGGCGATCACCAACACGGGCAGCCGGACGGGCACGGAGATCGCCCAGCTCTACGTCCACCAGCGCGTCTCCCGCGACAAGCAGCCGCTGAAGCAGCTCAAGGCCTTCGCGCGGGTCACGCTGAAGCCGGGCGAGACGCGGACGGTGCGGCTGACGGTGGCGCCGTCGGACCTCGCGCACTGGGATGTCACCCGCTCCCAGTGGGTGGTGGAGAGCGGCACTTACGACGTGCTGGTCGGCTCCTCGTCCTCCGACGTCCGCGCCCGCACGTCCTGGGCGGTGCGCGGCGAGACCATCCCGCCCCGCGACCTGTCCCGGACCACCCGCGCCGAGAACTTCGACGACTACGCGGGGATCTCGCTCGTCGACGAGTCCAAGGCGAGCGGTACGGCGGTGGCGGCGGCCTCCGACGGAGCGTGGCTGAAGTTCGCGGACACGCGAGGGGGCAAGGGCGCGGGCGAGTTCACCGCCCGCGTCGCCGGTTCCGCCGGGACGGTCGAGGTCCGGCTGGGCTCCCCCACCGGTCCCCTCGCCGGATCCGCCCCCTTCGCCGGCACGTCGTCGCCGTACGACTACGCGACGGTGACGGCGGAACTGTCGGCGGCGGCGAAAAGCCGGACGGACGTGTACCTGGTGCTTTCGAAGGGCGTACGGCTGTCGACGTTCGCCCTGCGTGCTAGCGTTGAACGGAATTCATTGAATGACGGTCAGGAGTAACACTCCGAGATGTGGCGGCGCTGAAGCAGATAGCCGCTGACGTAAGCACGGGCCCCGCTTGTGAGCCGAAAGTGCAGGTCATGTCGGGGTTCCGTGTTCGGACGTGGTTGTTTTGCGGCCGTTTGATGTTGTACACAGGCCTTTGTGCGCCCTGTTTCAAGTGGTTTTCCGCTTTTGGGACGATTGGGTTTACCGCGAGTTACACCTGGAGAATTGCGCTACCTTTCGCGCCTACTAGAGCGCGCGAGGGAGCCGAAGATGCGCGAATTTGCTGTTTCTCCTCTGGAGTCGGTCCGGCCGGTGGGCGGTCTGGCCGACGCCGTCTTCGACCGCGCGGCCGAGGACCCGGGAGCCGTCGCGCTCGGCTGGAAAGACGCACAGGGGAACTGGCTCGACGTCACGGCCGCCGAATTCGGCACCGAGGTACTGGCCCTGGCGAAGGGCCTGCTGGCCCGGGGCGTCCGCTTCGGCGAACGGGTCGCCATCATGTGCCGCACCCGCTACGAGTGGACGTTGTTCGACTTCGCCTGCTGGACGATAGGCGCCCAGGTGGTCCCGGTCTATCCGACCGCTTCCGCCGAGCAGGTCACCTGGATCCTCCACGACGCCCAGGTCACGGCGATCATGGTGGAGAACGAGAACAACGCCATGACAGTGGCCCGCGCCATGAGCCGGCTGCCGCTCCTTCGGTACCTGTGGCAGCTGGACGCCGACTTGCTGCCGGAACTGTTCGACGCCGGAGCCGACATCGACGACGCCAAGGTCCACCGGCAACGGCAGGCGGTCGTCCCGAGCACGGTGGCCACGATCATCTACACGTCCGGGACGACGGGACGCCCCAAGGGCTGCGTCATCACCCACGGCAGTCTCATGCACCAGACGGACACCGTCGTCAGCCGCTGGGACCCGGTGTTCCACTCCCGGAAGAACGACCAGGCCTCGACGCTGCTGTTCCTTCCGCTGGCGCATGTCTTCGGACGGATGGTGCAGGTCGCCGCGATCCGGGGCGGTGTCCGCCTCGGTCACCAACCGGAACTGACCGCGTCGGCGCTGCTCCCGGACCTGGCGGCGTTCAGGCCCACGTTCATCGTCTCCGTCCCCTACATCTTCGAGCGCATCTTCAACTCCTCCCGGCGCACGGCGGAGAAGGCCGGCAAGGGGGAGGCGTTCGACCGCGCGGTCTCCGTCGCGGTCGAGTACGCGCAGGCCACGGAGGCCCGCGCGTGGGGAACCGGACCCGGCCCATCCACCCGTCTGCGGCTGCGGCACCAGTTCTGGGACCGGCTCGTCTTCGCCAAGCTGCGGGCCGCCATGGGCGGACAGCTGCGCCACGCCCTGTCCGGCGGTTCGGGCATGAAGCGCAGCCTCGGACTGTTCTTCGCCGGCGCCGGCATCTCCGTCTACGAGGGGTACGGCCTCACCGAGACGGCCGCCGCCGTGACGATCAACCCGCCGGAACGCACACGCTACGGCACGGTCGGCCGGCCGATCCCGGGGACCACCGTGCGCATCGCCGACGACGGCGAGGTCCTGGTGAGCGGGCACACCCTGTTCGACGGTTACCTCAACGACGAGGAGGCCACCCGGCAGACCCTCATCGGCGGGTGGCTGCGCACGGGAGACCTGGGGAGCCTCGACGGGGACGGCTATCTCACCATCACCGGCCGGAAGAAGGAGATCATCGTGACCTCCGGCGGCAAGAGCGTGTCCCCGCTCCTGCTGGAGGAACGGGTGCAGGACCATCCCCTGGTCGCCCAGTGCGCGCTCGTGGGCGACGACCGCCCCTACGTCGCCGCGCTCATCACCCTCGACCCCGAGTCGGTGAAGCACTGGCTCTCGATGCGCGGCAAACCGCCCCTCAGCGCGGCGGAACTCGTGGCCGACCCGGACCTCGAGACAGAGATCAGGCGGGCGGTCATGGCCGCCAACACCCTCGTCTCGCAGGCCGAGTCCATCCGGACGTTCCGCGTCCTGGCCCGCCCCTTCACGGTTGAGGAGGGGCTGATCACGCCATCGCTCAAATTACGGCGGAACGCCATCGCGGAGGCACACGCCGACGACATCGAGGCGCTGTACCACAAGCGGTCCTGAAACGACGAACGGCGCCCTCGTTGCCGAAGGGCGCCGCTCGTACGGTGGTGCAAGGTGGAGATGGCGGGAATCGAACCCGCGTCCAACGGTGCGGAATCAGGGCTTCTCCGTGTGCAGTTCGCTGTGATTTTCTCGGCCCCGGCGATCACGCGAACAAGTCGCCGACGGGCCCAGTCACTGTTTGATTTCCCTCTTCACCCCGTGACCGGGATCAAGGTTTAGTCCCCTAGCTGATGCCAGGATCCGGGTCGGGAACACCCCCGGGCTGACACTCCCATTAAGGAGCTATTCGATCACTACCTGATCAGGCAGCGAGAGCGAAAAGCTCGGGAGAATCGCTCTTGGAATTGGCGATTATTTGTTTCGGCCTGTGGTTTACGAGATCATGGCCGCTTCCTCGACACGCTTCCCCTGCTTCGACATCCGCTGTCGAAACCGATCATCCCCATGTGTTGTTTTCAATGCTCACACCGGGTTCATCCGGTGTTGGTGCCATCGTACGTGACCAACGCGGCCCGGTGCCACCGTATTCCCACCGGGCGGGGTCAGGCGCCCCGCTGCCTGCGCTTGGCCGCCGCGATCGCACGGTCCGACTCCCGGCGGTCCTGCTTCTCGCGCAGGGTCTGGCGCTTGTCGTACTCCTTCTTGCCTCGCGCGAGCGCGATCTCGGCCTTCGCCCGGCCGTCCTTGAAGTACAGGGCGAGGGGCACGATCGTGTGACCCGTCTCGTCCGCCTTGACCGCCAGCTTGTCGATCTCCTCGCGGTGCAGCAGCAGCTTGCGCTTGCGGCGCGCGGAGTGGTTGGTCCAGGTGCCCTGGGCGTACTCGGGGATGTGGGCGTTGTGCAGCCACGCCTCGCCCCCGTCGACCTGGACGAAGCCGTCCACCAACGAGGCGCGGCCCTGGCGCAGCGACTTGACCTCGGTGCCGGTCAGGACGAGCCCGGCCTCGTAGGTGTCGATGATCGCGTAGTCGTGCCGGGCCTTCTTGTTCTGCGCGACGATCTTGCGCTTGCCGCCCTTCTCGCCGTCCTTGGCCGTGGCGGCCGTCCCGCCCTGCTTGGGCTGGGACTCCTTGGGTACGTACATTCCCTTGCTCATAGTGCCGTCCATTTTCGCACTACGCGGGGGTGGGAGGGCCAGTCCTTATCCGGAGGCCGTCACGGGCCCCGCCGGGTCCCGGGCGGATGCCCTCAGTCGTCGCCCAGTCCGCTCAGCACCGTCTCGGCCCGCTGGACGGCGGTGGGGCCGTCGGCCTGGTCGACCTCGAGGTCCGGGGTGATGCCCCGGCCGTCGACACCGCGGCCGGAGGGGGTGCGGTAGTGCCCGACGGTCAGTTCGGCGACGGACCCGCCGGGCAGCCGGCTCGGCATCTGGACGGAGCCCTTGCCGAAGGTGCGCGAGCCCACGACGACCGCGCGCCCGCGGTCCTGCAGGGCTCCCGTGAGCATCTCGGCCGCGCTCATCGTGCCGCCGTCGACGAGCGCGACCAGGGGTCTGGTGGTGTCGCCGCCGGGATCGGCGTGCAGGGCCTGCTGCTCGCCGTCGACGTCGTAGGTCGCGACGAGCCCGCCGTCGAGGAAGGCGGAGGCGGTGGTGACGGCCTCGGTGACCAGACCGCCGGAGTTGCCGCGCAGGTCCAGGACGATGCCGGCGCCGGCCGGGGCCCGGCGGACCGCGCCAAGGACGTCCTCGCCGACGCCCTTGGTGAACGCGGAGATCTTGATGACGGTGATCCCGCCGGCGAGTTCTCGAACGGTGACCGAGTCCGTGGACAGCCGGGCCCGGCGCAGGGTCTTGGTCCACGCGTGCGTGCCGCGCTGCAACCCGAGCCGCACCTGAGTGCCGGCCGCCGCGTCCGTGGCGTCGCCGCGCAGCAACGAGACGACCTCCGTCACCGGCTGCCCGGCGACCTGCTGTCCGTCGACGCTGCGCAGCCGGTCGCCGCCGCGGATGCCGGCGGCCGCCGCGGGCGACCCGGGGGCCACCCTGGTCACCTCGATCCGGCCGTCCCGCTCCCGCCGGGCCCACAGGCCGACGCCGGTGTACCGGCCGTCGAGGGCCTCCTCGAACTCCTCGTACTCGCCCTGGGAATAGACGGCGCCCCAGCGGTCCCCGCTGCGGCTGACGGCCCGCTCGGCGGCCTCCATGGGGGACTTGCCGTCCGCGAGGGCCTCCTGGGCGGCCTTGGCCACGTCCTCGTGGCGGTCGGCGGCCAGGGCCGTGCGGGCCGCGTCGGACGCCGACTTGCGGTCGGCCCGGTCGAGTTCGGGGAACGAGCCGGTCGCCGCTCCGGCCACCAGCACGCTCGCGAAGACCAATGTCAGGGCGGCCCCGCGGCGGATGCGGCGGGGCTGGCAGAACAGGTCGCGGCCTGACATGCCGGTGAGTCTAGGACAACGCAAGAGGGCCGCAGGGGCGGTTGCCCGTACGGCCCTCTTGGCATGCGTCACACCTTCAGGTACTTGCGCAGCGCGAAGAACGCGGCCAGCGCGGGCATCAGCAGGCTCGTCGCGAGGATGAGCGGCAGCTTGGTCAGAACGGCGTCCCAGCCGATGAAGTTGATCAGGTTCAGCTTGTGGGACAGGTCCAGGCCGTGGTCGATGATGAAGTACCGGGCGATCACCAGGAATCCGCAGGCGACCGTCCCCCCGATCAGCCCGGCGACCGCGGCCTCCGCGATGAACGGCGCCTGGATGTAGAACCCGGAGGCGCCGACCAGCCGCATGATGCCGGTCTCACGCCGACGGCTGAACGCCGAGACGCGCACGGTGTTGACGATCAGCATCAGCGCGACCACCAGCATCAGCGCCATCACCGCCCGCGCGGCCCAGTTCATGCCGTTGAGCAGCCCGAAGAGGTTGTCCAGGATGCCCTTTTGGTCCTGCACCGACTGCACCCCGTCACGCCCGTTGAAGGCGGAGGCGATGACCTGGTACTTCTGCGGGTCCTTCAGCTTGATGCGGTACGACTCCTGCATCTGGTCCGGCGTGAGCGAGCTGGCCAGCGGGGAGTCACCGAACTGCTGCTTGTAGTGCTTGTACGCCTCGTCCTGGGACTCGTAGGTGACCTTCTGGACGACGTCCATCTTCTGCAGGTCGGCGAGGATCGACTTCTTCTGGTCGTCCGTGACCGCGCCCTTGGCGCAGTTGGGGTCGGACTCGGCGTCGCTCTTGTTGCAGAGGAAGATCGAGACGTTGACCTTGTCGTACCAGTAGCCCTTCATCGTGGTGACCTGGTCGCTCATCAGGAGCGACCCGCCGAACAGGGCGAGCGACAGGGCGACGGAGACGATGACGGCGAACGTCATCGTCAGGTTGCGGCGGAGACCCACACCGATCTCCGACAGTACGAACTGGGCGCGCATGGCGTCTTCTTCGGGCCTTTCCGGGGACGGTCGCGGTCAGTGCTGGTAGCCGTAGACGCCGCGTGCCTGGTCGCGGACGAGGCGGCCCTTCTCCAGCTCGATGACGCGCTTGCGCATCTGGTCCACGATGTTCTGGTCGTGCGTGGCCATCACGACGGTCGTACCGGTCCGGTTGATCCGGTCCAGCAGTTTCATGATGCCGACGGAGGTCTGCGGGTCGAGGTTGCCGGTGGGCTCGTCCGCGATGAGCAGCTTGGGGCGGTTGACGAAGGCGCGTGCGATGGCCACGCGCTGCTGCTCACCACCGGAGAGCTCGCCGGGCATCCGGTCCTCCTTGCCGCCGAGCCCGACGAGGTCGAGCACCTGGGGCACGGACTTGCGGATCTCGCCCTTCGACTTTCCGATGACCTCCTGCGCGAAGGCGACGTTCTCCGCCACCGTCTTGTTCGGCAGGAGCCGGAAGTCCTGGAACACCGTCCCCAGCTGGCGGCGCATCTGCGGCACCTTCCAGTTGGAGAGGCGCGCGAGGTCCTTGCCCAGGACGTGCACCTGACCGTGGCTGCACCGCTCCTCGCGGAGGATCAGCCGCAGGAAGGTGGACTTTCCGGAGCCGGAGGACCCCACGAGGAACACGAACTCGCCCTTCTCCACTTCCAGGGACACATCCCTGAGTGCGGGGCGGGTCTGCTTGGGGTAGACCTTGGAGACGTTGTCGAATCGGATCACGGATGCACCACGGGTAGCCGGGGGTAGATGAGCGTGACCATACGCGACCCGGGTGGGCGATCGCAGGCACAGGACGGGTTACGCCGGGCTTGTGCGCTTTGTGCCGGCCCCGGCCTGCCCCTGAGGGCGACCCCCGCGCACCGGTCGGGTGAACCTGGCACAGTAGAGAAGGGAACGTTCCGGGACCGACGGACGTTCTCCTCATGGAACCGTTGGGCTAGGAGGGCGAGCGCATGACGTACGACCGGCTGGTGTGCGCGAACTGCGCGGCGCCCGTGAGCGAGGGCCGGTGCCCCGTGTGCCGCGCGAACCGCGAGCGGCTGCAGCAGGAGAACTTCTTGGCGGGACTGAACCCCGTGGCGCTGATCGCGCTGATCGCGGCGCTGATCGCCGCCGTGGCGCTGCTGGCGCACCAGACCGCCTAGGGCGGTCCCCGAGACCGAGCGGGGCCCGGAGCGTGAGTGACGCTCCGGGCCCTTCGTCGTACACCGCGCACACGGTCCGTGCGCGTACGGCTACCGTCAGGCAGCCGCTCCGCCGCGGCCGCCCATCAGGCGGGGCAGCACCCGGAAGCCGATGCCACCGGCGATCATCGTGGCCGCACCGACCACCAGGAACGCGGTCTGGCCGGCACCGGTCTCGGCGAGCTGCGCGCCCTGCGCCGAGGTGTTGGACGAGGCGGCCGAACCGGTGTCGGTGAGGGCGGAGGAGCCCTCCTCCTGCGCGGAGGTGCCGGAGCCGCCGTCGGGGTCGGTGTTGCTGTTGCCGCCGCCGTTGCTGCCGGTGCCGCCGCCGTGGGTGGGCGCGGAGGTCGCGGGGTCGGTGGGCTCCGTCGGGTCCCCGGTGGGCTCGTTCGGGTCGGACGGGGGCTCGGAGGTCGGCGGGGCCGGCGGCGTGCTGACCGGGTCGGTCGGCAGCTGGCTGGCCGGGTCGGTCGGGGTGGGCGGCGCGCTCGTCGGGTCGTCGTCCGTGCCGGTGTTGACGTTCACGGCGACACCGCTGTTGTCCACGCTCGCGGTGAGGTCCAGCGCGGAAGCGGCACCCGCGGCGGTCAGCGACGCTCCGGCCGCGATCACGACACCGGCGGCTATCCGCGCGGCGCGGATCCGCGTCTTCTTGGTCATAAGGTTGCTACCCCCAGTAGCTCATCGTCGTCGAGGCGGCGCTCGGGGGCCGTGATCGACGGGGGTGGCAGGCTTGCGCGTTCCCCCGGTTCACATGCGCCCCAGAGATACGCATGCCACGCTTCACCCTTCCCACTTTTCACAGCAACGTCAAGGCCGTTGCGCGCGCAATGTCCAGATGCACGTCTTTTACTGGGAGTTGGAACCTGTGAGTGTGATGTAAAACCCAGACAAACGACAACTGCCGCCCGGTGGACGGCAGTTGTCATGTCGACAAAGCGATGGGGGGAGTTACTTCTCCTGCTGCTTGCGCCAGCGAATTCCGGCCTCGAGGAACCCGTCGATCTCGCCGTTGAAAACGGCCTCCGGGTTGCCGACCTCGTACTCCGTGCGCAGGTCCTTGACCATCTGGTACGGGTGCAGCACGTACGACCGCATCTGGTTGCCCCAGGAGTTGCCGCCGTCGCCCTTGAGGGCGTCCATCTTGGCCTGCTCCTCCTGCCGGCGCCGCTCCAGCAGCTTGGCCTGCAGGACGTTCATCGCGGTGGCCTTGTTCTGGATCTGCGACCGCTCGTTCTGGCAGGAGACGACGATGCCGGTGGGCAGGTGGGTGATGCGGACGGCGGAGTCGGTGGTGTTGACGCCCTGGCCGCCGGGCCCGGAGGAGCGGTACACGTCGATGCGCAGCTCGCTCTCGTCGATCTCGACGTGGTCGGACTGCTCGACGACCGGAAGGACCTCGACGCCCGCGAAGGAGGTCTGCCGGCGCCCCTGGTTGTCGAAGGGCGAGATGCGCACCAGCCGGTGCGTGCCCTGCTCGACGGAGAGGGTCCCGTAGGCATAGGGCACGTGCACGGCGAGGGTGGTCGACTTGATGCCGGCCTCCTCCGCGTACGAGGTCTCGATGAGCTCGGTCTTGTAGCCCTTCTGCTCCGCCCAGCGCAGGTACATCCGCTGCAGCTTCTCCGCGAAGTCGGCGGCGTCGACGCCGCCGGCCTCGGCGCGGATGTTGACCAGCGCCTCACGGGAGTCGTACTCGCCGCTGAGCAGCGTGCGGACCTCCATCTCGTCCAGCGCCTTCTTGACGGCGGCGAGCTCGGACTCGGCCTCGGCGCGGGTGTCCGGGTCGTCCTCCTCCTCGGCCATCTCGAACAGCACGGCGAGATCGTCGATCCGGCCGCGCAGCGCGTCCGCCTTCCTGACCTCGGCCTGGAGGTGGGACAGCTTGCTGGTGATCTTCTGCGCCTCGTCCGGGTTGTCCCACAGGGACGGCGCGGCCGCCTGCTCCTCGAGCACGGCGATGTCTGCCCTCAGCTTGTCGAGGTCCAGAACGGCCTCGATCGACTCCATGGTCGAGGAGAGGGACTTGAGCTCTTCGGATACATCGACGACTGCCACACCTCCAGCCTAACGGCTGTGGCAACCGTCCTCGCCCGACCATCTCGTGTCCGGCCCCGCCAGCCCCTCGGTGCCACATCCAGCCCCTCCGGTGGCGCATTTCAGCCCCTCCGGCGTTTGAGGAGCGGGGGTCAGGGGGCCAGCCCCCGGGAGCGGGGTCGAAGGGGCGCGCCCCCTGGGGACGCGACGGGCAGGGGCGGCGGGGGCGGAAGAAGCCGCCCGCCCTACGGCGACGCCGGCGCCGAATGCCTCGTGTCCTGCGGTGACGCCCCCGCGTCGTCCCCCGACGTCGCGAGCCAGGTGCCCACCCCGACCGCGGCCGCCAGCACCACCGCCGCCACCCCCAGCACCAGCCGCCGACGCCGTGTCACGGCCCGGTGCCGCGCCGACCCCGGCCGCGGCGCCCCGGCCGCCCGCGGCACCCGCGCCGTGCCCCGCGCACCGCCCGCCAGCTCGTCCGGCCCCGGCACCCGCATCGACGTGTGAGTGTCCCGGTTGGAGTCCGCAGGCTTCGCGCCCGGCACCAGCGGCACCGCGCCCCGCCGCCGCACCGGCTCCCCCGCCGGCACGGTCTGCGCCTCCTCGGCCTCCTCCGCCGGCTCCACGTCCGGCTCGTCCACGTCCAACGGCGGCATCCCCGCGACCAGCGGCAGCAGCTCCCGCAGCCGTACGCCCAGCTCGGAGGCGCGCAGCCGGGAGGCGGGGGCCTTGGCCAGGCACTGGACGAGGAGCTGCCACAGCTCGTCGGGAATGCCGGGCAGCGGCGCCACCGTCTCCGTCACATGCCGCCGGAGCACGGCTCCCGGATGGCCGCCCCCGAACGGCGTGAAGCCCGCCAGGAGCTCGTACAGCACGGTCGCGAGGGCGTAGATGTCCACCGCGGCCCGCGGCGGGAGCCCCTCCACGATCTCCGGCGCCAGGTAGTCCGGGGTGCCGATGATCTTCGTGGCCCGGGTGCGGCGCGGCGAGTCGATCAGCTTGGCCACGCCGAAGTCCGTCAGCAGCGCCGGGTGCGCGCCGCCGGGGCCGAGCGGGCCCTGCATGTCCAGGAGGATGTTCTCCGGCTTCACGTCCCGGTGCACGACCCCGGCCGCGTGGGCGGCGGCGAGCCCGTCGGCCACGTCCGCGACGATCGCCACCGCCGCCTCCGGCGCGAGCCGCCGGTCGCGGTCGATGCGGGTGCGCAGGTCGGTGCCGCGCACGAGGTCCATGACCAGCGCCAGGTCGTTGCCGTCGACGACGAGGTCACGGACGGAGACGACGTTCGGATGCTCCAGGCCCAGCAGCGCCGTGCGCTCCTGCACGAAGCGGCCGACGAGTTCCTGGTCGGACGCGAGATCCTCGCGCAGCAGCTTGATGGCGACGGGCCCCTCCGGACCCTCGCCCAGCCACACCGTGCCGGCGCTGCCCCGCCCCAGGATCTGGTTGGCGGTGTACCGGCTGCCGATCTTCCGTCCCAAGACTGCTCCTACTGACGCGTGTTGTCGCCAAAGCTACGCGTCAAAGGGGCCGGCCTTCACCGTGGAGACGGAAATCACCCGCCAGATGTCGACAAATCACCAAGCCAACGGTCGGGGCGGTCAGTTGCCGCCGCCACCGCTTCCGGACGAACTGCCCAGATCACCGATCCAGCCGCTGACGTTGTCGTACCAGTGCTTGAGCTCCGAGAAGTAGCCCCGGCCCGTGCCGATCCAGTCCTGCAGCGGGGTCAGCTCCCACACCAGCCAGCCCGCGACGAACAGGATGACGACCATGAACAGACAGCCCTTGAGGCAGCCGAGCCCGGGGATCTTCATCCGGTTGGGGCTCGGCTGACGCGGCTGCCGGGGCTCGCGGACCGGCCGCTGCGGCTCGGGCGCGGGCGCGTACCGCTGCGGCTGCTGGTGCTGCGGCGGCGCGTACTGCTGGGGCTGTTGCTGCTGCGGGTAGCCGTACCCCTGCTGACCGCGCGGGGCGCGCTGCGGCGGGCGCTGCTGCTGGGGGCGCGGCGGCGGCTGCTGCGGGCGGGCGACCTGGCGCTGCGGGCGCCGACGCAGCGGGTCCTCGTTCGGGTCGAGGTACTGCACCTGCGTCTGCTCGTTGCGGTCGCGGGCGGCGCGCAGCTGGGTCTGCCAGGGGTGCGGCTGCTCGGGCTGCTGCCCCGGGGGCACGGGCGGCATGACGGCGGTCGGGTCCGCGGCCCCGGTGTTCGGGAGTACGGCGGTGGGGTCCGCGGCGCCGACGGGGCCGGGGCGTCCGGTGGTCGGCAGGACGTTGGTCGCGGCGTTCGGGTCGTAGGCGCCCGCGCCGTGCGGCAGGACCTGGGTGGGGTCGGCGGAGCCGGGGACGGCGGCGGGCTGCGGGTCGGGGGCGAGCAGGGCGCCCACGCCCTCGGCGGCGGCGATCTGCGCGGAGTTCGCGTGCACGCCGATGCCCTCGGCGACCACGCGCAGGGCCAGGGCGAGGTTCTCCGCGCTGGGCCGGTCGTCCGGGTTCTTGCGCAGACAGCGCTCGATGACCGTCCACAGCGGGTCCGGGACGGTGGAGGGGCGGCGCGGCTCGGCGCTCAGGTGCTGGTGCAGGACCTCGAGCGCCGACTGGCCGGAGAACGGGGGACGGCCGGTGACCAGCTCGTACAGCAGGATCCCGGCGCCGTAGATGTCGACCGCGGAGGTCTGCGGGCGGCCCTCGGCGGACTCCGGCGCGACGTACGCGGGCGTGCCGACGAACTCGTGGGTGCGGGTCAGGCCCGGGGAGTCGGCCAGGCGCGCGATGCCGAAGTCGGTGAGCATCGGGTGCATCTGGCCGCCGTTCTGCGCGAGCAGCACGTTGGCGGGCTTCAGGTCGCGGTGGACTACGCCGTCGGCGTGACTGGCGGCGAGCGCGTCGGCGATCTGGGCGGCGAGCAGGGCGGCGCCGACGGGGCTGAAGGGGCCGCTCTCGCGCAGGTAGCGGTGCAGGTCGGGACCGTCGACGAGATCCATGACGAGGGCCAGCAGATCGCCCTCGACGACCAGGTCACGCACCCGGACGATGTTGGGGTGGGTCAGCCGCAGCAGGACGGACCGCTCGCGGAGGAACCGCATCACGATGTCCGGGTCGCTCGCCAGCTCCTCCTTGAGGACCTTGATCGCGACGGTCTCGCCGGGCTGGCCGGCCACGGCGGCCTCGGCCCCCGCGGTCTCCCGCTGGCGGGCTCGCCAGACGGTCCCGGTGGCGCCGCGTCCGAGCGGCTCCTCCAGGAGGTACTTGCTGCCTACCGGCCGCACGTCATGCGCTCCCTGTCGCTTGCCTGCTGTTCCGACCCACTGTAGTGCCGCCACGCCGGGCGGCATCCTGTCCGCTTTCCGTGCCTCTTCCGTTGTCTCTTCCGGTGCCACTTACGTACCGGTTCCCGTCCCCGTTCGAAGGAAAGACGCTCGACCCGGTCGGCCGGTTGCCGCGGCCCGGACGTGACCGATCTCAACTGATCACCCGCGCACCACTGGTCAGGCACTTTTGGGGGCAGAGCTGACCAATCAAGATCACTTGGGACCGGGGCATGGGCGTGTTGTCAGTGGCAGGTGCGAGGATGCCTTCCGTACTGGCCGACGTGCTCGTGTGGGGTGGGGCTCGTGTGGGGTGGGGGGCGGGAGTGTCCGACGGATCTCCCCGAGTCCGCGTCCGCGCCGCGCCCGCGCAGAAGGGATCGCTGACGGCGATGCAGATCCGGCTGACCGTCGTGGACCCGCTGGGCCCGCCCGACCGGGCGCGGGGCCGCGCCGCGAGCTGCGACATGCTGGTCACCGCACCGGCCGGCACCGCCCTGGCGGCGGTCGCCTCCGCGTTGGCCTCGGCGGTCTCCGGGGAGGCCGCCGCGGCCGGCTCCGTCGTGCTGTATGCCGACGGGGAACGGCTCGACGACCGGCGCTGCACGCTGGGCGAGCCCCCGCTGATCGACGGCGCGGTGCTGGCGCTGGGCGCGCCCGCCGAGCCCGAGCCGCACCCCGAGCTGGACGAGGCCCCGACCCAGCTGCACGTGGTCGCGGGCCCGGACGCGGGCGGTGTCCATCTGCTGCACGGCGGCGAGATCCGCATCGGCCGCTCCGCCGACGCCGACGTCCCGCTCGACGACCCGGACGTCTCCCGAGTCCACTGCGCCGTGACGGTGGCCGCCGACGGCCGCGTCTCGGTCGCCGACCTCGGCTCCACCAACGGCACGACCCTGAACGGCGGCCGGGTGAGCACCCGCCCGGTGCGCTTCACCCCGGGCGCGCTGCTGCGGATCGGCGAGTCGGCCCTGCGGCTGGCACCGGCGGGCGGACCGGGGGCGCGGGTGCCCACGACACCGGACGGCGAGGGCTGCGTACGGGTTCCCTCCGGGAGCGCCGCCGACGGCACGGGCCGGGCGGCCGGGGGCGCCACGGTGGGCTTGGGCGGTTCGGCACCGGGCGGCGGTGCGGACGGCGTGGGCGGGGCGCCGGCGGTGCCGCACGCACGCGTGGCGGACGGGGGCGGCACGGCCACCCCGTCGCGCGGTGTACGCGCGGGGACCGGTGAGCCCGTCGTGGTGCCGGGCCAGGGCGGGGCACCGCGGATCGAGAAGACGGGCACGGGTGCGGGCGACGGCCACGCGACGGAGTACGGCACAGCGGGGCCGTACGACACGGGGGAGACGCACGCGGGTCGGCTCGGGGCGCTGGAGTCGGACCCCGGTGCCGCCACGCACGGCCCGGCGAGTGACGGCGGACCGTCCGGGACGCGCCCGCGAGGTGGCGCCGACGAGCCGTCGGGCACCGGCACGCATCCGCTCGAAGGCGCCGACGCACACGCACGCGCCGAAGGCGGCTCCTTCATCGGCCCCACCCCCGCGACCGCCCGCCGCAAGGGCACTCCCCTGCGGGGCACCGACATTCCGCAGGGGGTGCGCAGGCGCGGGGGGCTGTCGGCGTGGGCCCGGCGGCTGGCCGGAAGCCGTGCGGAGCAGGCGGTGCCCGAGCAGGCGTACGACGAGGACAGCGCACCCCCCGTCACCTCCGACGGGCCCGCCCCGGTCGCCGTCGGCCCCCAGGCTCCGGAGACCTGGCCGGACCCGGCGGCCCTGCTGCTGACGGCGCTCGGGCCGGGACCCCGGCTGTGGGAGCGCGGCCCCGCCCACCCCGAGGCGCTCACGGTGCGGCTCGGCACGGCGGACCGGGCCGCGCCCGACGGCTCCGGGCTGCTGCCCGCCGTACCGGTGACGGCGGACCTGCGCGAGGTCGGCGCCCTGGGCCTGGCCGGCCCCCGCAACCGGCTCTCGGGGCTGGCCCGCGCGGTCGTGGCCCAGCTCGCCGCGCTGCACTCCCCGCAGACCCTGGAGATCGTCCTGATCAGCGCGGACCGCGCGCGGCCCCTGGAGGAGCGCACCGCCGAGTGGTCCTGGCTGGGCTGGCTCCCCCATCTCCGCCCCGGCCACGGGCAGGACTGCCGTCTCCTGCTCGCCTACGACCGCGAACAGGCCACGGCCCGCGCCGACGAACTCCTGCGCCGGCTGGAGGACCAGCTCACGGAGGCGGGCCCGGCCCCGCTGCGTCCGTCCCGGCAGGAACCCGTCCGCCGGCCCTCCTGGGCGCGGACCGACGACGAGGACGGCGCCGCCTTCGCCGGGCCGTACACCGTGCTCGTGGTGGACGGCGACCCCGGAGGCGCCACGGTGCGCGAGGCGGTGGCACGGCTCGCGCTGCGGGGCCCCGAGGCCGGCATCCACGTCGTCTGTCTCGCCGAGACGGCACCCGCGTCGCCCGCGTCCCCGGTCACCGACACGTACGAGGCGGCCTGCTCGATCGCCCCGACGTTCCGTGCGTGCGGAGCGGTGGCCCTGCTCAGCGGCGACGTGGCGACGGCACTGCGGCTGATGCGGGTCGCCAGGAGCGGGGCGGCGACGGGGAACGGGACGGGCGAAGCGGCCGAGGCCGCGTCAGCACGCACCGGCTCGACGACCCCCGCAGACCGTCTCATCACCGCCGACGCCACCACCGGCTCAGGCGCAGGGTCCGGCATCTCGGCCGCAGGCCCGGACGCAGGCTCCCCAGCCCCAGCCCCCGTCCCCGCCCCCGCCCCCGCCCCCGGCACGGCGGCTCCCAGCCGCGGCACGAGCAGCACCACCTCAACCCCCGGCCATGGCAGGCGCACCGACACCGCCACCTCAACCCCCGGCCACGACACCGGCACCGGCACCACCGCCTCATCCCCGGGCGCAGACGCGGGTACCGGTTCCGCCGCTGCCGTCGGCACGGGCGGCCCCCGTACCTCCCCGAGCCCGGCCGCGATACCCCCTCACTCCCCCGAACCGACCCCGGTCCGCCCCTCCCACGCCGGCCCCATATCCCCCGGCACCGTCGCCGCCGTCGACGCCGTCTCGCTTGCCTGGGCCGAGCGGTTCGCGCGGGCCCTGGCACCGCTGCGGCCGGACGGTTCCGGGGTCGAGCGGGACACGCGCGTGTCCGTGCCGCTGCCCCAGTCGGCGCGGCTGCTGGACGAGTTGGGGCTGGCGAGGGCCACCCCGGCATCCCTGATGGCGCGCTGGGCCGACGCGGCGGACGACCCGCACGCGCTCGGCGGACGGGCCTGGGCCGTACTCGGCGCCGGGCCGCGCGGCCCGGTCTCGGTGGACCTCACGGCCGACGGACCGCACCTGCTGATCGAGGGCCCCGCGGCCAGCGGCCGCACCGAGCTGCTGCGGGCCGTCGTCGCGTCGCTGGCCGCCGCCGAACGCCCCGACCGGCTCGGCGTCGTTTTGATCGACGGTCAGTCGGACGGCCTGCGGGTGTGCACCGACCTCCCGCACGTGACGACCCACCTGACCGCCAACGACCCCGTCCGCATGCGGGAGTTCGCCCAGTCGCTGAGCGCGGAGCTGAAGCGCCGGGCGGAGCTGCTCGGCCGTTCCGACTTCGCCGAGTGGCACACGGGCCGCGCGCTGTCGGGCCGCATGGTGGCCCAGCGCGGCACACCGTCCCGCGGCGCGGCGCCCGGCGGCACCGGCGCGGCCGACCTCGACACCCCGCCCAGCGCGACGATGCGGCTGCGCCCCGGCGCGGCCCGCCGGCAGACGGAGGCCGCGCCCCCGCTGCCCCGTCTCGTCGTGGTCGTGGACGACCTGGACGCCCTCGTCTCCCCCGCCCTCGGCTCCCCGGGCCGCCCCGCCGCGGGCTCGGTGATACGCGCCCTGGAGGCGGTGGCGAGGGAGGGCGAGCGGCTCGGCGTCCATCTGGTCGCCGCGGCCGGACCCGGCGGCCGTACCGCGGAGTCGGAGCCGGCCCGTCGGGCCACCCTGCGCGTCACCCTCGAGGCCCCGGACTCCGGCCCGGACGACCCCGCCCCCGGGCGCGGCCGGCTGACCTGGTCCGACGGGCGGGCGCTGCCCTTCCAGGGCGGCCGGGTCACGGGCCGTATCCCCCGCACGGCGACCCAGCGCCCCACGGTCGTCCCGCTCGACTGGCCCCGCATGGGCGACCCCCCGACCCGCCGCCCCGTACGGGAACTGGGCAACGGCCCGACGGACCTGGCCCTCCTCGCCAGCGCTCTGGAGCGGGCGGCCCGGGAGGTCTCGGCCACGGAGGTCCCCTCGCTGCTGTGACCCGTCCGGGGCGTGTCCGCGCGCCCGCCTGACACCTGGTCACGAGGCGGTCACGATCCCCCGGTTGACACATCACGCGGTCTTGCCGCCCTCAACCCCGCGGCGTAGACCAGATCGCACGGGACAGCGCTCGACGTTCGACGACGAACGAAGAACGGGGCAATGATGCGCAGTACGAGCACCAGGAACCGGAAACGCAGGACCGTCGCGGTCACGGCCGCCCTCCTCGCGGCGGCGCTCTCGCTGGCCGCCTGCGGAGGCAGCGACAACAAGAGCAGCGGCTCGGGCGGCAGTTCGCCGAGCGCGAGCGGCGGTGGCAGCGGCCTGAAACTCCCCAAGCTCAACGGCCAGACGCTGGAGGTCGCCGCCGTCTGGACCGGTGCCGAGCAGGACAACTTCATGAAGGTCATGGACGAGTTCAAGAAGCGCACCGGCGCCAAGATCGACTTCGTGCCGACGGGCAACAACACGTCCACGTTCCTCGGTACGAAGATCCAGGGCGGTCAGCCGCCGGACGTCGCGTTCCTGCCCCAGGTCGGCGTCCTGCACCAGTTCGCGGACAAGGGCTGGCTCAAGCCGCTCGGCGCGGACGCCAAGGCCCAGTTGACGAAGAACTTCTCCAAGGGCTGGGTCGACCTCGGCGCCTGGAAGGGCACCCAGTACGGCGTCTACGCCAAGGCCGCCAACAAGTCGCTGGTCTGGTACAACACCAAGGCCTTCGACGCGGCCGGCCTCAAGGACACCCCGAAGACCTGGAAGGACTTCCTCACCACCGCGCAGACGCTGTCGGACGCCGGCTCCCCGGCGGTGTCGATCGGCGGCGCGGACGGCTGGACGCTCACCGACTGGTTCGAGAACGTCTATCTCTCGCAGGCGGGTCCGGAGAAGTACGACCAGCTGGCCGCCCACAAGATCAAGTGGACGGATCCCTCGGTCAAGGACGCCCTGACCACGCTCGCCCAGCTGTGGGGCAAGAACGACCTGATCGCGGGCGGCACCAAGGGCGCGCTGAACACGGAGTTCCCGAAGTCGGTCACGCAGACCTTCTCCGGCGACACCCCGGCCGCGATGGTCTTCGAGGGCGACTTCGTCGCGGCGAACATCAACGGCGACACCAAGGCGAAGCTGGGCACGGACGCGAAGGTGTTCCCGTTCCCGGCGGTCGGCTCGCAGGCCCCCGTGGTCAGCGGCGGCGACGTGGCGGTGGCGCTGAAGGGCGGTGAGGGGGCGCAGGCCCTGCTGACGTTCCTGGCGTCGACGGACGCGGCGCAGATCTGGGCGGCGCAGGGCGGCATCCTCTCCCCCAACAAGGAGATGGACATGTCCAGTTACAAGGACGCCATCACCAAGCAGATCGCCCAGCAGCTGCTCGCCGCCGGTGACAGCTTCCGCTTCGACATGTCCGACCAGGCGCCGGCGGCGTTCGGCGGCACGGCCGGTATCGGCGAGTGGAAGGACCTGCAGGACTTCCTGCGCAACCCGAAGGACGTCGCGGGCGCCCAGCAGAAGCTGGAGGCCGACGCCGCCAAGGCGTACGGCGCCGGCTGACGGTCGGGCCATGACGTCTGTGGCGAAAGCGACGGGGGGCGCCGGCGCACTGCCGACGCCCGCCGCCCAACCGCGCAAGAGCGTCACGGGGACACGGCTGTGGGTGGCGGTGCTGTTCCTGCTGCCCGCGTTCGTGCTGCTCGGTGCGCTCGTGGTCTACCCCATCGGGTACTCGGTCTGGCGCAGTCTCTACGACGCCGGCGGCTCAGGCTTCGTCGGGCTGAAGAACTACGGCGACATCTTCAGCGACAGCCGCACCCTGACCGCCGTCCGCAACACGGCGATCTGGGTGGCGGTCGCTCCGGCCGTCGTCACCGCGCTCGGGCTGATCTTCGCGGTGATGACCGAACGGGTGCGCTGGGGAACGGCGTTCAAGCTGATCGTCTTCATGCCGATGGCGATCTCGATGCTCGCGGCCGGAATCATCTTCCGTCTCGTCTACGAGCAGGACCCCAACCTGGGCGCGGCGAACGCGGTCGCGAAGTCGATCCACGACACGTTCGTGTCGTCGTCGGTCTATCCCGACGCCCGGCCGAACGCGACGGCGAGCGACCTGAAGCCGTCCGGCGGCGGCTCGTTCACCTCGACCGGGACGGTGCACGCGGGCACCCCGGTGATGCTGCCGCTGGTCGGCATCGCGCCCAACCGGCTCCCCGGCAACCCGGAGAACGCCAGGGCGGCGACCGGCAGCGGGATCACCGGTACCGTCTGGCTGGACTTCAAGCTGGGCGGCGGCGGCACGAAGGGCAAGGTCGACCCGGGTGAGAAGGCGCTGAAGGGCGTCAAGGTGGAGGCCGTGAAGGGCGGCAAGGTGGTCGCCTCCGCCAAGAGCGGCGCGGACGGCACCTTCACCCTGCCGGCGAAGGCCGAGGGGGCCCAAGTACGGCTGCCCGCCTCGAACTTCTCCGCGCCCTACAGCGGCATCGACTGGCTCGGCCCGACGCTGGTGACGCCGGCGATCATCGGCGCGTACGTGTGGATGTGGGCGGGCTTCGCGATGGTGCTGATCGCGGCGGGCCTCGCCGGCGTCGACCGCAACCTGCTGGAGGCGGCCCGGGTCGACGGGGCCAACGAGTGGCAGGTGTTCCGGCGGGTCACGGTGCCGCTGCTCGCGCCGGTCCTGGTCGTCGTCCTCGTCACGCTGATGATCAACGTGATGAAGATCTTCGACCTGGTCTACATCATCGCCCCGCAGCCCAGTCAGGACGACGCCAACGTCCTTGCCCTGCAGCTGTTCCTGTCGTCGTTCGGCGGTGGCGGCAACGAGGGCGTCGGCAGCGCGATCGGCGTCATCCTGCTGCTGCTGGTGCTGCCCGTGATGTGGGTCAACATCCGGCGTCTGCGAAGGGAGAGGCAACGGTGACCGCCCTCGATTCGACCGTGCGCGCCAAGCGCTCCTTCGCCGCGCGGGTGGCGAGCGGCGCCGCGGGCGGGGTGCTGCGGGTCTTCTTGATCGTGGTCGCCGTGTTCTGGCTGGTGCCCACCTTCGGGCTGCTGGTGTCCTCGTTCCGCGACCCGACCGACATCGCCACCTCGGGCTGGTGGAAGGTGTTCACCGCGCCCAGCCAGCTGACCGCCAAGAGCTACCAGTCGCTGCTGGAGAAGGACGCGATCACGCACGCGCTGTTCAACACCGTGTGGATCACCGTCCCGGCGACGCTGCTGGTCGTGCTGCTGGGCGCGATGGCCGGATACGCGTTCGCCTGGATGGACTTCAAGGGCCGCGACTGGTGGTTCCTGGTCGTGGTCGCGCTGCTCGTGGTGCCCGTCCAGGTGGCGCTGATCCCGCTCGCCGACCTCTTCGGCAAGATCGGGATCTTCGGCGACATCATCGGCGTGGTCCTCTTCCACGTCGGCTTCGGACTGCCGTTCGCCATCTTCCTGTTGCGCAACTTCTTCGCGGAGATCCCCCGTGAACTCCTGGAAGCGGCACGGCTGGACGGCGCCGGCGAGACCCGGCTGTTCCTCACCGTCGTCCTCCCCCTCGGCGCCCCGGCGATCGCCTCGCTGGGCATCTTCCAGTTCCTGTGGGTGTGGAACGACATGCTGGTCGCGCTGGTCTTCTCCAACTCGGAGTCGCAGCCGCTGACCGTCGCACTCCAGCAGCAGGTACGGCAGTTCGGCAACAACATCGACGTGCTGGCACCCGGCGCGTTCATCTCGATGGTGATCCCGCTGGTCGTGTTCTTCGCGTTCCAGCGGCAGTTCGTCTCCGGGGTCATGGCGGGCGCCGTCAAGTAGCCCCCGAGGTAACCGAAACGGGGGACACCGTTCACCTGGTGTCCCCCGTATGCCGTAGGAAACCGTAACCAAATCACTCCATCGGCCGTTCCCGGGCAAGGTCCTACCGCCCGCTGCGACCCATGGATGTCCCCTTGCCCAGGTTCAGTGTCATCGTCCCCGCGTACAAGGTTCAGGCGTATCTGCACGCATGCCTGGAGTCGGTGCTGTCGCAGTCCTGTGCGGATCTGGAGCTGATCGCCGTCGACGACTGCTCGCCGGACGGCTCGGGCGCGATCATCGACGAGTTCGCGGCCCGCGACCCGCGGGTGCGGCCCGTGCACCTGGCGGAGAACCAGGGACTCGGCCGCGCCCGCAACGCCGGTCTGGCGCAGGCCCGCGGCGACTACCTGGTCTTCCTCGACGGCGACGACACCCTCACCCCGCACGCCCTGCGGATGATCGCCGACCGGCTGAAGGAGACGGGCGAGCCGGACGTCCTGGTCTACGACTACGCGCGCACGTACTGCACCGGCGAGACCGTCCGCAACCAGGCCGCGGCGCAGCTCACCGAGCAGGGCCCGGCGCCCTTCCGCCTGGAGGACCGCCCCGGCCTGCTGAACGTGCTGATGGTGGCCTGGAACAAGGCGTACCGGCGGGAGTTCGTCGAGCGCGAGGCCCTCGCCTTCCCGCCGGGCTACTACGAGGACACCCCGTGGACGTTCCCGGCCCTGATGGCGGCGGGCTCGCTGGCGACCCTGGACCGGGTGTGCGTGCACTACCGCCAGCGCCGCCAGGGCAGCATCCTCGGCACCACGAGCCGCAGCCACTTCGACGTCTTCGAGCAGTACGACCGGGTCTTCGCGTACGTCGACGGCCGCCCCGAACTCGACCGCTGGCGGCCGGTGTTGTTCCGCCGCATGGTCGACCACCTGGCCGTCGTCTTCACCCGCCCGGGCCGGCTGCCGCGCGGGGCCCGCGCCGAGTTCCTGCGCAGGGCCCGCGCCCACTACCGCCGCCACCGCGTCCCCGGCGCCCGTCTCACCCCGCGCCACACCCTGATCCGCTGGGGTCTGCACCGCACGTACCGCACCCTGCGGGCGGCCTCCGCCCTGCACCGCACCGCCCTCAAGCGCACCACGCGCCTGCTCGGGTCCCTGCGCACGACGGCCCTGCGCGTCCACTACCGCGTCCAGCGGTGTCTGCCGGTGCGCGCCGACCGCGCCGTGTTCACCGCGTCCAACGGCCGTGGCGGCACCCCGGGCGCCCTGGAGGAGGCGTTCCGAGCCCTCGTCCCGCACATCCGCACCACCTGGCTCGACGCCCCGGACGCGGCCGCCCACTGGACGGCCCTGGCGCGCTGCAAGTACCTCGTCGCCGACACCGCCCTCGACCCCCGGCTGGTCAAGCGCCCCGGCCAGATCCTGGTCCGGGCCCACCAGGGCACCCCCCTCGGCCACATGGGCCTCGACCTCCAGGAACGCCCGGCCGCAGCGCGGGACCTGGACTTCGGGCGGCTCCTCGACGACGTCGACACCTGGGATCACCTGCTGTCCGCCAACCGCCACTCCACCCTCACCTGGGAACGTGTCTTCCCGGGCGCCTACACCACCCTGGAACTCGGCTCACCGCGCAACGACGTGTTCCAGAAGGCGACTTCGGCAGATGTGACCCGGTTGCGCGAGTCCCTGGGCATTCCCACGGACTCGGTGGCGCTGCTGTACGCCCCGGCCCCCCGCGACTACCGCCGCACCCAGTGCTCCCCCCTCGACCTGGCCCGCGTCCTGCGCCGCCTGGGCCCCCGCCACGTCGTCCTGGCCCGCACCCCCGGACCCGTCCCGCCGAACGACCGGATCATCGACGTCACCGGCCATCCGAGCGTCGAGTCCCTCTGCCTCGCCTCGGACGCCCTGGTCACCGACTACGCGCCCCTGATGTTCGACTACGCCAACCTCGACCGCCCGATCGTGCTCCACCTCAACGACTGGGAGGCGTACGAGGCGGCCCGCGGCATCTATGTCGACCTGCGCGCCTTCCCGCCGGGCGCGGTCGCCCGCAGCGAGGACGAGCTGATCGACATCTTCCTCACCGGCCACTGGCGCGGCTCCCGCTCCGCCCAGCTGCGCTCCGCCTTCCGCGAGCGTTTCTGCCCGTACGACGACGGACGCGCCGCCGAGCGGGTCGTACGCCAGGTCGTCCTGGGCGAGCGGGGACGGCCGCCGGTGATCCCCCTCCACCAGCGCCACCCGGTGCCCTCGGCGGCAGCGGGCCCGGCGCGCTCCCCGCAGGCCATCGTGCCGCAGCCCGCCGGGTCCCTGACCGTCACCGACAGCCTCTGAACACCGTTCTCGCACCGGGGAGTTTCCATGCCCTCCAGCCCGTCACGGCCCACCCCGAGCCGGCCGTCCACCTGGCGCCCGGCGGGACGCCCCGGACGCTGACGCACCCCACGACGATCGAGAGAAAGAGCAGAATGCCCCGCTTCAGCATCATCGTCCCCTCCCATGGCGTGGCAGGCCGCCTGTCCCAGGCGCTGGACTCGGTCCTCGCGCAGTCCCACGGCGACTTCGAGCTGATCCCGGTCTGCGACGGCCCCGACGCGCCCGCGGCGGAGCTCGTCGCCGGGTACGCCGAGCGGGACTCCCGGGTGACCCCGGTGCACTCGCCGCCGGCGGACGGTCTGGCCGGGGCGCGCAACACCGGGATGCGGGCGGCGGCCGGCGCGTATCTGCTGTTCCTCGACGGCGACGACACCCTCGTCCCGGGCGCGCTGGCGGCGCTGGACGCACGGCTGACGGAGACCGGTGACGTGGACGTCCTGTACGCCGAGCACGAGCGGGTGCCGTGGTGGGAGGGCGAGCCGACCAACGCGGCCGCGCTGCTGCTGCCGCCGAAGACCCCGGCGGGCGCCTTCTCCCCCGACCAGGTCCCTCAGCTGACCGGCGTCCAGCTCCCGGCGTGGAGCGCGGCCTACCGCAGGTCCTTCCTCATCGAGCACCGACTCGCCTTCCCCGACAGCCACTACACCGACGTCGGCTTCGGCGCCCTGGTGGCGCTGCGGGCCGAGAAGGCGGCGGTGCTGCGCGAGGTCGTCGTACGGCATCTGGTGCGCCGGCAGGGCAGCCGGCTGAACCTGCCGGGCCCGCACCACGGGCAACTCCTCGACCAGGTGGAGCTGGTGCTCACGCGCGCGGCCGAACTAGGCTTGCACGAGGAGCGGTTGGTGCCGCTGTTCGACCACCTCTTCGCCACCGTCCTGAAGACGGCCGCCCATCCGCGCCGGCTCACCTCCGGCCGCCGCGCCTTCTTCCGCCGGGCGGGCAGGCTCTACCGCAGCCACCGCCCGGCCGGCTTCCGTCCCCCGGAGGGGAGCCTCGGCGTCCAGCACCGGCTGCTGGCGAGCGGGGCGTACACCGCCTTCTGCGCCCTGCGCGGCGTCAACCGGTCGGCCACGCGTGTCGTGGAGGCCCTGCCCCGCCCCCGCGGCCTGCGCACCCGGCTCCGCTACGCCCGCGCCCTGCGCCGCCCCCTCGATCCCGGCCTCGCGGTGTACTGCGCCTACTGGGGCCGCGGCTACGCCTGCAACCCGGCCGCGATCCACGCCAAGGCCCGCGAACTCGCCCCGCACATCCGGGCGGTGTTCCTCGTCGAGCCGGACCAGGCGCACACCGTGCCCAAGGACGTTGAGTACGCGGTCATCGGCAGCGCGCGGTACTGGGACGTCCTCGCCCGTGCCAAGTACCTGGTCAACAACGCCAACTTCGCGGACGCCGTCGTCAAACGCCCCGGCAGTGTGCACCTGTCGACCCAGCACGGCACCCCGCTGAAGAAGATGGGCGTCGACCAGGCGACGTACCCCGTGGTGGCCGCCGCCACCGGCAACTTCACCAAGCTGCTGGAGCGGGTGGACCGCTGGGACTACAACCTCACCTCCAACCGCCACTCCACCCAGATGTGGGAGCGGGCCTTCCCGGCCGCGCACGAGACGCTGGAGTACGGCTATCCGCGCAACGACGTCTACTACACGGCCACCGCGGACGACGTGGCCCGCGTCCGGCGGGAGCTGGGGGTCCCCGACGGCAGGACGGCGGTCCTCTACGCGCCCACGCACCGGGACCACCACACCGGTTTCGAGACCGGCCTGGACCTGGAGGCCTTCTGCGAGCAGGCCGGTGAGGACGTCGTCGTCCTGCTGCGCGCCCACTACTTCTACGACCGGGGCCGGGCGCACAGCACCGGCCGGATCATCGACGTGACCGCGCACCGCTCCTCCGAGGACGTGTGCCTGGCCGCGGACGCGCTGATCACCGACTATTCCTCGATCATGTTCGACTACGCCAACCTGGACCGCCCGATCGTCGTGTACGCGGACGACTGGGACGTCTACCGGGAGACCCGGGGCGTCTACTTCGACCTGATGGAGCACCCGCCGGGACCGGTGGCCCGTACGCCGGAGGAACTGGTCGGCGTCTTCCGCGACGGATCCTGGGCGGGCGCGGAGTCCGCCGCCGCGCGGGCCGCCTTCCGGGAGCGGTTCTGCCAGTTCGACGACGGGCGGGCCGCCGAGCGCGTGGTGCGCAGGGTGCTGCTGGGCGAGCCGCCGGAGGCGATCCCGCCCGTGATCCCGCTCGCCGAACGGACCCCGGCCCCGGTCCCCGCCCTCGTGAGGAACTGACACCCGTGCCCCGCTTCAGCATCATCGTCCCCGTCTTCAAGGTGCAGGGCTACCTGCGTGAGTGCATCGACTCGGTGCTCGGACAGTCCTACCCCGACCTCGAGGTGATCGCCGTCGACGACCGCTCGCCCGACGGCTGCGGGGCGATCCTCGACGAGTACGCGGCCCGCGACGAGCGGGTACGGGTCCTGCACCTGCCCGAGAACGTCGGCCTCGGCCGGGCCCGCAACGCCGGCCTCGCGCAGGCCCGCGGGGACTACGTCCTCTTCCTCGACAGTGACGACTTCTACACCCCGGGCCTGCTGGCCGCCGTCGCCGACCGGCTCAGCAGCGCCGAGGACCCGGACATCCTGGTCTTCGACCACGTCCGCACCCACTGGTGGGGGCGGGGCGGCCCCAGCGACTCCTCCGGTCTGCTGGCCCGCGCCGGCCAGGACGTCTTCGATCTGCGCACGAGTCCCGAGTACGTCCATCTGTTCCTGGTCGCCTGGAACAAGGCGTACCGGCGGGACTTCTTCCAGGGGCACGGCCTCCAGTACGCGCCGGGTCTGTACGAGGACGCGCCGGTCACCTACCGCTCGATGGTGCTGGCCGAGCGCATCGCGTGCCTGAACCGGATCGGTGTCGAGTACCGGCAGCGGCGGCAGGGGGCGATCACCAGGACGCCGGGGCGCCGCCACTTCGACATCTTCCCGCAGTACGAGGGCCTGTTCGCGTTCCTTCAGGAGCGCGAGGACCTCGCCTGGGCCCGGCCCCTGCTCTTCGAACGGGCCCTGGACCACATGCTGTTCGTGATCGCCCGCGAGGACCGGGTCACCCCCGCCGACCGCGCCGCCTTCCACCGCGAGATGCGCGCCTTCCACCGCCGCCATCGCCCCGAGGGCTTCGTCCCGCCGACCGGTCCGCGCGGCACGGAGATGCGGCTGCTGGCGAGGACGCCGTACGCCTCGTACGCGGCCCTGAGCGGTGCGCGGGGTGTGCGCAGGATCGCCGGGGCGGGCAAACGGCGTGCCGCGCAGCGGCTGTCGGCCGCCGCCCAACGCGCCTGGTACACCGCCGGTTCGAGGCTTCCGCTCGATCCGCGTCTCGTCGTGTACTCGTCTTTCCATCACGCGGGCGTGAACGGTGATCCGGCCGCGATCCACGCCAAGGCCCGGGAGATCGCGCCGGAGTTGCGCGGGGTGTGGGTGGTGCGGGAGGACGCGCTGGACACGGTGCCCGACGGAGTGGACCACGTGGTGCCGGGCTCGCGGCGCTACCACTCGGTGATGGCACGGGCGACCTACTGGGTGAACAACGTCAACTGGCCCGGTGCGCTGGTCAAACGACCCGGCCAGGTCCACATCCAGACCCATCAGGGCACCCCGCTCAAGTACATGGGCGCCGACCTGCTGGACAAGCCCGGCGCCCGGCACGGCTTCAGCGTGCCGAGGATGCTGCACCGTGCCGACCGCTGGGACCTCAGCCTGGTCGCCAACCGGCACTCCGAGCTGGTGTGGGAGCGGGCGTACCCGTGCCACTTCACCTCGGCCCGGACGGGCAGCCCGCGCAACGACGTGCTGGTCACCGGTGACGCGGCGCGGGCCGCGGCCGTCCGCGCACGGCTCGGCATCCCCGCCGACCACACCGTCGTGCTCTACGCCCCCACCCGCCGCGACTACTGCCGGGGCGGCCACGTCGACCGCGTCGACCTGGCCCGTTTCGCCGCGGACCTCGGCGCGGGCCACACCCTCGTCGTCCGTCTGCACCCGACCCTCGCGACCGGCACGGCACGCGGGCTCGGTCTGGCCGATCTGCACGGGCGGGGCGTGCTCGTCGACGCGACGGACGAACCGCACGTCGAGGATCTGATGCTGGCCTCGGACGCGCTGGTCACCGACTACTCGGCCCTGATGTTCGACTACGCCAACCTGGACCGGCCGATCGTGGTCCACGCCGACGACTGGGGCGCGTACGCGGCGAGCCGGGGCGCCTACTTCGACATCACCGCCGAGTCGCCGGGCCATGTCTCCCGTTCCTACCGGGAGTTGGCGTGGCTGTTCGCGTCCGGCACCTGGAAGGACGAGGAGTCGGCGGCGCTGCGGGCCGGGTTCCGGAAGCGGTTCTGCGAGTACGACGACGGACGGGCCGCCGAGCGGGTCGTACGGACGCTGATCCTCGGCGAGCGGATGTCCGCGCCGGGTTCGTTGCCGGCGATCCCCGCGCCCGCGGCAGGCCGGGCTCCCTCGATGAGGTGACCGCCCCGGAACCGCCCGGGCACATGACAGCGCGGACGCCGGTGCAGGGGCGTCCGCGCTGTCTGCCGGGGGTGGCGCCTGTTGCGCCTGCGGCGCTTACTCGATGACGAGGTCGACCTCGATGTTGCCGCGGGTGGCGTTGGAGTAGGGGCAGACCTGGTGGGCGGTCTCGACGAGCTTGCGGCCCGTCTCCTGGTCCACGGTGTCCGGCAGCTCCACACGCAGCGTCACCTGGAGGCCGAAGCCCTCGCCCTGCTTGCCTATGCCGACCTCGGCGGTGACGGCGGCTTCGGTGACGTCCACCTTGGCCTGGCGGCCGACGAGACCGAGGGCGCTGCCGAAGCAGGCGGCGTAACCGGCGGCGAACAGCTGCTCCGGGTTGGTGCCCGCACCGTCGCCGCCCATCTCCACCGGCGGCGCCAGCTTCACGTCGAGCTTGCCGTCGCTCGTGACGGCACGGCCGCCACGCCCGTGGGTGGCGGTGGCGACTGCGGTGTAGAGCGCGTCCATGGGAAACCATCCCTCTCAAGTCGTTCGTGTTCCGGCGGCTCTTCCGCGGCCGCCGCACGACGACAAGTAGAGCACACAATTCAATTGTGCACAACTAAATGGCTCGCAAGAGCTATCCTGGAGGCATGAGTACGACGCCCACCACCGACTGGCTCCGCCTGGACCAGCAGATCTGCTTCTCCCTGAACGCCGCGTCGCGCGCCTTCGGCGGCGTCTACCGCGTGGTCCTCAAGGACCTCGGGCTCACCTATCCGCAGTACCTGGTGATGCTCGTGCTGTGGGAGCACGGTGACCTGCCGGTCAAGAAGCTCGGCGAACACTTGCGCCTCGACTCCGGCACGCTCTCCCCGCTGCTGAAGCGGCTGGAGGCGGCGGGTCTGGTCCGCCGTGAACGCAGCGCCCGCGACGAACGCTCGGTGGAGGTACGGCTCACCGAGGAGGGGACGGCGATGCGCGAGCGTGCCCTTCAGGTGCCGCTCCGGATCGCCACCGCTACGGGCTTCGACGTCGACGAGATCCGCGCGCTGCGGGCCCGCCTGGACGACCTCACGACCGCGCTGGACGCGGCCGTGGCGGAGGAGATGGGAGGAGCCCGGTAGGAGCCGCGAGCCCGTTCATCGGCGCGAGCCGGGTCGCCTGAGTACGGCGCAGGTACAGCCGGAAGGTCACTCGGCCGCTGCGGTACTGCCACCGGGGCGTGAACTGCCCCTCCAGAGCGGCGAGTTTGGCCCGCTCGACCGGACTGCGCGGAGGGGGCCGGCGCGCTCCCAGCACCCGCCCGTCCCCGACGACCCACACCCGGTCGACCCCGGCCAGCCGCGCCGACAGCTCGCGCACCCCTACCTCCTGGCCGCTCAACGTCCCCGACCGCGCTCCCGACTCCTTCAACGCGATGTCCCGGGCCTTGCCGAACCCGCCCGGATAGGCCGACTCCGCGATCCGCCAGAACGCCGGCACGAACAGCACGGGGTCGCCGGGCCGGATGTCACGGGCGGCGAGCCCGGAGACGGCGGCGAGGTTCTCGGGCCGGTGCGCGGGGGAACGGTCGTGGCGGTAGAGGGGGAGGTCGTGGACGGCGACGAGACCGACGGCGAGGACGCCGGCGAGGGTGAGGTTGGAGACGCGGGGCAGGGGGCGGCGAAGGACGGGTCGGGGGTGGGGGTGGGTGTGGTCCGGCTGCGGGTCACGGTCGTCGGCGAGCAGAACACCCGCCTGTGAGCTGTTCCTGGACTGCCCGTCATCAGCGGGCACTGCTCGGGACCCGCGCACGCCCCCAGCGAACGAGACGGGACGACCGAGCAGTCGACGCAAGCCGTCACGGTCGTTCCGCTCGGCGGAAGCGGTCTCCTCGCCCAACTGCCCCCGCGCATGGGGAAGATGGGGCACGCCTCGCCCCGGCCCCATTCCGACAAGGGCCCCGGCCAGCCACTCACCCCCCGCCGCCACCAGCAACGGCGCCCCCGCGAAGGCGTACAGCACATACCGTTCGTGATACAGCGGCTGCACCTGAGAGGCCGTCATCAGCAGGGCCGGCGGCAGTACCAGCAGCGGAACCGCCACCCGCGCGATCCGGCGCACCCGCACCGCCCCGGCCGCCGCGAGCAGCACGCACATCCAGAACACCACCCCCGTGGGCCCGGCCGCGACCGCTCTCCCGAGGGCCTCGACCTCCTCCCAGTCCGGCGGCACGAGCCACCCCACCTGCCCGGCCTGCCCGTGGGACACCCACACCAGCGGCGCCAGAACGACCGTCACCACTCCCACCGCGCGCCCCCACCCCGCCCACACCCGCCTCGACGCCCGCACCAGCAGCAACGTCACGGCGTGCGCGCACACGACCAGCACCGCCAGTTCGTGCAGCAGACACGTGACGGCGAGGACCCCGCCGTAGCCGGCCCAGACCCACCCCGCCCGCCCCGGCCGGCCGTCGAGTCCCGTCACCAGCAGCAGCGTCGCCCCGATGACACCGGCCGAGACGATCGCGTACGACCGCCCTTCCTGCGCGTAGTGGCCGATCAACGGGGTGACGGCGTAGAGCAGGCCGGACCACAGGCCCACGCGCGGACCGGCCTGCCGCATGCCCAGCGCCCCCACCAGCCCCGCGCTCACCGCCGCCCCGCACACCGACGGCAGCCGCAGCGCGACCTCGTCGGGCCGGACCGCGAGGACGACGTGCAGGACGAGGTAGTAGAGCCCGTGCACCGCGTCCACCGAATGGAGCATCCGCCAGATCTGCGGCACCGTACGCCGGCCGACCAGGAAGGTGGCCGCCTCGTCGCCCCACATGCCGCCCCGGTCGAGCCGCCACAGCCCGATCCCGAGCATCACGGCCACCGGCACCGCCACGGCCAGGACCTCGGGACGTGCCAGTCGGCGCACCGTGTTCTTACCGTCCACTCGCCTGATGTTGGGCTGTTGGCGAGCTCTTACCGACGATTGACGGTGTATCAGCACGTCCACTCCATTCGCCCGGCTTACGATCCGCCGTGATGAACGCGGAGCCGACCTCAAAGACACGACGTCCTCTTCTCGCCCTCGCGGCCGGCTGGCTCGCCACCCGCGCCGCGATGCTGTGGCTGCTCGCGCTGGGCGGCCTGCCGCTGCTCGGGCACGGCTCGGTCGCCCGGGAGGTGTGGCGCCTGTACCACCACTGGTACGGCGTCCTGGCGCACGGCAGCTTCCCCGTCCACGACCCGCTCTGGCAGTACCCGCCGGGGGCCGGCGCGGTCCTGCTCTCGCCCGCGCTGCTGCCGGGCCTGACGTACTTCGAGGCGTTCGTCGCGCTCACCCTCGTCTGCGACGCGGCGATCACCGTGGCGCTGGCCGCCGCGGGCGCGCGCGGCCACCGCAGCCTCCTCGGCGCGGCGGTGTGGGTGGCCGGCCTCCCCCTCCTGCTGCAGACGCCGCTCGCGCGCTACGACGTCCAGGTGACCGCCCTCGCGGTGGTCTCCCTGCTGGCGTTGCCGCGCTCCACGCGCGTGTGCGGGGCGTTCGCGGCGCTGGGCGCCCTGGTGAAGGTGTGGCCGGCGCTGGTGCTCCTTGGCACGCCGAGGGGCCGTACGACGCGCTCGGCGTGGGCGTGGGCCCTCGCCACCGGGACCGTCGCCCTGGGCGTGCTGGCGGCCCTGTTCGCCAACCCCTTCGGCTTCCTGCGCGAGCAGGGCGGCCGGGGCGTGCAGATCGAGTCGCTGGGCGGCACGGTGCTCTCCTTCGCCGTGCACGCCGGCTGGCCCGGGAAGGTGCGCTACCAGTACGGCGCCATGGAGTTCACCGGCCCGTACGTCCGCACGGTCGCCCACATCTCCCTGGCGCTCACCGCGGTGGCCTTCGCGCTGCTGCTGCTGTGGCGGCTGCGGGCCCGGCGCTGGACACCGGCCACGCCCTACGACGCGGCGCTGAGCGCGGTGCTGCTGTTCACCGTCACCAGCCGGGTGATCAGCCCGCAGTACATGATCTGGCTGGTTGGTCTGGCCGCCGTCTGCCTGACCTCACGGCACACCGTGCAGCGGCCCGTCGCCGCGCTGATCCTGGCGGCGACCGCGGTCAGCGCCGTCGAGTTCCCGGTCCTGTACAACCAGGTCATGGCCTGCACCTGGACGGGCTGCGCCCTGATGCTCGTACGCAACGGCCTGCTCGCGGCGGCCGCCGTGCTGTCCTTCGTCCGGCTGTGGCGCTCCACCGCGCCCCCGCCGCCCCTGCCTGGCGCGCCCCGCCGCTCCCCCGACGCCCGCGGAGCCACCCAGGCCGTCCCGGCGTGACCCGGGGCCTGCTTCACTGATACCGGACGCGCACCAGCACGCACGCCTCGACCGAAAGAGGGGACGGCCCGCACATGACCTGGCTGATCACCGGCGGCGCCGGTTACATCGGGGCGCACGTCGTGCGCGCGATGACCGGGGCGGGCGAGCGGACGGTCGTGTACGACGACCTGTCGACGGGCCTCGGGGAACGGGTGCCGGACGGGGTGCCGCTGGTGGTGGGATCGACGCTGGACGGCGAGCGGGTCGCGCGCGCCCTCGCGGACCACCGGATCACCGGGGTGGTGCATCTCGCGGCGAAGAAGCAGGTGGGCGAGTCGGTGGAGCTGCCCCTGCACTACTACCGGGAGAACGTCGAGGGCCTGCGCGTCCTCCTGGAGGCCGTCACGGCGGCCGGTGTCCCCTCTTTCGTGTTCTCCTCCTCAGCCGCGGTCTACGGCATGCCGGACGTGGAGCTGGTGACGGAGGAGACGCCGTGCGTGCCGATGTCGCCGTACGGCGAGACGAAGCTGGCGGGCGAGTGGCTGGTCCGGGCCACGGGCCGCGCGACGGGCCTGTCCACCGCGTCCCTGCGCTACTTCAACGTGGCGGGCGCCGCCGCCCCGGAACTCGCCGACACCGGTGTCTTCAACCTCATCCCCATGGTCTTCGAGAAGCTGACGGAGAACGCGCCGCCGCGCATCTTCGGCGACGACTACCCGACCCCCGACGGCACCTGCGTACGCGACTACATCCACGTCGTGGACCTGGCCGAGGCCCATGTGGCGGCGGCCCGCGCCCTGCGGGCCTCCCCGGGCCGCGACCTCACCCTCAACATCGGCCGCGGCGAGGGCGTCTCCGTCCGCGAGATGATCGACCGCATCAACGCCGTCACCGGCCACGACCGCCCCCCGACGATCACCCCTCGCCGCCCCGGCGACCCGCCCCGAGTCGTGGCCTCCGCCGACCGCGCCACCACAGAACTCGCCTGGAAGGCCAAACATGACGTCCAGGACATGATCACGTCGGCGTGGCAGGGCTGGATACGCCTGCATCCGGAGGCGACCCGCCACTGACCCCGGCCGGCCGACGAGGGGTGGCATCGGCTCGGGCTACCGGTTGTTCAGGTACGCCAGCACCGCCAGTACCCGGCGGTGGCCGCTGTCGCTCGGGGGCAGGCCCAGTTTCAGGAAGACGTTGCCGATGTGTTTGTGGACGGCGCGTTCCGTGACGACCAGGGTCCTTGCGATGGTGGCGTTGTCGTGGCCCTCGGCCATCAGGGCCAGGACCTCGCGTTCGCGCGGGGTGAGGGAGTCGAGGGGGGAGTCCTTGCGGCGGGTGAGGAGTTCGGTGACGACCTCGGGGTCGAGGGCCGTACCTCCGGCCGCGATCCGCTCCAGCGCGTCGAGGAACTCGTCCACCCGGCCGACCCGGTCCTTGAGCAGATAACCGAGCCCGCTCGCCCCGCCGGTGAGCAGTTCGGCGGCGTACGACTCCTCGACGTACTGGGAGAGCACCAGGACGGGAAGTCCGGGAAGCTCGGCCCGCGCCTCCAGCGCGGCGCGCAGCCCCTCGTCCCGGAAGGCGGGCGGCATACGGACGTCCAGTACGGCCGCGTCGGGCCGGTGCTCCAGCAGCGCGGGCAGGATCTCCGGGCCGGTGGCGGCGACCGCCACGACCTCGTGCCCCGCGGAGGTCAGCAACAGGACGAGCCCCTCCCGCAGCAGGGCGTTGTCCTCGGCGATCACGACTCTCACGGCAGTTCCGCCTCAGCTCCGGTCACCGCGCGCGCGACGACTTCCGGCCACCGGCGACCGGGCCATCGCAGCTTACTCACAGCGCCTTGATCGCCTCGGCGGTGGCCCGGGCGAGCGCCCCGAGGTAGCCCTTGGGCAGCTTCGGGCTGCGGATCACCACCGAACGCCAGTACAGCGGCCCGGAGATCAGGTCGAGCGCCAGCTCGTCGTCGAAGCCGGCCCGGATCTCGCCGCGCTGCTCCGCCGCCACGAGGATCTTGCTGGCCACGCCCTCCTGCCCGTCCCGCAGCGCCTTCTGCACCGCCTCGGCCATGTCGGGGTTGCGCGCCGCCTCCGCCTGCAGGTCGGGCAGGATCTGCGAGGCCACGGGGTGCCGCAGGGCGCGCGAGGTCACCTCGTACAGCAGCCGCAGATCGCCCTCCAGGGAGCCCGTGTCCGGGGCCGGCAGGCCCTGCACCGCGAGCGCGGAGACGATGTCGAGCACCAGGTGCAGCTTGGAGCGCCAGCGGCGGTAGACCGCGGTCTTGCCGACGCCCGCCCGGCGCGCGATCCCCTCGATGGACATCCGCGCGTAGCCGACGGACGCGAGCTCCTCGAAGACGGCCGCCCGGATGGCCTCCGTGACGTCCTCACGCAGGACCGCCGCCCCCGCCGGGGTCCGGCGGCGCGGACGCGTCTGGGGCTCCTCGGCGTTCGTCGTCATGCGGACCAGCATAGGGCGTTGCGACGATACGGTCCCGTCCCCACGCAGAACGTCACGACGATACGGTCCCGGCCTCACGCACAACGTCACGACGGAACAGTCCCGTCCCACCGGACCATGCCCGCATCCCACCGGACCATGCCCGCGGCCCGCCCGGGACCGCCTGCGCGAGATGCGTCACAACGAAACGGTAACGGCCCCACGCGGGTCGTCACGACGATACGGTTGCGTCCCGACGGAGCCCGTGACGACGAAACGGTTGCGTTCCGACGCCGAAACGGCCTACGCTCACGTTGCGACGATACGGTCCCGTTCCGACGTAAGAAAACGTGAAGAGACGCGTAAGGAAACGCCGGGCAACGTGACCGGCCGGCCGACGGGCCGGACGCCGCACCCCCCTCCCCCCGAGTGAAAGCAGCGGATGTGAGCCAGGTCCTCGACACACCGCCCCCGACGCCGGTCCCGGCCGACGACGACCTCGCGGCCCTCGCCGCCCGCCACGGCCTCTCGGTCAGCGGCGCCCGTCCCTCTCTGACGGAGTACGTCCGGCAGCTGTGGGCCCGGCGCCACTTCATCACCGCCTTCGCCACCGCCAAGCTCACCGCCCAGTACAGCCAGGCGAAGCTCGGCCAGATCTGGCAGGTGATGACCCCGCTGCTGAACGCGGCGGTGTACTACTTCATCTTCGGCGTGCTCCTCGGCACCAAGCGCCATGTGCCGGACTACATCCCGTTCCTCGTCACCGGCGTCTTCATCTGGACGTTCACACAGAGCTCGATCATGGCCGGTACCCGTGCCATCTCCGGCAACCTCGGCCTGGTGCGGGCGCTGCACTTCCCGCGGGCCGCGCTGCCCATCTCCTTCGCGCTGCAGCAGCTGCAGCAGCTGCTGTTCTCGATGGCCGCCCTGGTCGTCATCCTGCTCTGCTTCGGCGTCCCGATCGCCTTCTCCTGGCTGCTCGCGGTTCCGGCCCTGGTGCTGCAGTTCACCTTCAACACCGGCGTCGCGCTGATCATGGCGCGGATGGGCGCCAAGACCCCCGACATCGCCCAGCTGATGCCGTTCGTCCTGCGCACCTGGATGTACGTCTCCGGCGTGATGTGGAGCATCGACCGGCTGACCAAGGGCGACCACCTGCCCCACTGGGTGACGCTGGCCCTGGAGGTCAACCCGGCGGCCGTCTACATCGACCTCATGCGCTTCGCGCTGATCGACAGTTTCCACGCCAGCCAGCTGCCCCCGCACGTGTGGGCCGCGGCCATCGGCTGGGCCCTGATCGCGGGCGTGGGCGGCTTCGTTTACTTCTGGAAGGCTGAGGAGATGTACGGCCGTGGCTGAGTACACCGACGAGCGCGTCCCCACCGTCGTCTGCGACGGCGTCGACATCATCTACCGGGTCAACGGCACCGGGGCCGGCAAGGGCTCCGCGACCGCCGCCCTGAACCGCATGCTGCGCCGCCAGCAGACCGAGAAGGCGGCCGGCGTGCGCACGGTGCACGCCGTGAAGAACGTGTCCTTCGTCGCGTACAAGGGCGAGGCCGTCGGCCTGATCGGCACCAACGGCTCCGGAAAGTCGACCCTGCTGAAGGCGGTCGCGGGCCTGCTGCCCGTCGAGAACGGCCACATCTACACCAACGGCCAGCCCTCCCTGCTCGGCGTCAACGCCGCCCTGATGGGCGACCTGACCGGCGAGAAGAACGTCTACCTCGGCGGCCTCGCGATGGGCATGTCCCGCGAGGAGGTCAAGGAGCGCTACCAGGACATCGTCGACTTCTCCGGCATCAACGAGAAGGGCGACTTCATCACCCTGCCGATGCGCACCTACTCCTCCGGCATGGGCGCCCGCCTGCGCTTCTCCATCGCGGCCGCCAAGGATCACGACGTCCTCCTCATCGACGAGGCGCTGGCCACCGGCGACCGCTCCTTCCAGAAGCGCTCCGAGGGACGCATCCGCGAGCTGCGCCAGCAGGCGGGCACGGTGTTCCTGGTCAGCCACAACAACAAGTCGATCCGCGACACCTGCGAACGCGTGCTGTGGCTGGAGCGCGGCGAGCTGCGCATGGACGGGCCGACGGAAGAGGTCATGCAGGCCTACGAGGAGTTCACCGGGGGCGCGGACAAGCCGAAGGCCGCCTGAGCCGCGTCCTTCGTCAACCCCGGCGAGGCCTACCGCACCGGCACGGTCGGCAAGCCGCTGCCCGGCACGGAGGTCCGCATCGCCGATGACGG